>JAZJZQ010000550.1:0-13405 GCA_040389625.1 Pseudomonadota bacterium | reverse complement strand
CAATCTAAAAACAAATGTGGAGACTAAGGGCGCGTGACGAGCGCTACGCCTGGCGTGATGCCAAGTTGCGCGTAGGGCGATCCCTTCGCGTCGAAAAGCATATTGTCCTCCACCTGGCATTGCGCCGGCATCACTGACTCGAAATTCTCATCGATTTATTTGTCGACGAAGCTGGCGAAGAATCGACGCCAAAAACGGGGCCCATTTCGGGTCGCACTTGCGCGGCAATCGGAGGACAGTGCTGGCAGCACTTAGACAATGGAGGAAGACATGAAACCATCATCCCTGCCCCGCACCACACGAATGATCCGCCTGCCGGAAGTGATGGCGATCAGCGGGCTGTCGCGCAGCACCGTGTACGCCTACACCAAGCGCGGCGAATTCCCGGCGCGGGTTAAGATAACCAGGCACGCTTCGGCATGGGTTCGGGAAGAGGTGCTGGCCTGGGTAGAAAGCCGTATCCAGGCCAGTCGCTGTTGTACCCCAACACCGGCAGAAAATCGTGAGACTGGGGTTTGACCGCTAAAAGAAGTTTGTTGGGGTATTTGTTGGGGTACAGACTTGTAAAAACAACAAAGGCCAGTCCGAAGACTGGCCTAAGCTGTTGATTCTATTGGTCGGGGCGAGAAGATTCGAACTTCCGACCCCTTGCACCCCATGCAAGTACGCTACCAGGCTGCGCTACGCCCCGACGAGGTGAGAATTATAGCAGCCCGTTTAGCCTTTTGTCACACTTGCCTGGCATATTTCGGCAATAAACCTTACATTTTTGTCGGATATTATTTGCCGGGCCCGCTCAAACCAGCTTGACGGCCAGTTCCGGCAAGCCTTCCACCCGCCCTGCCAGCATCTGCCCGCGCACCACGGCGCCCACGCCTTCCGGTGTGCCGGTGAAGATCAGGTCGCCCGCCTCCAGCGCAAACAGCGTGGACAGGTTGGCGATGGTTTCGCTGACGGCCCAGATCAGGTGCGCGATGGTGGCGGCCTGCTTGCGCACCCCGTCCACGTCCAGCGTGATGGTCGCGTGGCCGATATCGCCCGCTTCGGCCGCGCGCACCAGCGTGCCCACCGGCGCAGAAAAATCGAAGGCCTTGCCGATTTCCCAGGGACGGCCGGCGTCGCGCATCTTGAACTGCAGGTCGCGCCGCGTCATGTCCAGGCCCACGGCGTAACCGAAGATGTGGCGTGCCGCATCCTCCACGGCGATGTTGCGACCGCCGCTGCCCAGCGCCACTACCAGCTCGCACTCGTAGTGCAGGTTGGCCGTGGCCGGCGGATACGGCAGTTCCAGCACCTGCCCCGGCGCGACCGGCACCACGGCCTGCGCGTCGCTCGGCTTGCAGAAGAAGAACGGCGGCTCGCGCTCGGGATCGAAGCCCATCTCGCGCGCATGCGCGGCGTAGTTGCGGCCCACGCAGTAGACGCGCCGCACGGGGAAGCGCTGTTCCGTACCTGCCACCGGCAGGCCGACGATCTCGTGGGCGGGGAATACGTAGGATGTCATGCAGCCTCCTTGCTGGCGTTGGAATCGGAATGCGGATGGATCAGGACAGCAGCAACGCGCCCAGGGCGACACGGTAGGCGCCCGTGAGCGCCACCTTGTCCAGCTCCGGATGGTGCAGTGCGCGCAGCGCCAGCCCATGGAACAGCGCGATGGTCGCTTCCAGGCGGCCATCGAGCGTGGCGTCGTCTGCCGCCAGCCCATGCTGTTCGCGGCCGGCCTTGATGATGGCGCGGAATTGCTGGCGCATGCACAGGTCGGCCTGTACCAGCACGGCCGCCACCTTGGGATTGCGCGACGCCTCGGCGAAGATTTCCAGCTTGAGCGTCCAGAACCCCGGCGCCATATGCTCGTTGACGGAAGTGTCGATCTCGTCGACGATGGCCTGCAGCGGATCATCTTTCTGTTCCAGGTCGCGCAACAGCAGCGCGACACGTTCGACCTCTTCTTGTACAAAGGCGGCGATGATGGCGTCCTTGCCGTCGAAGTAGTTGTAGATATGGCCAGCGCTCATGCCCGCCGCCTTCGAAATCTCGGCCATGCTGGCGCCGTGAAAACCGCTGCGGCTGAAACAGGTGGCCGCGGCGTCGAGCACCTGCCTGCGGCGGCTCAGCGCCCGTTCCGGGTCGGCGTGTCGTTTTTCAGTGATGCGCATGGGTACTTCCGTAATGTCTGGTCCAACCGATACTGTGGACAAGGCGGCGGCGTTTGTCAATTTCACTGCGCCGTGCCGCCGGCCGCCGCCACCGTACCCTCTTCCTGCCAGCCGCCGCCCAGCACCTTGTACAGCGTGACGGCGTTGCCGGCCTTGGCCAGGCGCGCCGTGATCAGGCTTTGCTGGGCCGCGTACAGCGCGCGCTGCGACACCAGCGCGTTCAGGTAGGACTCGGCGCCCTTGCGGTAACGCGCCTCGTGGATGCGGAAGCTCTTGTCCGACGCCTCGGCCAGGGCCTGCTGCGACGCCAGCCGTTCGTCCAGCGTGCCGCGCACGGCCAGCGCGTCGGCCACTTCGCGGAAGGCGCTCTGGATCGCCTTGTCGTACTTCGCCACTGCGATGTCGCGGTCCGCCTTGGCGATGTCGAGATTGGCGCGGTTGGCGCCGCCGTCGAAGATCGGCAGACGGATCTGCGGCATGAAGCTCCAGGCGGACGAGCCGCCCTTGAACAGGCCCGCCAGGTCGCCGCTGGCACTGCCGGCCGACGCCGTCAGCGAAATGCTGGGGAAGAAGGCGGCGCGCGCCGCGCCGATGTTGGCGTTGGCGGCGCGCAGCGCACGCTCCGCCTGCAGCACGTCGGGCCGGCGCTGCAGCAAGTCGGACGGCAGACCGGCAGGCAGGCTGGCCGTCTGCGTCACGGCCTCCAGTTCGCCTTGCGGCAGCAAGGCGTCCGGTACGGCGCTGCCCACCAGCAGCGTCAGCGCGTTGCGGTCCTGCGCCACCTGCGCCGTGTAGACGGCCATGTCGTTGCGGGCCGCTTCCACGCTGCTTTGCGCCTCGTACATGTCGACGCCGGAGGTGGCGCCGGCGGCAAAGCGACGCTGGCTCAGTTCAAAGCTGATCTGCTGGCTCTTGAGCGTATCGGCGGCCAGCGCCAGGCGCTGCTGGTCGGCGACCAGCGTCAGGTAGCTGTTGGCCACTTCCGCCACCAGGCTGATTTGGGCGGCGCGCCGCGCCTCCTCCGTGCCCAGGTAGCTTTGCAGGCCCGCTTCGGACAGGTTGCGCACCTTGCCGAAAAAGTCCAGTTCATACGACGATACGGCCAGGCCGCCGCTGTACTGGCGGCCGATGGCGGCCTCGCCGTCGGGCCGCATGTTGGCCGGCGTGCGCGAGGCGTTCTGGCTTACCGAGGCCGACACGGACGGCAGCTGCGCCGCGCTGGTCACGCCGTACTGGGCGCGCGCCTTCTCGATATTGAGGGCCGCCACCCGCAGGTCGCGGTTGTTGGCCAGCGCCAGCCCGATCACCTGGCGCAGGCGTACGTCAGTGAAGTAGTCGCGCCAGGCGATGTCGGCCGCAGCCTGCGCATCGGGCGACACAGGCGCCGGTTTGTAGGCGTCGCCGGACGGCCAGGCTTGCGCCACCGGCGCCGGCGGCTGCTGGTACACGGGCGCCAGGCTGCAGCCGGACAGCAGGATCGCCGCGGCGATGGAAATCAATGTCTTGTTCATTTGCTTTGCTCCGCAAGTGCGGTTGGAGCCGCTGCCCCGTGCCGGGCGGCGAACAGGCCGCGCACCAGCACGAAGAACAGCGGCACGAAAAAGATGCCGAGGAAGGTGGCCGACAGCATCCCGCCCAGCACGCCCACGCCGATGGCGTTCTGGCTGCCCGAGCCGGCACCGCTGGCCACAGCCAGCGGCAACACGCCCAGGCCGAAGGCGATCGACGTCATCAGGATGGGGCGCAGGCGCAGACGCACCGCCTGCAGCGTGGCCTGGTGCAGCGGCACGCCCTGCTCCTGCAGCTCCTTGGCAAATTCCACGATCAGGATCGCGTTCTTGGCCGCCAGGCCCACCACGGTCAGCAGGCCGACCTGGAAGTACACGTCATTCGACAGATGGAAGGCCCATGTGCCCAGCACGGCGCCGATCACGCCCAGCGGCACCACCAGCAGCACCGAGAACGGCACCGACCAGCTTTCATACAGGGCGGCCAGGCACAGGAACACGATCAGGATCGAGATCGAGTACAGGGCCGGAGTCTGTGCGCCGGAGTCGCGCTCCTCGGTCGACAGGCCGGTCCACTCGATGCCTATGCCGGGCGGCAGCTGGGCCGCCATCTTTTCCATCTCGGCCATGGCCACGCCGGAACTCTGCCCCGGCGCCGGCATGCCCAGCACTTCGACGGACGGCATGCCGTTGTAGCGTTCCAGGCGCGGCGAGGCGTAGATCCAGCGCCCGCTGGCAAAGGCGGAGAACGGCACCATCTCGCCGGCGACGTTACGCACGAACCACTTGCCCAGGTCTTCCGGCGCCATGCGCGCATCGGCCTGGCCTTGCATGTACACCTTCTTGACGCGGCCACGGTCGACGAAGTCGTTCACGTAGGAGCCGCCCCAGGCCGTGCTGAGTACCTTGTTGACATCGGCGATGGCCAGGCCCAGCGCGGTGGCCTGCTGCTGGTCGATCGTGATCTTGTACTGCGGCGTATCTTCCTGCCCGTTGGGACGCACGCCCACCAGCAGCGGATTCTTGGCCGCCATGCCCAGCAACTGGTTGCGGGCCGCCATCAGGGCATCGTGGCCCACGCCGCCCTGGTCCTGCAGCTGCAGGTCGAAGCCGCTGGCGTTACCCAGCTCCAGCACGGCCGGCGGCGCGAAGGCGAACACCATCGCGTCCTTGATGCGGGAGAAGGCGCCCATCGCGCGGCCCACCACGGCCGGCGCGCGCAGGGCGGCGCCCTTGCGCTCTTCCCAGTCCTTCAGGCGCACGAAAGCGATACCGGTGTTCTGGCCGTTGCCGCCGAAGCTGAAGCCGGCCACCGTGAAGATCGACTGCACGGCATCCTTTTCATCGACCATGAAGTGCTGCTCGACCTGCTCGATCACCTTCAGCGTGCGCTGCTGGGTGGCGCCGGTGGGCAGCTGCACCTGGGCGAACAGCACGCCCTGGTCTTCCGCCGGCAGGAAGGAGGTAGGCAGACGCATGAAGGCCAGCGCCAGCACCACCAGCAGCACGCCATACAGCGCCATCGAACGGCCACCGCGGCGCAGGATAGCGCCGACCCAGCCCTGATAGCGGCTGCTGCCGCGCTCGAAGCTGCGGTTGAACCAGCCGAAGAAGCCGGTGTTGATGGCGTGGTGTCCCTTGGCCACAGGCTTGAGGAAGGTGGCGCACAGGGCCGGCGTGAACACCATGGCCACCACCACCGACAGCACCATGGCCGACACGATGGTGACGGCAAACTGGCGGTAGATCACGCCGGTGGAGCCGCCAAAGAAGGCCATGGGCACGAACACGGCCGACAGCACCAGGGCAATGCCCACCAGGGCGCCCGTGATCTGTCCCATGGACTTGCGGGTCGCCTCTTTCGGCGACAGGCCCTCTTCCGTCATCACCCGTTCCACGTTCTCCACTACCACGATGGCATCGTCCACCAGCAGGCCGATGGCCAGCACCATGGCGAACATGGTCAGCGTGTTGATCGAGTAGCCCAGCGCGGACAGCACGCCGAAGGTCCCCAGCAGCACCACCGGCACGGCCATGGTGGGGATTAGCGTGGCGCGCACGTTCTGCAGGAACAGGTACATGACGAGGAACACCAGCACGATGGCCTCGGCCAGCGTCTTGACCACTTCCTCGATCGACAGCGTGACGAAGGGCGTGGTGTCATAGGCCACCACGGCCTTCATCCCGGCCGGGAACTGCTTGCCCATCACGTCGACCTTGTGCTTGACGGCGGCCGCCGTGTCGAGCGCGTTGGCGCCCGTGGCCAGCTTGATCGCCACGCCGGTGGCGGCATGGCCGTTGTAGCGGGCCACGGTGTTGTAGCTCTCGCTGCCCAGCTCCATGCGGGCCACGTCGCGCAGGCGCACGGTGGCGCCGCTGGCGGACGTTTTGAGCAGGATGGCGCCGAACTGCTCCGGCGTCTGCAGGCGGCTTTGCGCCGTCACGGTGGCGTTCAGCTGCTGGCCCGGCATGGCGGGCGCGCCGCCCAGTTCACCGGCCGACACTTCCGTGTTCTGCGCCGTGATGGCCGCGCTCACGTCGGCCGGCGTCAGCTGGTAGCTTTGCAGCTTGGCCGGGTCGAGCCAGATGCGCATGGCATATTGGGAACCGAACAGCGTCACGTCGCCCACGCCCTGCACCCGGCTCAGTGGATCGATCACGTTGGCGGCCACGTAGTCGCCCAGGTCGGCCTGCTTCATGCTGCCGTCCTCGGAAATAAAGCCCAGCACCATCAGGAAGTTCTTGGTGGACTTGGATACCACCAGGCCCTGCTGGGTGACGGCGGCCGGCAGCAGCGGCGTGGCCAGCTGCAGCTTGTTCTGCACCTGCACCTGCGCGATGTCGGGGCTGGTGCCGTTCTGAAAGGTCAGCGTGATGCTGATGCCGCCCGTGGCGTCGCTCGACGAGGACATGTAGCGCAAGCCGTCGATGCCCTTCATCTTCTGCTCGATCACCTGGGTGACCGCGTCTTCCACCGTGCGGGCCGAAGCGCCGGGATAGGAGCCGGTGATGGAAATGGAAGGCGGCGCGATGCTTGGGTACTGCGAAACGGGCAGCCCGTGTATCGCCAGCACGCCCGCCAGCATGATGACGATCGCCACCACCCAGGCAAAGATGGGGCGGTCGATGAAAAATCGTGCCATTACTTTTCTCCTGGATTAGTGGGCGCTCTTGGCGTTGGCCGGCATGGCGCCGCCGGCGGCGACGGCGGCCGGCGTGGCGGTGGTGGTGGCGGTGGCAGCCACCGTGGCAGGGGCGCCCGGCTTGACCTTCTGCACGCCTTCCACGATCACACGGTCGCCCGCGGCCAGGCCGGAAGTGACCAGCCACTTGTCGCCGACGGTGCCGCCGGTGACGAGGATGCGCTGCTCGACCTTGTTGTCGCGGTTGAGCACCAGCGCCGTCGCCTCGCCCTTGGGATTGCGCGTCACGCCCTGCTGCGGCACGGCGATGGCCTGTTCGTCCACGCCGTTTTCCAGCACGGCGCGCACGAACATGCCGGGCAGCAGATCGTGTTTCGGATTGGGGAACAGCGCGCGCAAGGTGACGTTGCCGGTGCCGGGATCGACGCTGGCGTCGGCAAACTGCAGCTTGCCCGCTTGCGCGTACTTGCTGCCGTCGGCCAGGATCAGGCTCACCCTGGCCTGGCCGCCCGACTGTTTCAGGCTGCCCGATTCGAGCGCGCGCTTCAGACGCAGCATCTCGGTGCTGGTCTGGGTGACGTCCACATAGATCGGATCGAGCTGCTGCACGGTGGTGAGCGCGGCGGCCTGGCCGGCCGTCACCAGCGCGCCCGGGGTCACGCTAGAGCGGCCGATGCGGCCGCCGATGGGCGCTTCCACCCGCGTGTATTTGAGGTTGATGGCGGCCGCCTCGACGGCGGCGCTGGCCGATTCCACTTCAGCCTTGGCCTGTTCGTTGGCGGCCACGGCGTCATCGAGCTCCTGGCGGCTCACGCCCTCGATCTGCACAAGCTCCTTGTAGCGTGCCGCTTTCGGGCCGCTGGTGAGCAGGTTGGCGCGGGCCTTGGCCAGTGCCGCCTTGGCCGAATTGTAAGCCGCCTGGTAGCTGGCCGCGTCGATCTGGTACAGGGCGGCGCCGGCCGCCACGTCCGCACCCTCGACAAAGCGGCGCTGCTGGACGATGCCGCTCACCTGCGGCCGCACCTCGGCCACCTGGAAGGCGGCGGTGCGGCCCGGCAGTTCGGTCGTGATCGGCAACGCCTGGGGCGTGACGGTAAAGACGCCCACTTCCGCCACCTGCGCATGAGGTGCTACGGCCGTGGATGGGGAGCAAGCAGCCAGCAGGCCGCTCGAGCAAAGCACAAAGATGGCGCCGGCACGGCGGCGCGCACGCTGGGAAAGCAAGGTTTCCATTGTTATTTTCCAATCCGATAATGAAACTGATTGATAGAATGAACGATCATTCTAATAACGTCAAGAAACAATTTGTAACGGCATATGTCACGGAAATAAACAGGCCCGCGGAACCGGGACGGTTCGGCGGGCCTGCTGGCGCGAATGGGAATGGGGACGGCGGGTCGCTTACTTCCAGCCGCCGCGCAGCTCGCGCACCTGCTGGTACAGGTATTCGGGCGTGGCGTCGGGCGGCGCCACGGGCTGGCCCACGGCCAGCGCCAGGCGCGAACGCAGGCCCTTGCGGAAGGTGCGCTCCAGCACGTTCTCGGCGCCCCGGCTCAGCAAGTGGCCCCACAGGCCGCGCAGCGCCATGGGGATCACGGGCACCTGGGAACGGGCCACGATCTTGGCGATGCCGCCCTTGAATTCGTTCATTTCGCCCGTTGTAGTCAGCTTACCTTCCGGGAAAATGCACACCAGGTCGCCCTCGTGCAGCGCCTGGGCGATGTCCACATAGGCCTTCTCCATCAGCCACGGGTCTTCCTTGGCCGGCGCGATGGGGATGGCGCGCGCCGTGCGGAAGATCCAGCCCAGCAGCGGCAGCTTGAAGATGCGGTGGTCCATCACGAAGCGGATCGGGCGCGGACTGGCCGCGCCGATCACGATGGCGTCCACGTAGCTCACGTGGTTACACACCAGCACCGCCGCCCCCTCCACCGGAATACGGTCGGCATTGATGCACTTGACCCGGTGTACGGTATGAATCAACAGCCAGGCCAGGAAGCGCATCAGGAATTCCGGCACCAGCGAGAAGATGTAGACGGCCACCAGCGCGTTCATCAGCGCCGTGGCCAAAAACAGTTCCGGTATCGTCAACCCCTGCCCCAGCAGCACGATGGCCACGCCGGCCGCCGCCACCATGAACAGCGCGTTCAGGATGTTCATGCCGGCGATGGTGCGCGACAGGTGGCCCGGCTCGCAGCGTACCTGGATCAGCGCGAACAGGGGCACGATGAAGAAGCCGCCGAACATGCCTATCATCAGCACGTCGGCCAGGATACGCAGCGTGCCATGCAGCGCCAGCCAGTCGAACGCCCCCAGCCGCGCCCCGCCCTGCGCCACGATGGCAGCGGCCACCTGGCCGCCGCTGGCGGTAAAGCCCACGCTGGCCAGATACAGGTCGATGCCGAACAGGGTCAGGCCGATGGAGCCGAACGGCACCAGCCCCAGTTCCACCTTGCGCCCCGACAGCCGTTCGCACAGCAGCGAGCCGGCGCCCACCCCCAGCGAGAAAATGGTCAGCAGCAGCACGAACACGTTGTGGTCGCCGTGCAGGTAATCCTTGGCGTACACGGGGAACTGGGCCAGCACCAAAGCACCGTAGAACCAGAACCACGAGTTGCCCAACATGGACAGGAACACCACCCGGTTCTTGCGCGAAAAGCCGATGTTGCGCACCGATTCGGCCAGCGGATTGGGGCTCACGCGCAGCGTGGCGTCGGCCGCCGGCGTGTGCGGGATGCGGTAGCTGGCGATCAGTCCCAGCACGGCCGTGAGGATGGTGCCGCCGGCCGTGAGCAGCAGGCCGGCCGGCTTTTGCATCACCAGCACGGCGCCCAGCACTTCGCCCAGCAGGATGCCGACAAAGGTGCCCATCTCCGTCACGCCGTTACCGCCGATCAGTTCTTCCGTCTTCAGGTGCTGCGGCAGGTAGGCGTATTTGACGGGGCCAAACAGCGTGGAGTGGATGCCCATGCCCACCACGGCCGCGATCAGCAGCCACAGGATGTGCTGCATCCAGCCGATGCCGGCCACGCACATGATGCCCAGTTCCAGCCATTTGACGAAGCGGGTCAGGCCCGATTTTTCGAACTTGTCGGCCATCTGCCCGGCCGTGGCCGACAGCAGCACGTAGGGCAGGATGAACAGGCCCGGTATCAGGTTGGTCAGCAGCGAGGGCTTGAGCGTGGTCCAGCTCAGCGCATCGTAGGTGAGGATCACCATCAGCGCCGTCTTGAACAGGTTGTCGTTGAACGCGCCCAGGAACTGGGTCCAGAAGAACGGGGCGAAGCGGCGCTGCGACAGCAGGGAAAACTGGTTGGCTTGGCTCATATCGGACGGTGTGGATGGCAATGGATAGAGAACATACAGCAGTCGCCAGGGCGCCGCAACGGCGGTGAGGATCGAATAGCGCCGCCACCGGCGGCAGGGATCAGGACGGGGCCATGATTAATGATTCATATCAGGAAATAAAGTTGCATTAGGCAAAAATAACTATTGCAGTCTTTGTAACCGAACAGTAAAATTATTATTGCCGTACAGCAAGAGGCCGACGCGACCAGCGCACGCCCCCGATACTGGACGGCCTACTAATTAAGGACATAAGCATGAAACACCGCATCATCATCGCCGCGATCGCCGCTCTGGCAGCACCACTGGCCGCCCAGGCTGACAACGCCTACTTCGGCGCCAACGTAGGCCGCGCCGAGCAGAAACTCTCCGTCGACAGCGCTTCGACCAAAGAAAACACCACCGGCTTCAAACTGTACGGCGGCTACGACTTCACCCGCAACGTCGGTATCGAAGGCGGCTACGTCGCTTTCCGCAAAGTGGAAGAAACGGCCTACGGCTACGGCGTATCGTCCAAGCCGGAATCGATCTACGTGGCCGCCACCGGCACCCTGCCGCTGGGCGAACAGTTCGCCCTGTTCGGCAAAGCTGGCGTGGCGTTCAACCACACCAAGATCGGCGCTTGGGGTCCAGGCCTGTCCGACAGCACCACCAACAACCAGACCACCCCTATGATCGGCGTCGGCGCTTCGTTCGCGCTGGACAAGAAGATCAGCTTCGTCGCCGAATATGAAAACTTCGGCAAGGTCGCCAAGGAAGGCGGCGACAGCGTCAAGGCCGACCTGCTGTCGTTCGGCGTGCGCGTCAAGTTCTGATACCCCTCAGGTTCGCCTGATCGCAAAGCCGGCTGCGTGCCGGCTTTTTTTTCGTCCCGGCGCCGCGCCTCAGGGCTTGCGCGCCACCAGGTTGATCAGCGTTTCCTCGCGCACGGCGGGCGGCTTGATGCGCAGTACCGTCTCGAGCATGCCCAGGTCTTCGCGGCTCCACCACAGGAAGGGATAGGACACGGCGCTGTCGGGCACCGCGAAACCGGCCGCGCGCACCATGGCCAGGTATTCCGGCGCCGTCTTCTGCACCTCCATCGGATGGCGGAACAGCAGGCGGATGATCCAGGAATGGATGTAGCGCCGCGTCGATTCGGCAAACAGCAGCACCCCGCCCGGCTTGAGCACACGGAAAAATTCCGCGATCGCCCGTTCCTGGTCGATCAGGTGGTGGAAGGTCTGGTGGCAGAACAGCAGGTCCACCGAGTTGTCCTCCAGCTTGATGTTGGAGCTGGAGCAGCACACATAGTCGGCCTCGATGTTCAGCGCCCGCGCCTCCTGCGCCGCCGCCGCCAGCATCTCGGGATCGATATCCATGGCGATCAGCCGCTGCGGCGCAAAGCGCTGCTGCAGCTTGTACAGCGAACGGCCGTAGCCGCAGCCCACGTCGGCCACCACCGGATAGCTGCGGGCCGGCTCCGGCATCAGCCGCAGCAGATCGGCCAGCGCCCGCTCCAGCACATGCACGGTCCAGGTATTGCTGCGCAAGAACCACTTGCCGAATGCCGTCTCCGGAACATGGGGATCGGTGACGGCGGTTATTGCATCAAGATTTGCGCTCATAGGCTGTGTCTAAAACTGTGTATGAAATTACATGAAATGACAGGACAGACCATCATTATAATTCCTGATAGGCAATTAGTTGCAGAATTCGCAAACTGGATTTTTTCATTCGCGGCCGCCGCCTGCCGCCCCTTGTGATACGGCGCGCAAGTCAATTTGGCCCAAAAACGTTACAATGCCGCACTCTTCCAGTTTTGCCGTCTTCCATCGTGTCCATACGTTCCGCCTCCCGCCTGGCCGCGCACCTGCTGCGCACCACCCTGCTCTCGCTGCCACTGTGGATGGCGCCGGCCGGCCACGCGCTGGCGGACGACGGCGGCATGGTGGCGCCGGCGGCGGCCGTGCATGCCGGCCCGGCGCCGATGCGCTTCCTGCTCACCTTCGACGACGGCCCGGCCGCCGCCGCCAGCGACAACCCCACCGTGCGCATCCTCGAGGCGCTGGCCCACAACCCCTACCAGGACGGCATCAAGGCCGTGTTCTTCACCCAGACCCGGGCCTGGCATGGCGGCGGCACCGAGGTGGGGCGCGGGCTGATCCGCCGTGAATACGACGACGGCCACCTGGTGGCCCTGCACAGCGCCACCCTGTTCCACGCCAACCACCGCTTCATGAGCCAGGCCAGCCTGGAGGAATCGCTGCAGCGGGGCGTGGACGACCTGACCGGCGTGACCGGCATCGCGCCATCGCTGGTGCGCCCGCCGTTCTGGGCCTACGACGCCGACACGCTGGCCGCCTACCACCGGCACGGCATGCAGATGCTGCTGACCGACCTCAATGCCAACGACGGCAAGATCTACGGCATCAACTTCAGCTGGCACAAACGCTCCAACATGCTGACCCACCTGCGCGCCACGCGCGAGCGCTGGGCCGCCGGCACCATGCCCGCCGTGGACGGCGCCACGCCGGTCGTGGTCACCTTCCACGACGTCAACACCTACACGGCGGGCCATATCGAGGAATACATGGAAATCCTGCTGGAGGTGGCGCGCGAACTCGATATTCCGCTGGCCGCCAAGCCGTTCTATGACGAACGGGCCGCGCTGGAACGGGCCGCGCTGGCCAGCACGGTACGCAACGCCGACAGCAAGCCGCCCCTGCCGGGACTGTGGAACTGGCTATGGCAGTAAGACGCCTCAGCCGAGGATGACCGGTTCGAGCCGCGGCACCACGGCCAGCGGCAGCGCGCTGCACAACACGATCGACAGGACGGGATGGGGCAAGGCGACGCAGCTCGGCGCGGCTGCCGCGATCGGGTGCGCCAGCTTGAAACGCGCCTCGTGCTCGCTCCACATGCGGTAGAACAGCGGCACCCGCGCCGGCAACGGCGTGGCCTGCAGCCGCTCGCAGGCGGCATCGTCGAACGCCTGGCGCGCCAGGGCCGCCAGATCGCGGCCGGCGTCCATGACTTCGATATCGAGCCCCAGCGCCGATTCCGCGCTGGCCGCGCAGGCGATCCAGTCGCCGCTGTGCGAAATGCTGAAGAACGGCACCCGCTGGCCGCTGGCCGGCGGCACCATGCGCGGCGCGCGGCCCGGCACGTCGTCGAGCACGATCTCGTGCGGCGCCATGGCCAGCATGCGGCCCAGCGCCATGCGCGCCAGCAGGCGCCCCAGCAGGAACTGGCGCAGCCGCTGCTGGCGCAC
>JAZJZQ010000549.1:0-4846 GCA_040389625.1 Pseudomonadota bacterium | reverse complement strand
CGGCCGGATGTTCTGGTTGTTGCGGAACAGATTATCCGGATCGTACTGGGCCTTGATGCTGGCCAGCCGCGCGAAGTTGGGGCCGTAGGCTTCGACGATGCGCTCGCCCTCGTCCTGGGTCAGGAAGTTGACGTAGACGCTGCCCGACGCATACGGCGCCGAGGCGCGGAAAAATTCGCGCGCCCACGAAATGCAGGGCGTGTCCTCGGCCGGATTGTCCCAGCGCGTGTGCACGTTCATCGCATACAGCGCGTCGCGGTGCGGATAGGCCGTCGCATCGGGCGCCGGTGCGCTGGCTTTGCCGCCCAGCAAACCGAGGAAGATCTCGCACTGGGGCGACGGCAGGTTGCCCGCGTAGCGCACCACGGTGTCGACGGCCTCGTCGCCCAGCTGCGTGAAATTGTGCGACTTCCAGTAATTGCGGGCGCCCGGCGCCAGCAGCGGGTCGAACATCTGCTGCCACGCCGTGTACGGCATGGCGCCCAGGTGCTCGCCCAGCGGCTGGCCGAAGCCGCGCATCAGGCTGATAGCATCCTGCAACTCGGCCAGCGCCAGCGGCGAGAACACGGCCAGCGCCACGATGTCGGTGCCGTGCACCGCGGCGGGCAGGAACGGCAGCGGCGGCGCCTTGCGCAGCACGGCCCACACCGTCAACTCCTCCGGCATGCGGTTGACGAAATCGCGGTACTGGGTCAGCACGCTCTTGGCCTGGCTGTGGGGGAACACGATCAGGCCGGCGCTCACTTGCGGCCCCACCGGATGGAGCAGGAATTCGAAATGGGTCACCACGCCGAAATTGCCGCCGCCGCCGCGGATGGCCCAGAACAGGTCGGGATGGTCGGAGGCATTCACGTGCAGCAAATGGCCGTCGGCCGTGACGATGTCGGCCGCCAGCAGGTTGTCGACAGCCAGCCCCCGTGTGCGGCTGAGCCAGCCGAAGCCGCCGCCCAGTGTCAACCCCGCCACGCCCGTGGTGGAGTTGATGCCCAGCGGCGTGGCCAGGCCGAAGGCCTGCGCCTCATGGTCGAAGTCGCCCAGCGTGGCGCCCCCTTGCACCCAGGCCCGCCGCTGCAAGGGATCGACGCGCACCGCGCGCATGGCCGACAGGTCGATCACCAGCCCGTCGTCGCACAGGGCGCTGCCGGCGATATTGTGGCCGCCGCCGCGCACGGCCAGCCGCAGCCCGTTGTCGCGGGCGAAGGCCACGGCCGCCATCACGTCGGCCGCGCCGGCGCAGCGCACGATGTAGGCCGGTCGGCGGTCTATCATCGCATTCCAGATGGTCCGGGCCGCGTCGTAGCCGGCATCGGCCGGCTGCAGCAATTGCCCCCTGAGGCTGGCGCGCAGGTTGTCGACCGCGCCCGTCGTTACTGTATTCATTCCGCACCTCCGCTTCGTCTCGTCCAACTGCCGGATTGTTGCTGCGGGCCAAATCACTGCCCGCGCGCCGCCCATGTGCGTACGCCAACGTACCGGCAACCGTGTCGGAACCTGCCGCGCGCCAGAGTCATCTTCCATCATAGGCAGGCGGCATAGACTTGCAAGCAAGACGAAAAACGCCGCACGCTCCGGGCGGAACGTGCGGCGTGCGGCGTGCGCCTGTGCTGCGGCGCGCTAGAACAGGCCTTGCAGCGAAAGGGACAGCAGCCTGGAATCGCCGAAGAAGGGATAGGGGTAGTGCGACTTGTCCTTGCTCACGTCGTACTGGGCCTTGAGGGCCATGTTCTTGCGGAAGTCCCAGCGCAGCGACAGGTACTGGGTGTTGCGCGCCTCGATAGGCTCGGTCACCGTGGTGTAGCGCGAGAAGGTGTACATGGGGGTCCAGGCGCCATACTGGTAGCCCACGCCGATCAGCGCGTACTTGTAGATGTTGTTGATGCCCTTGGCGGCGTCGGTCTGCTCGTAGCGGTCCAGCTCGGACTTCACCAGCCAGTCCTTGTAGTCCATATTGGCCGAGATGCCCATGATGCGCGTGCTTTCGCCGTCGATCAGGGTGGTGCGCCCGCCGCCGGGCGCGTCCTGCCAGGTGGTGTCCTTGTACCACATCATCATGCCGCGCACGTCGAACACGCCGTTGTTGGCCGACACGTAGCCGCCCACCATGTCCTTCCACGATTCATGGGTGGGCGTGGTGTAGTAGATCAGCGTGTCGTAGGCGTCGTTGTGCTGGGTGTAGCCGCCGCCCCACACGTGGAAGGTGCCGGCCCAGTCGGTCGCGCCCAGCTGGGTGCGGTAGGTGACGTTCGCCCCCTGGTAGGCGTAGATCGGCCAGCCGTACACGTCCGGCGCCGGCCGCACCCACGGATAGGCGTAGCCGATGTACAGGTAGTCGCTGTAGTAGTAGAGCGGGATGCGGAACTGGCCGGCCTGCACCGTCCAGGCCGAGTCGGCCGACGGCTGCCACGTCAGGTAGGCCCAGTCCAGCGTGGGACGCGAGCCGCGGTTGGGATTGTTGGCCCGCACCAGCACCTGGGCCGTGGCCGACAGGGTGGGCGAGAATTCCTTCTTCAGCTGGAAGCCCACCAGCGATTCGCGGTCGAACTGCCAGCCTTCGCTGCGCTCGTAGACGGCCGCATATTCCCAGTTCTGCACCGTGCACGGGCAGTTCCATTGCTGGTAAGTCCAGGGCGCGCTGCTGCCCTGGGCCGATCCGCTCAGCACCTTGGCGCCGGTCAGGTTGTAGAAGCCGGTCAGTTTCAGCGAACCGTCGTCGCTGAGGTCGATGGCGGCGGCGCTGCCGGATGCCAGCAACGCGATCGCCCAGGCCATGATAGTTTTTTTCATCGAGCAGTCTCCAGTTCAGGACGGGGCGGTTCAGGGTACCGTGGCAATGACCTTGACGCTGTCATCGACGGCCGCTTTTTCAATGTAGCCGATGGCGTTCACATTCTCGGCCACCGCCTTCTTCACTTCGGCGCTGGACTTGCACTCCTTGGGCGGCTTGCCCTTGGCCGTGAAGACGATCTTGGACCAGATGGCTTCCACCTGGGCCGGCGTCTTTTCCAGCACCTTCTTGTCGAACTCGGCCCGGATGGGGGAATTCTCGGCTTGCTCGATCGGCGTAAACAGCACCGATCCGCCCAGGAAGAACTGGGCCGCCTGCGAGGGGAACATGCGGGTGGCGGGGTTTTGCGGGTTGACGATGATGACCAGCTCCGCCTGCGCCGGCGCCGCCATGGCGGCCAGCAGCAGCGTTGCGGCCGCCCACTGTATCTGTGCTTTCATCTAGCCTCCGTTGTCGTTGCAACAGCCTGCACGGGATGGCCCCGGCGCGCCGTGCCTGCGCGCCGGGGACGCTACCAGTCTAACGGCAGGCCGATTCGGCACGCCCGTTGTGGCGCAAGAAAATTGATTTCCGGCACGCAAAGCGTTTCATTTGAACAACAGCCGCCGGCGGCCGTGCCGGCCAGGCGCCACCCGCATTGCGGGTACAATGCAGCCTTCCCCGACCATTGCCCACCATAGTGAACAGCCGCCTCCTCTATTTACGCCTGCTGCAGCAATTTCGCCCCTATGCCTGGATCGCCGCCGCCACCCTGACGGCCGTCGGCATCGCCTCGGCCACCGACGTGCTGCTGATACGCCAGCTGCAGAACGTGGTCGACGCGCTGGCCCCGGCCAGCAGCCTGACGCGCAGCGCCGGCCCGGCCACCGGCCTGCTGGGCGCCGTGCAGCATCTGCTGGGCATGCTGCTGCCGCACGACCCGGCCCGCGCCGCCCTGTGGACCATCCCCGCCATCATCGTCAGCCTGGCCGTGGTGCGCATGCTGGCCAGTTTTTCCGGCGACTACGGCGCCGCCTGGCTCTCGAGCCGGGTCCAGGCCAACCTGCGCGAAACCATGTTCGCCCGCATCCTGCGCCTGCCCAACCGCTATTTCGACGGCAGCTCCACCGGCACCACCCTGTCGCGCGTGGCGTTCGACGCCAGCCAGGTGGCCCAGGCCGGCCTGAACGTGATCAACGTGGCCGTGCGCGACTCGGTGGCCACGGTGGGCTACCTGGTGTCGCTGTTCAGCATCGACTGGCAGCTGGCCGTGTTCTGCCTGGGCCTGCTGCCGCTGGTGGCCATCATCGTCACCTTCGCCGGACGCCGCATGCGCCACCTGAGCCAGAGCGCCCAGCACGCCATGGGCGAGCTGACCAATGTGCTCGACGAAAGCATCAGCGGCCAGCGCGTGGTCAAGATCTTCGGCGGCCAGGACTACGAGCAGCGCCGCTTCGACCGCGTCGTCAAGCTCAACCGCCAGCTGGCCGTCAAGCACGCCTCCACGGCCGCCATGAACTCGGGCGCCATCATGCTGCTGGTGGGGATCACGCTGTCGTCGGTGATCTACTTCGCGCTGCTGCGGGCCCAGGCCGGCGCCCTGTCACCGGGCGCCTTCGTCGCCTTCATGGGATCCTTGATGGCCATGCAGTCGCCCATCAAGAACCTGACCAAGATTAACGAGCCGATGCAGCGCGGCCTGGCGGCGGCCGAATCCGTGTTCGGCCTGATCGACACGCCGGCCGAACCGGACGACGGCAGCCGCGCCATCGAACGGGCGGCCGGCCGGCTGGCGCTGGAACAGGTCAGCTTCCACTACCGCGCCGACGACGCCGAAGCGCGCCCCGCGCTGGACGGCGTCTCGCTCGACATCGCCGCCGGCGAGACGGTGGCCCTGGTGGGCAGCTCGGGCAGCGGCAAGACCACGCTGGCCGGCCTGCTGCCCCGTTTCTACGACGTGAGCGGCGGCCGCATCACACTCGACGGCGTGGACTTGCGCGACTACCGGCTGGCCGCGCTGCGCCAGCAGATCGCGCTGGTGAGCCAGGACGTGGTGCTGTTCAACGATACGCTGGCGGCCAA
>JAZJZQ010000548.1:1196-7186 GCA_040389625.1 Pseudomonadota bacterium | reverse complement strand
GGGGGCCAGGTAGCGCGCACCGAATCCCAATCCACTGAACCAGGCCAGCGAGGCCGCCATCGCGCCGGCAGCGAAATACAGCCGGCCATTGCCCGCCTGCTGGCCACCGATGGAGCCAAGCAGGATGACCGTGTCGAGGTAGACGTGGGGATTGAGCAGGCTGAAAGCCAGCATGGCCGCCACCACCGCGCCATGGCTGGACACCGTGGCCGCGTCGCCCGCCACCAGCGCGGCCGGCCGCAGCGCGGAGCGGGCCGCACGCCAACCATAGGCCAGCAGGAAGGCGGCGCCACCTATCTTCAGCCATAGCAGCAGGGCCGGCGCGCCGCTGATCAACTGCCCCATGCCCGCTACCCCGGCCGCGATCAGCGCCATGTCGCACACGACGCAAATCGCGATGCAGCTGAGCACGAACTCGCGCTTGAGCGCCTGCCGCAACAAATAGGCGTTCTGCGATCCGATCGCCACGATCAGGCCGCCGCCCAGTCCCAATCCCTTCAAAAATGCCGCCGCTTCCATGCTGCTTCCTTTTTCATTGCTTGAACAGGCTGCCAGCTTACGGTCGGGTTGCAGATAAGTATAATTAATAATATTGGATAAACATTAGAGAAACTAATGAGTGCAGTGGACTATCGCGGCCTGGCCGCCCTCGATGCCGTGATCGAGCATGGCAGTTTCGACAAGGCGGCCGTGGCCTTGTCGATCACGCAGTCGGCCGTGTCGCAGCGCCTGCGCTTGCTGGAGAACGATGCGGGCGAACTGCTGGTGGTGCGCACCCAGCCCCCTCAGGCGACGGAGGCAGGCCAGCGCCTGATCGCCCACTACCGCCAGGTGCGGCTGCTGGAAGCGGCCCTCAAGCAGCGCCCCGGCCAGCCGGACGAGCGGCCCGACATCGCCATCGCCGTCAACGCCGACAGCGCCGCCACCTGGCTGCAGGAGGCGGTGGCGCCGCTGCTGCTGTCCGATGCCTGCCTGCTGCGCATCCGCATCGACGACCAGGATCACACGCTGAGCCAGTTGCGGGAAGGCCGCGTGTTCGCCTGCGTCACCAGCGAGGCCACGCGGGTGGCCGGCACCACCGTCACGCCGCTGGGCGCGATGCGCTACCTGTGCGTGGCCGCGCCCGCGTTCGCGCGGCGCTGGTTCCCCGATGGTTTTACGCTGGAGGCGGTGCGCCAGGCGCCGGCGCTGGTGTTCGACCGCAAGGACACGCTGCTGGACCAGTTCTTTGGCCGCCAGTTCGGCCAGCCGGTGCGCTACCCGCACCATGCGCTATCGAGTTCGGAAGGATTCGTGCGCTTGCTGGAGGCAGGCTACGCCTACGGCATGCTGCCCACGCTGCAATGCGATGCCGCCCTGCGCGCGGGCACGCTGGTCGAACTGGCGCCCGGCGCCAGCCTGGACGTGCCGCTGCTGTGGCACGCCTGGGACATCCAGACCCCGCTCACGCGCCGCCTGTCCGAACAGGTCGTCGCCACGGCGCGCAAGTGGCTGGAGCAGCCGTGAGCGGAAATCCTGTTTGCCAAAACATTCATCTTGCCATATCGTCTGCACCAGATCGATTTCTGAACGACGTACCATTCCAACCAGCCCATTCCTGGACATTACCGATGCGGATTTCCACCACCTTCCTGTTTTTCACCGTGCTGGCAGCCGGAGGCGTGCGCGCTGCCGAAGCGCCGCGCGCCCCCGACAACCGCCCCGCCCTGCTGCAAGCGCTGGATGGCAACTGGGTCATGACGGGCGACGTCATGGGCAAGCCCGTGCAGTACAACATGGCCGCCACGCCTACCCTGAACGGCACGTTCACGGAAATGCACATGAAGGACGTGCAGCTGCCGGCCAGGTACGAGGCGCGCGTCTTCATCGGTTACGACCAGAAGTCCCAGTCCGTCATCGCGCACTGGATGGACATTTTCGGCGCCCGAGGTTCGGTCCCTCACGCAACGGGCAGCATCAAGGACAACACCATCGAGTTCACCTTTCCGTACCCGAGCGCCCCGTTCCACGACACGCTGAGCTACCATGCGGACACCGCATCCTGGACCCTCGTGATCGAAGCGGCCAAGCCGGACGGCACGTGGCAGCACTTTGCGCGCTACGATATCCGTCATGCGCAGTAAAGCCCGGACCAACCTTATCGACGGAAGCTGACCATGGTATCGCCTGACTTTCTCGCCTATCTGGCCGACGTGCTGGCGCCGCTGGGCACGGTGCGCAGCAAGCGCATGTTCGGTGGCGTGGGGATTTACATCGACGAGCTGTTTTGCGCCATCATCGACGACGACTGCCTGTACTTCAAGGGCGACGACGAAAACGAAGCCCAGTTCCGCGCCGCGCACTGCCCGCCGTTCACCTACCAGAAGCAGGGCGAAGCCTGTGCGCTGCGCTACTACCGGGTGCCCGATGAGGCCATGGACGATGCCGGCGCCATGCTGCGCTGGGCCAGGCTGGGCATGGCGGCCGCCCTGCGCAAGCAGGCGCAACCCAAGGCCAGGCCGAAAAAAGCAGCCGCCGCCAGCGGCAAGGCGCGGCCAACGCGCCTGGGCAGCTGACGGGCGGAAGAACACGGGCGCCGGCCGCTCACGTCCCCGCCGGTCGCGCTACCAGGGCCGCGCACTGCGCGGCAAGCGCCGCCCCGACGACGCCAATCAGAGACTCAGGCGCGCCCGCGCCGCGTCATATTCGCGCTTCAGGCGCGCCACCATCTCGGCCGTGGTGGGCACGTCGTGCATCAGCCCCACGCCCTGGCCGGCGCCCCAGATATCGCGCCACGCCTTGGCACTGCCGGAACCGAAGTTCATCGCGCTCTTGTCGGCCTGCGGCAGCGCTTCCGGGTCCAGCCCGGCGGCGACGATGGATTTCTTCAGGTAGTTGCCGTGTACACCCGTGAACAGATTGGTATAAACGATATCCGCGGCCGACGATTCCACGATGGCGTCGCGGTAGCCGTCGCCCACGTTGGATTCCTTGGTGGCCAGCCAGCGCGAGCCGATGTAGGCGAAATCGGCGCCCATGGCCTGCGCGGCCAGGATGGCGTCGCCGGTGGCGATGGAGCCCGACAGCGCAATCGGCCCGGAGAAGAACTTGCGCACCTCGCCCACCAGCGCGAACGGCGACAGCGTGCCGGCATGGCCGCCGGCCCCGCTGGCCACCAGGATCAGGCCATCGACGCCCGCCTCCAGCGCCTTTTGCGCGTGGCGGACCGATATCACATCATGCAGCACGATGCCGCCATAGCTGTGGATGGCGTCCAGCATTTCCTTGGGCGGCGCCCGCAGCGAGGAGATGATGATGGGGATCTGGTGCTTGACGCACACCTCCACGTCATGCGCGAGCCGGTCGTTGGACTGGTGCACGATCTGGTTGACGGCGATCGGGCCTACCCGCTGCTCCGGGTGGGCACGCTGGAATTCGGCCAGCTCGGCCTGCAGCTCCGTCAGCCAGGTGTCGAGCAGCTCGGCCGGACGGGCGTTGAGGGCGGGGAAGGAGCCGACGATGCCGGCCTTGCACTGGGCCGCCACCAGGGCCGGGCCGCTGGCGATGAACATGGGGGAGGCAATGACGGGAAGGGTGAGGTTCTGCAACACTGCTGGCAAGGCCATATCGAGCTCGCTGACGGAAGTGGATGGGAACTGCTATCGGACGATTATAGACCGCAAAACGAACGACCGTGCGAAGAATGGACGGGATGCGCCAACGCTCCCGGCGCCTATTCGTTGAGCAAGTACTCACTCTCGATGTGCGCCGCACCAGCCTTGACCAGCTGGCCCACGGCCCATTGCGCCAACACTTCCGGCGTCTGGCCCAGGTAGCGCGAGTTGGCGGTGGCGAAGACGGGCATGGCCAGCAGCATGCGGGGCACGTCGGCCAGGGCGATGCGCTGCCGTTCCAGCAGCAGGAACTTGAGCAGCACCTTGATCGCGTTCTGCGCGTTGCGCACCGGATCGGCCTCCAGGTAATCGAGCCGCGACCTGGCCCGCGCCAGCGCGCCCTGCACGTCCGTGAACGGGGCGCCGTGGCCGGGGATGACCAGCCGCACGTCCAGCCCCTCGATCAGGTCCAGCGTGGCGCGCTCCTCGGCGAATCCGGATTCGCCTTCCAGCTCCGGGAAGATGACGCCGAAGCCGTTCTCCCACAGCGCATCGGCCGACGCCAGCACGCGGTGCTCGGGACAGTAGAAGATCAGCGAGTGGGGATCGTGGCCGGGCGCGCCCAGGGCCTGCCACTCCATGTCGGCCAGCGTGAGCACGTCGCCGCAGGCCACGGTGCTGTCGAAACTGAAGCGTTCGCACTGCTGGCCCGTGGCCTTGAAGCTGAGCGCCTCCACGTCCCAGTGCCGTACCTTGTCCGCTTCCGCCGCCGGGATCGCCGTGCTGCAGCCGTAATGGGCCTGCAGGATGGCGTTGCCGCCGCAGTGGTCGGAATGCAGGTGGGTGTTGATCAGCTTATCGAGCCGCCGCCCGTGCAGGGCATGGCGCACCAGCGCCAGCGTCTGCGGCGCATGGATCAGGTAACCGCTGTCAATCAGGGCCGTGTCATGGCGCCCCAGCAGCAGGATGTTGTTGGACGAGAGCCAACCGCGCTCGAACACCTGTATTGAATCGGGCAATCCATGCATGCCTACCGCCTTCCCTTAAAAGTCGATCAGCGCTTCGCGGCGCCGGATTTCCGCCCACACGCCGCGCTTGTACGTGTCGTCCGACTTGGACCAGGCGATGATTTCTTCGATGGTGCGCATGCAGCCGAGGCAATAGCCGGTCTCGGGGCTCATCTTGCACAGGCTGACGCAGGGCGAAGGCACCGGCGTGGCCAGTTCGGGCAAGAGTTGGTCGGCGGATGGCGTTGCTGGATTCATGGTGCAATATCGGAGTCGAAGAATGCGCCCATTATGCCGTGAAACCGGCGCGCCCTCAGCGCAGCCGCTCGATCAGTTCGATGCGGTTGCCGAACGGGTCGGCGATGGTGGAGCGGCGGGCGTCCTCCAGCGGCTCGTCGTAATCGGCCGCCAGTCCCCGTGCCTGCAGCTGGGACAGATAGGCCGCCAGGTCGTCCACCAGCAGCGCCGGATGGGCCTTGCGCGCGGGCTGGAAACCGGCTTCCGCGCCCAGGTGCAGCTGCAGCGCGCCGCAGGCGAACCACACGCCGCCGCGCACGGCCAGCTTGGCCGGCTTGGGTAGCTCGTCCAGTCCCAGCACGGCGCCGTAGAAGGCGCGCGCCTGGTCCTCGGCTCCGGCCGGCATGGCCAGCTGCACGTGGTCGATCCCGATAATCTTGCCCATGACGTTGATCCTCGCATTGTGTGAACGGCATTAACCATAGCGCAAAGCAGAAAATCGCGCTTGACCTGCCACGTCATGAGCCTATACTACCATCCATGTAGATGGTATTTGGATGGCTACCAGATGCCACCAAGATACTGAATGTGCCTGACGGAGACTTATGGCCAAGCAAGAACTCAAGCTGAAAACCAGCGAATCGGAAAAAATCACCATCAATCTGGGACCGATAGACCTGGGACAAATCGATTTGCTGGTGCAGGAAGGGTTCTATTCGAACCGCACGGACCTGATACGCACGGCGATCCGCAACCAGCTCAATGCCCACGCGGACGTGGTCAAGCAGACGGTGGCGCGCAAAAGCCTGGTACTAGGCATGCAGCATTATTCGCGCGCCGACCTGGAAGCGATCCAGGCCGCCGGCCAGCGCCTGCAGATCCAGGTACTGGGGCTGGCCAGCATCGCCAGCGACGTGTCGGTGGAGCTGGCGCTGGCGACGATCGAATCGATTTTTGTGCTCGGTGCGCTGCACGCGAGCACCATGGTCAAGACCGCCCTTGCCGGGCGAATTCACTAACGCGCCAGTCGGGCAAGCTGTCCGGCACGGCGCAGCTTCGTTGAAGGACGGCTTATGAAATTCGATTCCTCACTGCTGGCGCACATGCGCGCGGCAACCCATAAACTGGTGACCAAGGGTCCGGCCGCCGCCAC
>JAZJZQ010000548.1:0-1096 GCA_040389625.1 Pseudomonadota bacterium | reverse complement strand
GCCCGCCCCGCCGGCGCCGGGCCCGATCCGGCCACCCAGCCTATCGAATACGCGCAGGACCTGCTCAACCGCATGGGCATCGCGGTCGACATCCAGGCCGGCATGGACGGCGCCCTGCCCGCGGGGCTGAAGAACTTCGAGATGCCGAAGTTCGACCTCGCCAACCTCAACCTGCCCCATCTGGACCTGTCTGCCCTCGACCTGCCCGGCTACGACGCGCCCCGCGCGGAGCCGGCCGAATTGCCGGCAGGCGCCCAGTTCATCACGGGCAGCTACGCCAACCACGCGGGCGAACGCAAATACAAGCTGTACATCCCGTCCAGCTACTGCGGCCAGCCCATGCCGCTGCTGGTGATGCTGCACGGCTGCACCCAGAACCCCGACGATTTCGCGGCCGGCACCCGCATGAACCAGGTGGCCGAGGAACGCCACTGCCTGGTGGTCTATCCCGAACAGACCAAGCAGGCCAACAACGCCAAGTGCTGGAACTGGTTCAACGCCATCGACCAGCAGCGCGGCCAGGGCGAACCGTCGCTGATCGCCGGCATCGCCGAGCAAATCAAGCGCGACTATCGCGTGCCGGAAAAGGAAGTGTATGTGGCCGGCCTGTCGGCCGGCGGCGCCATGGCCGTCATCGTCGGCACGCTGTACCCGGACGTATTCGCGGCGGTCGGCGTGCATTCCGGCCTGCCGTATGCCTCGGCGCAGGACCTGCCGTCGGCGCTGAGCGCCATGAAGCGCGGCGCCGGCGCGCACAAGGCGCCCGCCGGCGGCAGCCTGCCCATCATCGTCTTCCACGGCGACCGCGACACCACCGTCCATCCGCGCAACGGCGAGGCGGTGACGGCGCAGCGCCTGAACGGCCACGCATCGGCCAGCGTGCCATCCGTGCAGTCGGGCAGTGTGCCGAACGGCCACCGCTACACGCAGACCACGCACCACGGCCAGGACGGCAAACCCGTGGTCGAACACTGGGTGGTGCACGGTGCAGGCCACGCCTGGTCGGGCGGCAGCGCGCAAGGCAGCTACACGGACGGCAAGGGACCGGACGCGAGCCGGGAAATGATGCGGTTCTTTAAGACGGTGAGCTGACGGC
>JAZJZQ010000547.1:0-2427 GCA_040389625.1 Pseudomonadota bacterium | reverse complement strand
AATAATAGTTTTTAATAATAACGTAGTGGGATTATCGTAAACATGAAGAAAATTTCGACCAGCATCATCGCAGCCATCCTTCTGTCCGGCGCCAGCGCCGCCGCCTTCGCGGGCGAAGTGCCAGCCTCGTTCGACGCCAAGAACTGCCGCGCCGAATATCCGAAAGCCTCCCTGATGAACGAAGAGCAGGGCAACGTGTCGATGGCCTTCCTGGTGGCAGCCGATGGTACCGTGGTCGATTCGAAAGTCGAAAAATCGAGCGGCTACAAGAACCTGGACAAGGCCGCCATCAAGGCCATCAGCGCCTGCAAGTTCAAGCCGGGTACCAAGGATGGCGCCGTCGCCCAGACCTGGACCAAGGTCGATTACGACTGGAAACTGTAATACCACGCACGCGGCGCACAGCGCCGGGAACTTGATCCAGAATTAAACACTTGGGGAAATCAGATGTCTACAAATAAGCGTTGGTTGAGTGTTTTTGCTGCAGTGCTGATGTCGGGCACGGCGGTGGCGTACGCGGGCGAAGTGCCTGCCAGCTTCGACGCCAAGACCTGCAAGGCCGAATATCCGAAGGCTTCGCTGATGAACGAAGAGCAGGGTACGGTATCGATGATGTTCCTGGTCAAGGCCGACGGTACGGTGGCCGACTCCAAGGTGGAAAAGTCGAGCGGATTCAAGAACCTGGACAAGGCCGCCATCAAGGCCATCAGCGCCTGCAAGTTCAAGCCGGGCACCAAGGATGGCGCACCGGCCGAGACCTGGACCAAGGTCGATTACGCCTGGAAGCTGGACTGAACCGGCGCCCGTCGCACCCATGAAAAAAAACCGGCCTGGCGCCGGTTTTTTTTCATGGATGGTCTTATTTTTCCGCTCTCCCTACGGGTGTAACAAGCTGTAAATCCGTAGCAGGGGGCTGCAATTTTCCCTATAGTACGAGAAGGAGGAAATTGCGATGAAAACTATCTTGGCAGCGCTGTCCCTGATGGCCCTGGGCGGTTGCGTGGTGGCTCCGCCGGCCCCTGCGTATTATGGCAGTCGCGCGCCGGTCGATCCCTATCAGTGGCATACGGTATCGGCAGAGCCGGCCGGCGCGTCGCGCGTGGAATACAGCAGCGAGCCTGTGTATGCTCCGGCGCCCGTGTATGTGCAGCAACCCGTCTACGCGGCGCCCGTCTATGCTGCGCCGTCGTACTATTATCCGCCGGTGACGATAGGCCTGGACTTCATGTTTGGCAACTGGTGCTGTGGCCACCGCTGGGGCGGCCGAGGCTATTACCGCCACCGCTGACGAACCGACGTCACCAAAAGCGCAAGCCCGCGACACCATACCGGTGCGGCGGGCTTGTTTGTTCTGGTGGGCAGTAAGTGTCAGGGCAGCATGTACAGCGTGCCTTGATCCAGCATCGCCATATCCGAGCAGAGCAGATAGGCTGACGTGCCGGCCAGACCCAGCAGCAAAGTCCCCCAGGCAAATTGGCGCACATGCGCCAAGGTCGCCTCCGGAACGTGGAACGGGATGTGATGCGGAATGTTCATGCACCCAGTCTAGTCCCGGACCGCCGCGGCGCCCATCGGCCTATCCTCCGCCCGCCTGTAGGACGATGGCTCGTGACCTGGAATTACTTATTGCGCCACAGAACGACCGCGTCGGCCGGTGCCGTGTCCAGGGCGCCGGACAGTTCCAGCCATTGCTGCAGCCGCTCAGGATGCTTGAGATGGATGCCCATGCCGTCGATGGTGCCGACCTGTTCCAGCATACGGGCGTCGAGCTTGGCCTTGGAAACGGTGGGGGCATTCATGACCATGCGGTCATAGGCCTTGCGGGCCTTGTTTTCCCATTTGTGCAGGCTGCTGTCGTCGAAGCGGTTGGCTTCGAAATACACGGTCAGCGAACCGTCCGGGTTGCCGAAGCCCACCACACCGGCGCCCTTGCGGATGGTGGTGGTGTTGCTCAGGTCAAAAGAACTGGTGGGGACGAACACGCCGGCGCGGCCATCGATATCGGGCCGGCCCACGGGCGTGTCCTTGCCATAGGTGGTGACTTCGTTGTTGGAGATTTCTTCAGACATATGCTCATGCGCCTCCGGCCTGTGACGGCGGGGCATTCCTGTTCAGTGTTATGGGAATTCAGGGGCGGCGGTTCGGCCCGGCTTACTGCTGTTCGGTGCCTTGCACGGCAGTGCAGGGCGACACAGCATTGTAGCGTTAATCTAGTTCCATCGGGCAACGAGGCCCCATATTTTCTGGCCGCCCCGGCTGTCGGGACGGTCGGGCCTGATGGCTGCGCTGAAAAGACAAAAAGCCACAAGCGTGAACTTGTGGCTTTTCGTTTGCTGCGTATTCTTTGGGGTGGCTGATGGGGCTCGAACCCACGACAACAGGAATCACAATCCTGGACTCTACCAACTGAGCTACAGCCACCACTGA
>JAZJZQ010000546.1:0-1673 GCA_040389625.1 Pseudomonadota bacterium | reverse complement strand
CCTGCGCACCAACGCGGCCGGCGCCAACCTGAACCGCGAGTGGATGACGCCGACCGTCGAGCGCAGCCCGGAAGTGCTGTACGTGAAGCAGAAGATGCACGAGACGGGCATCGACATGTTCTTCGACATCCATGGCGACGAAGCGCTGCCGTACAACTTCGTGGCTGGTAACGAGATGCTGGAGAACTTCAGCGACGAGCGCCGCGCCGCGCAGCAAGCCTTCATCGACCGCTACAAGCAGGCCAGCCCGGACTTCCAGGACAAGTACGGCTACGCGGCCAGCAAGTACAAGGAAGACATGCTGACCCTGGCGTCGAAATACGTGGGCCACCACTTCGGCTGCCTGTCGCTGACGCTGGAAATGCCGTTCAAGGACAACGCCGACCTGCCCGATCCGCACGTGGGCTGGAACGGCGCGCGCAGCAAGGCGCTGGGCGCGGCCATCCTGCAACCTATCCTGCTGTCGCTGGACTGAGCATGGGCGTCGAGATCGAACGCAAGTTCCTGCTGCAGGGCGACGGCTGGCGCAGCCTGGGCCAGCCCGTGCTGCTGCGGCAGGGCTATCTGTCCTCGCACAAGGAGCGGGTGGTGCGGGTGCGCATCGAAGGCGGCCAGGCCATGCTGACCATCAAGGGCCGCACGGTGGGCGCCAGCCGCGGCGAGTGGGAGTACCCGATCCCGCTGGCCGATGCGGCCGAACTGCTCGACGGCCTGTGCGAGCAGCCGCTGATCGAAAAGTACCGGACCCGCATCGCCCTCGGCGGCCACGTGTGGGAAGTCGATGAATTCCTGGGCGCCAACGCCGGCCTGGTCGTGGCCGAGATCGAGCTGGGCAGCGAGGACGAAGCGTTCGACAAGCCCGACTGGGTGGGCGAGGAAGTGACATCGGACGTGCGCTACCTCAACGCCAACCTGATACGCCATCCCTACACGAGCTGGCAGGCCTGAACGTTTTGTACTAGGCTGGAGGGATGGACGAACGGCTTACCGCGCTTGAGACGCATTTCAACGCTATCCTGCCTACCTTGGCAACCAAGGCAGATCTGGAGGCGTTGCGTGCCGACATACATAAATGGATGGTTGCCACCGTCATGGGCCTGTTCATTGGATTTGCCGGTCTGTTCATTGCGATGGGCAATATTCTGAAGCCGACCGTGCAGGCGCCCGTAGCAGCGCCGGCGGTCGCGCCGCAGGCGACTCCCCAGTCGGTGCCGCCTGTCATCATCTACAACATCCCCTCCGATTCGCGCCAGCCGGCCAAATAGCCCGGGCTACCGGCGCCGCCGCGCCCGCTGACACCCACCCCAACCCGGGTTGTCAAAATGATGTAACATCTTACCAATATTTCAGAGACCCAGATGCCGAGGACGCGATGCACATCGAAGTGGATGACCTGAGCCGCCCTGCAGTGCACGCGCTACTGCAAGCGCATTTGGATGCCATGCATGCCAATTCGCCGCCCGGCAGTGTCCACGCCCTCGACCTGAGTGCGCTCAAACAGCCGGACATCACGTTCTGGACCGCCTGGGAAGACGGCCAGCTGTTGGGCTGCGGCGCGCTCAAGCAGCTGGACGCCGATCACGCCGAAATCAAGTCGATGCGCACCGCCGCCAGCCATTTGCGCAAGGGCGTGGCCAGGGCCATCCTGGAGGTGATGCTGATGGAGTCGGTCA
>JAZJZQ010000545.1:0-2010 GCA_040389625.1 Pseudomonadota bacterium | reverse complement strand
GTGGCGCTGATCGAATACGCGCGCCACAAGGCCGGCCTGGCCAACGCCAACTCGACCGAGTTCGACCTGGACACCGACCAGCCCGTGGTGGCCCTGATCGACGAATGGCAAGGCCAGGATGGCAAGGTCGAAAAGCGCGACGAGAATTCCGACATGGGCGGCACCATGCGCCTGGGCGCGCAGACCTGCGCCGTCAAGCCGGGCACGCTGGCGTCCGAGATCTACGGCGGCGTGGTGACCGAGCGTCACCGTCACCGCTACGAAGCGAACAACCACTACCTGCCGCGCGTGGAAGCTGCCGGCCTGATCGTGGCGGCCCGCACCCCGACCGAAGACTTGTGCGAAATCATGGAACTGCCCCGTACGGGCGAGAACGCCCACCCATGGTATATGGGCGTGCAGTACCACCCCGAGTTCAAGTCCACCCCGCGTGACGGCCATCCGCTGTTCACGTCCTACATCAAGGCCGCCCTCGCGCACCAGGCTGCCAGCGGCAAGCCCCGCCTGCACGCTGTGAAAGAAGGCGACCTGCAAGGAGATGCAGCATGAAACTGTGCGGATTTGACGTCGGCCTCGACCAGCCGTTCTTCCTGATCGCCGGCACCTGCGTGATCGAATCGCGCCAGATGGCGTTCGACACGGCCGGCGCACTGAAGGAAATGACGGCCGAGCTGGGCATTCCCTTCATCTACAAGTCCTCGTTCGACAAGGCCAACCGTTCCTCGGGCACTTCCTACCGCGGTCCCGGCATGGACAAGGGCCTGGAAATCCTGGACGACGTCAAACGCGAGCTGGGCGTGCCGGTGCTGACGGACGTGCATTCGATCGAAGAGATCGCGGCCGTGTCGTCGGTGGTGGACGTGCTGCAGACGCCAGCCTTCCTGTGCCGCCAGACGGACTTCATCACGGCCTGCGCCCAGTCGGGCAAGCCGGTCAACATCAAGAAGGGCCAGTTCCTGGCGCCGACCGACATGAAGAACGTGATCGACAAGGCACGTGCCGCGGCCCAGGCCGCCGGCCTGCCGGACGACGTGTTCATGGCGTGCGAGCGCGGCGTGTCCTTCGGCTACAACAACCTGGTGTCGGACATGCGTTCGCTGGCCATCATGCGCGAAACCAACTGCCCGGTCGTGTTCGATGCCACCCACTCGGTGCAACTGCCCGGTGGCCAGGGTACGTCGTCCGGCGGCCAGCGCGAATTCGTGCCGGTGCTGGCGCGCGCGGCCGTGGCCGTGGGCGTGGCGGGCCTGTTCATGGAAACCCACCCGACGCCGGCCACCGCCCTGTCGGACGGTCCCAACGCCGTGCCGCTGGGCCGCATGAAGGAACTGCTGTCGACCTTGATCGAGCTCGACCGCATCACCAAGAAAGCCGGCTTCCTGGAATCCAGCTTCAACTAATTGCAGCAAGCTGGTCTTGTCCGGCGCCCGACATACCGCGCGCGCCGGACAACGTCCCGTTACCCAACCGCAAATTGCGCAGCAGACGCAGTGCGCGAACCGTTACGCCTAACCTTTGGAGAATGACATGAGTGCTATTGTTGATATTATCGGCCGTGAAATCATTGACTCGCGCGGCAATCCGACCGTGGAATGCGACGTTCTGCTGGAATCGGGTGTGATGGGCCGCGCTGCCGTCCCATCGGGCGCCTCGACCGGTTCGCGCGAAGCGATCGAACTGCGCGACGGCGACCCCAAGCGCTATTTCGGCAAGGGCGTGCTGCAGGCATGCGAGAACATCAATACGGAAATCTCGGAAGCCATCATGGGCCTGGACGCCAATGAGCAAGCCTTCCTGGACCGTACCCTGATCGACCTGGACGGCACGGAAAACAAGGGCCGCCTGGGCGCCAACGCCATGCTGGCCGTGTCGATGGCTGTTGCCAAGGCCGCCGCGGAAGAAGCGGGCCTGCCACTGTACCGTTACTTCGGCGGTTCGGGCGCCATGCAGCTGCCCGTGCCGATGATGAACGTCATCAACGGCGGCGCGCACGCCGACAACAACCTGGAC
>JAZJZQ010000544.1:10756-12588 GCA_040389625.1 Pseudomonadota bacterium | reverse complement strand
GGTTCAGGCGCGGCGGCGGTGGCCGCTGATATGGCCGTGTTTCTTGTGATGGGTGCTCGATGCCGTCACTATTTTGCCTTCTTCTTCTGGTCCGGCAATAAAGCGGCGGATATTGAGCGCATCCATCAGGCGTGCCGAACTGGCCTTGGCATTCAGTAATACCAGGGTGGCATTCTTGCCGGCCGATTTAATGCGCATGATCAGGCAGCGGCCCGCCTCTTCCGTATAGCCGGTCTTGGACATGCCGATATCCCAACCCTTGGCGCCCACCAGGCGATTGGTGTTGTGATATTCGACTTTGCGGCCCTTGATGTTGATGACATCCTTGGCATCGGTCGTGATGCGACGGATTTCCGGGTAGGCGGCGGCGGCCGTGGCCATCTTGACCAGGTCGGCGGCCGTCGACTTGTTGTTCGGCGACAGGCCGGTCGGCTCTTCGATCACGGTCTGGGTCAGGCCCAGGGCGTGGATCTTGGCCTTGACGGCGGCGGCGAAGGCGGTCGGACCGCCGGGATAGGTGCGGGCCAGCGAGGCGGCGGCGCGGTTGTCGGACGACATCAGGGCCAGTTGCAGCACGTCGCGGCGGGCGATCTCGGCACCTACCGGCACGCGCGAGGTGCTGTGCTTGAGGGTGTCGACGTCCGTCTTGTCGATGCTGATCATGGCGTCCATGTCAGGCTTGGAGTCCAGTACCACCATCGCCGTCATCAGCTTGGTCAGCGAGGCGATCGGTACTTGCATGTTGGAATTCTTTTCGAGCAGCACTTTGCCGGTGTCGTTTTCGACCACCAGCACGGACTGCGAACCGAGTGGTACTGCGCATGCAGCGACAGCAAACGAACTCAGTACTACAGCAACTATTTTCTTGAGCATGTGGTTTTTAGGAGGAAAGAGGAGTCTATCGGACCGCAGGCTGCGGCGCGTCGCACAACATTTCTGGTAATGCGGCAATATTTTCCTGAGGATAGACAATAACATTAAAGTGAATTCTCGTCTATTGAACTTGGGCCAAACGAGCCCTGCTGTCGCGCGCAGGACGCGGTTTTGGCCGCCGGCTTGCCACAAGCTGTCGGCGTGCAAGCATCGTGCCGGCATCCACGGTGGCCGCGGCATTCTTGTCCGGCGCGCATGCGCACGGATGGAAAAGTGCGCTCTGGTGTAGAATTCCGGCCGGATCAGGCAGGGCCGACCGGCCCGATCGGGCCGGTCCGCAACGGCTTGCCCTGCTTGGTGTATAGTCGCTGCATGCACAGCGTAGCGCCACAGGCACCACATTTTGCTATTGAAATATTTTGTGAGCGTACATGAGTCTTGAAATTCGTATTGCTGCTTCGACAGATGCTTTTGCAGCATGCAATGTCCTGCGACGTTCTATCACGGAATGTTGTGTGCTGGATCATAAGAACGATCCAGCCATCCTGGACGCCTGGCTGGGCAACAAGACGCCGCAGATGGTGGCGAGCTGGTTCAGTTCGCCCACCAATTTTTCGCTGGTGGCGCTGGAGGACGGCGTCGTCATCGGTGTGGCCCTGCTGACGGGGGCCGGCAAGCTGGCCCTGTGCTACCTGTTGCCCGAGGCGCGCAGCAAGGGCGCCGGCAAGGCCTTGCTGGCGCGCGTGGAACAGCAGGCGTGCAGCTGGGGCGTCAAGGCCCTGCAATTGCACAGTACGGCGACGGGCGAAGCCTTCTTCGCCAGCCAGGGCTATATCCACTCGGGCAAGGTGCGCTCGCCTTATGGTGTGGAAACGATCTTCTTCTGGAAACAGCTGGGCGCAGGGGCACCCGACGCCAAGCGCAAGCGTTTTTGCAACTGCAATAACGGCTAGCTCCGC
>JAZJZQ010000544.1:3000-10656 GCA_040389625.1 Pseudomonadota bacterium | reverse complement strand
CCCCGGGCGAGGCCCAAAAGGTTTCTCATTTCCCCCTGCTACGTTATAGTAAGCGCATTGAATTAACAGGCAGCAATATGGTAACGCGCAGAACTTTTCTTCAACGGGGCATGGGCTTGACCGCCACCGCTTTCCTGGGTACGCCGCTGATCGGCTGCGCGGCGCGCAGCGTCACCCACACGGCGGGCGCGCCCGTGAAGCCGGCCCCGCATACGGCGGCCGCCAAGCCGGTCCGGCCCGTCATCCTGGCCCAAGCCGACACGCCGGCGCCGCCGGCCGAACTCGAGCCGCCACCGGACATCTTCGACGCCCAGGCGCTGGACCTGGAATTCTGGCTCAAGCCGCGCGTGATCGACGTGACCCGCCCGGCCAGCGGCGAACGGGCCAGGATCCTGTACTGGAAGGATGGCGACATCATCGATTCGGCCTACCAGGAGCTGTGCCACCTGATGCGCGACGTGAACGGCAAGGAGACGGCGCCCATCGACCCCAAGCTGTTCGAGACGCTGTGGGGCACCCAGGCCTTCGTGGCCCGCTATGGTATCGAACAGCCGCTCGAGATCCTGTCGGGCTACCGCACCGCCAGCTCCAACCGCAAGCTGATCGAGGCCGGCGTGCCGGCGGCGCGCCAGTCGCTCCACATCTCGGGACGGGCGGCCGACATCCGCATCGCCAACCTGAACGCGGAAGTGCTGGGCGGCCTGGTGCGCAGCTTCCGCCAGGGCGGGGTGGGCTTTTATTACCGGGCCGGTCCACGTGGCGGCTGGATCCATGCCGATACCGGGCTCAAGCGCACCTGGAAGGGTTGAGTACGTGCCTGCGCCCCATGTCGCGCACGGGGTGCGCACGCGTCGCGCGCATGCAGCTTACGTGTAGTAATAGGGCGGCAGCGGCACGTTGTCCTGCTGCGCCCGCTCCAACTCGTCGAGCTTGACGGGCCGTTCCCACCAGATGCGCCAGCCCAGTTGCTGGTCGCGCACCACGGCGGGATGCTCGTGCAGATAGCCGTCGATGAAGCGGGTGAATTCGGACTGGTAGACCGCGCCGCCGGGACCATACCAGCTGGGTCGGTGTTTCATGGCGTCCTCCTTGGCAGACTGGCTGCGTCACGTACTACCATGCTAGTCCTTTTTCGCCCCGTGTGCCGGGACCGGATCGGGTAAACTAGGGCAACGAACTCAACCCGGGAAGACCATGCAGCAAAACAATGACAGCGGCGCGCCGCGCTTCAAGCCGGTGCCGTGGATGGCGCTGGAGGACGCGGCCGACGTCGAGCTGTGGATAGAGGAACACAACCGCAGCATGCAGGACCACATCGGCCGCCATGAAACCGGTTACGGCGTGTGCTTCACGCTGGCCGAAGGGGGCGATATTTTCCTGCAGACCAGCCCGGACGGCGCCGTCATCCTGGATGTGACGCCGGAGGCGGCCTGGGTGGCGCCCCTGATCGCGGCCGTGGCCCGGGTCGAGCCGCCCCAGGGCGCGCTGTGGGTGCTGCCGGACGACAAGCTGATCCAGCTGATGATAGGCTTGAGCAGCCTGATTGCCAGTTCCATGCTGGTGGTGGGCCATCCGTTCGGCCGCCGCCGCCACGCCGACCTGGCGCGCTGAAGCGATCACCGACCACGGGAGCACCATGACGACACCGACCTGGCGCCTGATGGGACTGCTGCTGGCAGGCGCGCTGCTGGCGGCCGGGCCGGCCGCCGCGGCCGACCTGCTGGCCACCGTGCAGGCGCGCGGCACGCTGCGCGTGGCGCTCGAGGGCAGCTACCCGCCGTTCAATTTCAAGGACCCCAGGACGGGCGCCCTGGCCGGCTACGACGTGGACGTGGCGCGCCTGCTGGCGGGCCGGCTGGGCCTGAAGGCGGAATTCGTCAGCACCGAGTGGTCCGGCATCCTGGCCGGCCTGGCCGGCAACAAGTACGACGTGATCGTCAACCAGGTGGGCATCAACCCCAAGCGCGAGCTGGCCTTCGATTTTTCCCAGCCCTACACGTATTCGACCCCGCAGCTGATCGTGCGCAAGGACGAGCCGGCCAACTATGCGAGCCTGGCCGCGCTCAAGGGCAAGCGGCTGGGGGTGGGACAGGGCAGCGTGTATGAACAGCAGGCCAGGAGCGTGCCCGGAATCGAAGTGCGCAGCTACCCGGCCGCGGCCGAGACCATGCAGGACCTGGCCGCCGGGCGCATCGACGCGGCCCTGAACGACAGCCTGATGGTGGCCTGGCTGCTGAAAAACACGCGCCTGCCGCTGAAGGCCGGGGCCCGCGTGGGCCAGCTGGAACGGATGGGCATCCCTTTCCAGCGCGGCAATCCCCGCTTCAAGGCCGCGCTCGACAAGGCGCTGGCCGAGGCCGGCGCAGACGGCAGCCTGCAGGCCATTTCGCTCAAGTGGTTCGGCACCGACGTCAGCCGGGCCCCCTGAGATGGAGATCCTGGCCCTGCTGCGTGAAGCGGCGCCGGCCATGTTGCGCGGCACCGGCTACACGCTGCTGTTCGCGCTGGCCGCCATGCTGGGTGGGCTGCTGCTCGGTTTTCCCACCGCCGTGCTGCGCGGCCTGCCGTGGCGCGCCGTGCGCTGGCCGGCCGCCCTGTATGTGAGCGTGATGCGGGGCACGCCGCTGCTGGTGCAGATCTTCGTGCTGTATTACGGCCTGCCCAGCGTGGGCATCGAATTTTCGCCCGTCACGGCCGGCGTGCTGGCGCTCAGCCTCAATGCCGGCGCCTACCTGTCGGAAAGCCTGCGCGGCGCCATCGCCGCCGTCGGGCCCGGCCAGTGGGCCGCCAGCTACAGCCTGGGCCTGGGCTACTGGCGCACCCTGTACCACGTGGTGCTGCCGCAGGCGCTGCGGGTGGCCGTGCCGGCCATGAGCAACACCCTGATCAGCCTGATCAAGGATACCTCGCTGGTGTCCGTCATCACCATGACGGAGCTGATGCTGGCCACCAAGGACGTGATCGCCGTGACGTTCCGCCCCTTGCCCCTGTATCTGGCGGCGGCCGCCGTCTACTGGCTGTTGAGCCTGGCGTTCGAGGCCGTGCAGCGGCGCGCCGAGCGCCGTTTGAACCGCGCCCATCGCTAGCATACTGCGCAGGACGCTCGACAGGGTCGGACTTAAATGCTAGGCTTGAATCGCCGAAATTTATTATCCTAATTGCATGACTTAGCCATTGCGCGCCTGGCGCGGAAGGGAATCATGGACGACGAATCGCAGGCGGCCAGCCGGCCCGGGCGCCACGCCACCATGGCGGCCATGCTGGCGCCGCTGGCCGACATGGCCGTGCCGCTGGCGCCGGGCGCCGACGGCGCGCTGGCCGCGCAGGCAGGCGACAGTCCGCTGACGCCGGAACGGCTGCGGCTGGAGCAGGAGCATGCCTATTTCAACGACATCTACCTGCTGGCGCCGGTCGGCTATTTCGTGCTGGGGCTGGACACGACGATACTGCAGATGAACCTGGTGGGCGCCGACCTGCTGGGCGTGCCGCGCCAGAATCCCGAACGCGTCCATTTCCGCAACTTCGTCTGTCCCCGTTTCGTGGCCGATTTCGACCGCTTCGTGCAGGCTGCCGTCAACAGCAGTGAAGCCCAGCGCTGCGACTTGCAGTTGCTGCGCGCCCACGAGCAGCACGGCTTTCCGGCCACGCTGCGCGCCAGTGCCGACCTGGGCGGCCAGGCGTTCCGGGTGGTGCTGGAGCTGGCCGAAGGCAAGCTGGCCGCGCTCGAGCGCAGCGAGGAACGGTTCCGGCGCATCGTCCACACGGCCGAGGAGGGCATCTGGGAAATCGACGACCAGGCCCGCACCAGCTTCGTCAATCCCAAGATGGCCGCCATGCTCGGCTATACCATCGAGGAGATGCTCGAGCAGCCGCTGGTCAACTTCATGGACGAGGAGGGGCGCACCATCCTCGAGCGCAACATCGCGCGCCGGCGCGACGGCATCGCCGAGCGCCACGAATTCAAGTTCCAGCGCAAGGATGGCAGCGAGCTGTGGGCCACGCTGGCCACCAATCCCATCTTCGACCCGCAGGGCCTGTACCTGGGGGCGCTGGCGCTGGTGACGGACATCACGGCGCGCCGCGAGACGTCCGAGCTGATCTGGCGGCAAGCCAATTTCGACGCCCTCACGGCCCTGCCCAACCGCCACATGTTCCAGGACCGGCTGGGGCAGGAAATGAAGAAGGCGCGCCGCGAAGGGCTGTTCCTGGCCCTGCTGTTCATCGACCTGGATGGCTTCAAGCAGGTCAACGACACGCTGGGCCATGCCCAGGGCGACGCCTTGCTGGTGGAGGCGGCCAGCCGCATCGGCGCCTGCGTGCGGGCTTCCGACACGCTGGCCCGGCTGGGGGGCGACGAATTTACCATCATCCTGTCGGGGCTGGACCATGTGGCTAGCGTGGAGCGTATCGCCCAGAACATCCTGGCCAACCTGAACCGGCCGTTCCAGCTGGGCGAGCAGCAGGGCCGGGTGTCGGCCAGCGTGGGCATCGCCCTGTTCCCGTCCGACGCGGCCGAGCCGGATGAGTTGCTGCGCCACGCCGACCAGGCCATGTACGCGGCCAAGCACGGCGGGCGCAACCGCTACAGCTATTTCACGCCGGAATTACAGCACGCGGCCCAGGCCAGGCTGCGGGTGGGCCAGGACTTGCGGCTAGCCCAGGCCCAGGGCCAGTTCGAGTTGCACTACCAGCCCATCGTCAGCCTGCGTAGCGGCACCATCGAGCGGGCCGAGGCATTGCTGCGCTGGCGCCATCCCGAGCGCGGCCTGCTGGCACCAGCCGAGTTCCTGCCGCAGGCTGAATCGGGCGGCCTGATGCTGGGCATGGGTGACTGGGTGTTCCGCCAGGCCGCCGCCCAGGCCCAGCTGTGGCAGCAGCGCTTCGGGGCCGGGTTCCAGATCAGCGTCAACCTGTCGCCGGGCCAGCTGCGCGGCGAGCCGGCCCTGTACCGGGGCTGGCAGGAATGCGTGCAGGCGCTGGGCTTGCCTGCGCGCAGCATCGTGCTCGAGATCGGGGAAGGGGTGTTGCTCGACAGCGCCAGCCCGGTGGTGGCGCGCCTGCGCGCCCTGCGCGAGATGGGCTTGCAGGTGGCGCTGGACGACTTTGGCACCGGTTACTCCTCGCTGGCCCACCTCAAGCATTTCGATATCGATTATCTCAAGCTCGACCACAGTTTCGTGCGCGAGCTGGCGGCCGACACGGGCGACCTGGCCTTGTGCGAAGCGGTGATCGCCATGGCCCATAAACTGGGCTTGCGGGTGGTGGCGGAAGGGGTGGAGACGGCCGCCCAGCGCGAACTGCTGGCGCTGGCCGGCTGCGACTTCGGGCAAGGCTATGTGTATGCGCAGGCGCTGCCGGCCGACCAGTTCACGGCGCTGGCCGAGCGCGGCCTGCCGCCCCCGGCGCCGGCCTGATCAGCGCAGGCCCAGCAGCGAAACGACGCGCTCGCGGCTGATGCCGGCCAGGGCCGACGTGATCGACAGCAGCGACTGGTAGCCGGGCTGGCTGGTGGTGGTGACGAAATTCTGCGCCACCTGGCCCATGCCGGCCTGGTCGGTGCCAGCCGTCGCGGCGACCGGCAGCGCGCTGCTGGCCTGGCTCAGGGCGCCGTTGACGGAAGCGATCGCCTGTTCCACCTGGGCCAGTGCCTGCACCACTTGCTGCAAGGTCTGGCGCAGCGCATCGGCGTCTGCAGTCTGCCAGCTGTCGGGATCGATGGCTGGCGCCTCCGGATCAGCCTTGATCCGGTTCAGCTGGCCGGCCGGGAAGCGGATGCCGCCACCTTGCACGGCAAAGCTGTCGCGCACGCCGGCCCAGTCCCCTTCCGCAGTGGAAAACGCCAGGTTGCCGTCGTCGTCGGTCGATACCCGCACTCCGGCCGGCGCCAGCGCCTCGTCGAAGCGCTGGGTGATCTCGTCGTCGCTCAAGCCCGGTTCCAGGCTGACCGAGCGCAGGCTCTGGGCGCTGGCGCCGACGGCGATGGCCAGCACTTCGCGCCCGCCGCTGCGCAGGTGGGCCAGGTTCATGCCACGCACCGTAAAGCGCTGCTGCGACGGCTTGCGGCCGTAGGCCAGGCGGGCGTCGAGCGTGCCGCCGGAGGCGCTCTGGCGCGTGCGCCAGGTGCTGCTGAACTGGCGCACGCGCGCTTCGATGGTGCCGTCGCGCACCTGGTGGGCGGCCAGCTTGGCCGACAGGTCCGACTTCAGGCTGCGCAGCTGGGCCGCGCTCTGTTCCAGGAAGTCCAGCGCCTGCTGGGCGCCGGAAATGTCGCCCTGCTGCGGTACGTTGCCCTGGTTGATGCCGCGCCGCAGCGGGGCGGCCGCCGTGGGCGTGGGCGTGACGGGGGTGGCCGTGGCCGCGCGCTCGCCGTCCAGCCCCAGCGCGGTGCCATCGGCCGGACCGGCGCCGGCGCCGGCGAGACCGGGGGCGCTGGCGGTGGGGGAGAGGGTTTGAGCGATTTGCATACGGATTACAGGACGTTAAACAGGGACAGGCCGCTGACCTTGGCGTAAGCCTTGTACGACGATTGCAACGCCAGGTTGTAGCCGTTCAGTTCGGTGGCCGCCAGGCCATAGTCGAGCTGGCCCAGCGTGGTCAGGGCGGTCTGGTTCGACAGGCTGACGTTGGCGTGATTGTTGTCGAGCGTGGTGAGGATGTTCTGGGCCCCGCCGAAGTTGGCGATCTTGCCGGAAATGAGGTCCAGCGTGCTGCTGGTGCCGTCCAGGTTGGCGCTCAGGGCCGCCTTCAGCGACGGCGTGGCCGGCGTCACGCCGGGCGCGCCCAGTTCGGCGATCGACGTGTCCAGCTGGTTGAGCAGGGTTTCCAGGCCCGACACGTTCTCGTTGGCCACCTGGGTGATGCCGTTGCCCACCACCACCTGCTGGGCGTTGGTGTTGCCGGTATAGGTGTAGCGCGCGCCGATGGCGGCGGCCGGGTCGTAGGTGATGGCCGGGGTATTGGTCAGGGTGCCGGAGAAGATGTAGCGGCCTTCCTGGTCCTTGACGTTGGCGCCGTAGAACAGGCTGTCGCGCAGCGAGCTCAGGGGCGTGACCATGGAACCGAGGTCGGCCGCCGCGTTGCCGCCGTCCGACGCCCACACGAGCAAGTCCTGGGCCTGGTTGATGTCGGCCGTCATGGAGCTCAGATAGGTTTCGTTCTTTTCCAGGCGGATCTTGATGGCGCCGATATTGTCCCGGTACTGGCCGACGATGGCCTCTTCCCGGGTCAGGCGCGACAGGCGCACATTGGTGACCGGGTCGTCCGAGGGCAGCTGGATCTTGTTGCCCGAGGCCATCTGGTCGGTCAGCTGGGCCAGCTTGTCCTGGTTGAACTGCAAGCCGCGGTTCATGGTGGCTTGGAACTGGCTGGTGGCGATACGCATCGTGGACTCCTTAACCGAACATCTGCAGGGTGGACTCGAACAGGGTGTTGGCGACGGCAATCACCTTCATGTTGGCCTGGTACATATTCTGGTATTCCACCAGATTGATCGCTTCCTCGTCCGAATTGACGGCGCTGGTCGACTTCCAGTCGTCCTCGGCCTGCTGGCGGATGGTGGTGGCCGTGTTGAGCAGCGACTGGTTCTGCGCGCTGTCGATGCCCAGCTTGCCCACCAGCTGGGTGTCGGCGTCGCCCAGCAGCACGCTGCCGATCGAG
>JAZJZQ010000544.1:0-2900 GCA_040389625.1 Pseudomonadota bacterium | reverse complement strand
TGCTGGATCGAGATCAGCTGGTTGGCCGTCACGTTGTAGATGCTGTTGATGTGCTGCGACATGGCGCCGGCCGCCGTCACCACCTGCTGGCGCAGCGGGGTGGAGGTGGGATCGACGCCGGCCGCGTTGAGGGCCTTGAAGAACTGGTCGACGCCGGCGCTGATGCTCGACAGGGGATCGTTCATCACCCGTTCCATCTGGGTCAGGTAGGGCTGGACCTGGGTGCGGGCGCCGAGGTCGGAATTGGCGCGCCACATCTGCTGGGTCTTGTAGGCATCGCTGAAACGCAGCAGGGCCGACACCTGCACGCCATTGCCGGGCAGCTTGCTGCCCGCGTCCGGCTGCACGGCCGCCAGCAGTACGCCCTGGCGGGTATAGCCCTTGGTCTGCAGGTTGGCGATGTTCTGGCTGGACGTGTTGAGGGCGGCCTGGGCAGCCAGGGCGCCGGTCAGCCCGTTATAGGAGATGCTCATAATGCAAGGGTCTTTCCTGGTTGAGGCCTGCGGCCGCGGCGGCTGGGCGCCGCCCGCGTCAGCGGTCCGTTAACGCTACAGGGCGACCATTTATTGCCGCCGATTAAGAGGAAATGCCGTTTTTTCCGTGCCGGCCATGGTGCTGGCCGTCTGCCCCGGGGCGGCTGCCGGCGGCGCGGCCGGTGGCAGCAGCTGGCGCAGGATGGCGTCGGCGATGCCGAAGGCGCGCTGGCCGGCCATCTTGTCGGCCACCAGGTTGTCGGCCAGGTCCAGCATGTCGCTGGTGACGGGGTCCTTGAACACGCTGTCCTCGCCGGCCAGGGCACGGGTGCCGGCCCGCATCTGGTGCAGCATGTGGCCGATGAAGAAGCTCTCGAACTTGACGGCCGCGCCGGTGGCCTTGCCGCGGTAGTCGGCGTCGGCGGCGCTCTCGCCGGGGGCCGGCGGCGCCGGCGGGGTGTCGCTCAACTGGTCGACGGTGCCCAGGCGCAGCGTGCTGGGATCGAATGGGGTGTGCATGGGCTTCCTCAGATGACGACCAGTTCGCCTTCGATGGCGCCGGCCTGGTCGAGCGCCTGCAGGATGGCCATGATGTCGTCCGGCGAGGCGCCCAGGCTGTTGATGACGTCGATGATGGCCTGCAGCTTGGCGCCGGCCGGCCACTTGAACATCTGGCCCGAGCCCTGGTCCACCGACACCTGCGACTGCGGGGTGGTGGTGGTGGTGCCCTGGCTGAAGGGGGCGGGCTGGCTGACCTTGGAACTTTCCGAGATCACCACCTTGAGCGAGCCGTGGGTGACGGCGGCGGCCCGCACCCGCAGGCCGTCGGCGATCACCACGGTGCCGGTGCGCGAATTGAACACCACCTTGGGCACGTCGTCGCCCACGTCGATGGCCAGCGTTTCGAGCTTGGCCATGAAGGCCACGCGCTGGGTCGGGTTGGCCGGGGCGACCACGTCGATGGTGGTGGCGTCGGCCGTGGTGGCGATGTCGCCGAACTTGCGATTGATGGTGTCGACGATGTTGATGGCCGTCTGGAACTGGGGGTGGCGCAGCGACAGGCGCACCGTGGGCCGGGTGGCGAAGTCGGTGCTGATCTCGCGTTCAATGGTGGCGCCGCTGGGGATGCGGCCCGAGGTAGGGGTGTTGACGGTGACCGACGAGCCGCTCTTGCCCGTCGCGTTCAGCCCGCCCACCACCAGGTTGCCCTGGGCCAGGGCGTACACTTCATTGTCGGCCGCGCGCAGCGGCGTGAGCAGCAGGGCGCCCCCGCGCAGGCTCTTGGCGTCGCCCATGGACGAGACGGTGACGTCGATGTTCTGGCCGCGGCGGTAGCCCTGGGGGAACACGGCGCTGACCATGACGGTGGCCACGTTCTTGCTTTTGGCGTCAGTGCCGTCGGGCACCTTGACGCCGAACTGCTTGAGCATGTTGATCACGGACTGGCTGGCGAACTTGACCTGGGTCGAGTCGCCGCTGCCGTTCAGGCCCACCACCAGGCCGTAGCCCACCAGCGGGTTGTCGCGCATGCCTTCGATGCTGACCAGGTTGCGCAGCACCTGGGCCGCGCGGGCCGGCGCGACGGCGCCCAGCATGGCGCACAGCAGCACGGTGCAGGAGAAGAGGGTGGGGCGGGGCAAAGTCATGGCGGCGGCCTCAGAAAGGCATCAATGGACCGTTGAAGAAGCGCGTCAGCCAGCCCGGGCTCTGGCTGTCGGCCAGCGTGCCCTGGGCGGAATAGGCGATGCGGGCGTTGGCGATGCGCTGCGACGACACCTGGTTGTCGGCATCGATGTCGGCCGCCCGCAGGTAGCCGCGCAGGCGCACGAATTCCTCGCCCTGGTTCAGGGTCAGGCTTTTCTCGCCGGCCACCCGCAGCAGGCCGTTGGGCAGCACTTCCTGCACGATCACGGTGATGGCGCCCGTCAGCGCGTTCTGCTGGGTGCTGGTGGCGTCGCCGGCGAACGAGCGCTGGGCCGAGGTGTCCAGGCCCAGCTTGGGCAGCGTCTTGCCCAGCACGCTGGGCGCGGTGACGGAGGCCGCGCTGTCCTTGGAGAAGCTGGTGCCGGCCTTCTTGCTGGCCTGGGTGGTTTCGAGCAGGTTGACGGTGACCACGTCGCCCACCCGGAACGCGCGCGAGTCCGACGTCAGCGACAGCGCCAGGTCGGCGCTGAACACGCCGCCCGAAGTGCCCTTGGGACCGACGAAGCGCGACACGGCCGGCGGTTCGTCCATGGGCCCGGGCCGCACGGGCGGCGGCGCCAGGCTGGCGCAGCCGGCCAGGCCCAGGGCCAGCAGCGCGCACGCGGGCAGGGCGGCTTTCATCAGCGTGCCGCCTGCGACAGGTATTGCAGCATGTTGTCGGCCGCCGTCAGCACCTTGGTGTTCATCTCGTAGGTGCGCTGGGCGGCGATCATGTCGACCATC
>JAZJZQ010000543.1:0-4532 GCA_040389625.1 Pseudomonadota bacterium | reverse complement strand
CGAGCGCGAAGATGGTGGCCTTCAAGAAGGACTACCACCAGGTCAGCGACGAATACCATGCCGACTGGGACTTGTCGGGCATGGTGCAGCAAGCCCAGTTCACGCTCAACCTGGGCTATGCACTGGCCAATGGCAACGCCATGCCGGTGTGGAAGGCCGGCGACGCGTTCGGCAAGGTCAAGCGCTAGCGCGGTGCGTCGCGCGCCCGCGCGCGTACGCGCGCCCCCATGCGCGCCTGCCCGTGCGTGCGCGGCAGCGCCGGCACGCGCGGGGGTCGTGTCGCAAATGCCACAGGGCAATGTGGGAATCGGCCTATAATCTGGGCAAGCCAGACCACCCGATTCCACCATGCCCTCCTTCCTGTCCCGCGCCATGGCGCGCGCGCTGTCCCTGGCGCTGCTGCTGGCCGCGCTGTCGCTGACCGGCGCCGCCCATGCCGCCACCGACACTTTCAACGGCGGCGCCGTCGCCAATTGCGTCTACGACAGCGGTACCCGCAGCTATGCCTGCAATGCGCTCTCGGTCAGCAATAACCTGACCATCGCCGACGGCTACACGGTGCAGGTCAATGGATCGGCCACGATAGGCGGCAGCCAGCAGCTGAACATGAGCGGCAGCGCCAGCCTGCAGATAGCCGGTGCGCTCAGCCTTTCCACCAGCCAGCTGAATCTTTCGGGCGGCACGCTGGCGGTGGCCGGCGCCCTGACCGTGAGCACTAGCGAGACCAGCATCACGGCCAATATCAGCGCCGCCACGATTGCCCTCAGCTCCAGCGCCACTACCAGGATCAACGGCACGCTGAGTGCCTCCGGCTCGATAGACTTCCAGTCCGGCATGACGGTTACCGGCCTGGTCTCGGCCGCCGCCATCAGCACGGAAAATCAGGTCGACGTGGTGGCCAACATGCAGACCGGCACCCTGTCGGTCGGCAACCAGGGCAGCATCACGGGCAATGTCAGTGCCAGCGGCAACGTCACGCTGGCCAACCATGCCATCATCAATGGCGACCTGGTGGCCAAGGACGTGGTGCTCAACAACGCCTTGGCCTACATCAGCGGCAATGCGGCCGTCAATTCCATCTACCTCGGCACCAAGGGCGCGGTGGGCAAGGTCATCACCTGCACCGGCCCGGGCGCCGCCGGCTGCAGCTGCGTGAGCGATCACAGCCATCTGAAAACCCATCCCGTGTGCAGCAACACGCCACCGCCTGGCGCCGGTTTCGACCATATCCTGATTACCCACACGGGCACCGCGCTGACGTGCGAGCCGCAGACCGTAACGGTGACGGCCTGCGCCAACGCCGCCTGCACCCCGCCCTACTACAGCGGCAATGTCGACGTGACGCTCAGCCCCGGCGGCGAAACCTTCCCCATCTCGAACGGCAGCTACGACCAGGCCACAGTGCAGCAGGGCACCGCCGGCACCGCCACCCTGTCGGCCAGCGCGGACGGCGCGCTCCACCCCAGCACCTGCTACAACACGGTCGACAACTCCACCAGCTGCACCATGTACTTCAACGGTGTCGGCTTCAAATTCATCATCCCCGAGCACCGCGCCGACCAGGCGCAGACGCTCACCATACGCGCGCTGAAGGACGGCGGCGGCAACAGCAGCGGCAACGTTTGCGTACCGCTGCTGACCGACGGCACGCAGAAAGTCAATTTCAACTGCGTCTACAACAATCCTGGCACCGGCTTTGTGCCGGTGCGGGTGGCGGGCGTCGATCTGGGCGCCAAGTGCAACGCCAGCGGCAACAGCGGCGGCGCCGACATCGACCTGACCTTCAACAGCAACGGTGAGGCCCAAGTCCAAATGCAATACGCCGACGCCGGCCTGGTGACGCTCAACGCCACGCTGAAGCCGCCCAACGGCCCGTACGCAGGCCTGGTGCTTACGGGCTACGCCAACTTCATCGCGGCGCCAGCCAGGTTTCTATTTACGATCAAGGCCAACGGCAAGGACAATCCCGCCGCCAGCAACGAAACGGGCGGGGTGTTTACGGGCGCCGGCCAGCCGTTCGATGTGGCGCTGGCAGCGGTCAACGTGAACAACGCCGTGACCCGTAATTTCGGCCACGAATCGCCGGCGCAGAACTACAGTGTGGTCTGGGATCTGGTGGCGCCGGCCGGCGGCCACAAGGCCGATGTCGCCAACTTCACCGCCGTGCAAAGCGCCGCCATGGTGGACGGCGCCACGCCCTCGGCCAGCATGAGCTGGAACGAGGTGGGCATCATCAGTTTCACCGCCGCGCTGGCCAACGGCTACCTGGGCAGCACCATGGGCATGACGGACACGGTCAACATCGGCCGCTTCATCCCCGACCATTTCGACACCGCCCTCAATGGCAGCGTGCCCATGCCCTGCCCTGTCAACCCCGCTTTCGGCACACCCTGCCCGGCCCCCAACGCGGGCGGCAAGTTCGTCTACGCGAAGCAGCCATTCGATGTCATGGTCAAAGCCTACAGCTTGAGCGGCGCCGCGACACAGAATTACGAGGGGTCGTATGCCAAACAGGTCACGCTGGCCGCGTACAACGGCTTGGGCAGCGCCGGCACCACGCTCAATCCCAACGCCGACACCAGCGTCACGCCGCCCGGACTCAATTCCCCCACGGTCGCCGCCGCCCGCTTCGTCCAAGGCGTGGCCACGGCCGACCCGGCCGACGCGACCAGCCTGCATGCCTATCCGCTCGCCGCCGGCTACACGGCCCCCGTATCCGGGCAGCCGTTGCCGCCGGCGCCGACGCCGCCCACCAACATCTGGCTGCGCGCCAGCGACACGGATGGCGCCACGTCCCTGCGCGCCGGCCCCCCTTCGAACGAGGCGCTGGTGACCGTGGTCAACGGCCGCCAGCTGGTAGGCAACAGCTACGGCTCGGAAGCGCTGCCCATGCCGGTGGTGGTACAAGCCCAATATTGGAACGGCACGGGCTGGCTCAACAATCCCGCCTACGGCAACGCTGCGCCCGTCGCGCTGACGAACAAGCTCACCTTCAGCAACTGCCAGAAGAACCTGGCCAACAGCGGGACCAACACCTGCGCCGTGACGTTCACGCTGGCCAACGACAAGCTCAGCTTCACGGGCGGGGTCGGCAAGTTCACCGTGGCCGCGCCCGTCAAGAGCGGTTCCGTCGACATCACGCTGAACAAGAATGGCACGGAAGCCATCCCCTTCCTGCCCAGCACCACGGGGCGCGCCACGTTCGGCGTGTACCGCGCCGGCCCCGTGGTCTACCTGCGCGAAGTGTACTGACGCCGCACGCCGATCTGCGGTAGCATGGCCGCTTTCCAACTCACGGGAGCAGCCATGGACACCACTTCCAGCTGGATCGAAATTCAAGCCGGCGACGGCAAATTCGGCGCCTACCTGGCGCTGCCGCGCGGCGGCAAGGGACCGGGCATCGTGCTGTTGCAGGAAATCTTCGGCGTCAACAGCCACATCCGCAATGTGGCCGACCAGTACGCGGCCGACGGGTATGTGGTGCTGGCGCCGGACCTGTTCTGGCGCAGCGGCCCGCGCATCGAACTCGGTTACGACGACGTGAGTTGGCAACGGGCCGTCGAACTGATGAACGCGACGGACGTGGAAAAGGCCCAGGCCGACATCGGCCTGGCCCTGCATGCGCTGCGGGCCCAGCCCGGCGTGCAGGGCAAGGTAGCGGCCATCGGTTTTTGCTTCGGCGGCCGGCTGGCCTACCTGACGGCCGCCAACGGCCAGGTCGACGCGGCTGTGGCCTACTACGGCGGCGGCATCCACAACGCACTGGCGCGGGCCGGCCAGGTGCGCATCCCACTGCAGATGCATTTCGGCGCGCTCGACGCCCATATCCCGGCCGAGGCTGTGGCCCGCATCGCCAACGCCTTCGACGATAACGACGCGGTGGAAATCCACGTCTACGACCAGGCCCAGCACGGCTTCAACTGCAACCACCGGGCCAGCTACCAGCAACGGGCGGCGGCCCAGGCCCATGGCAATACGCTGGTGTTCCTGAGCGAACACCTGTAGCGCCATCCCGCCCGAGTGCGGTGCCATCATCGCACCGCACCAGCCTGCGCTACGCTAGCCGGCCTTGCTGCCCGGACCGAACTCCTGCTTGAACCAGTCGTCCATCATCTGCTTCTCGTAGCGCAGCGGATCGTCGCTGGAATAGCGGTTCATGCGCATCTGGTAGTTCATGTTGGCCAGCTGGCTGTCGCCGCTGCGCACCACCTTGCCATTCTCTTCCAGCGTGAAACGCAGATGCATGTGCGGCCAGTCGGCGCCGCCGCGCAGCACGCGGATGTTGTCGGGACCCCAGCGGCGCGGATAGACCCAGCCCGCCAGGTCAATGTCGAGCACTTCCACCTTCAGCGTCTGGCCGGCCGGCAGCTGCTGGCCCAGCTCGTTGAAATGGGCCGTCAATTCCTTCATCACGGTTTCGCGCTCGCGTACGCCGTAGGGCACGTCGCTGAACTGGTCCGGCTTGACGTAGGTGACACTCACTTCCGCCTGCGCGGCCCCGCAGGCGGCCAGGGCCAGCGCCGCCGCGGCCA
>JAZJZQ010000542.1:0-3062 GCA_040389625.1 Pseudomonadota bacterium | reverse complement strand
TCGCCCGCCAGGTCGACGTTGAGCAGGGCGTTCTCCATCTCTTCGAGCAGTTCGCGGCTTTCCGCGATAAACGTTTGCAGCGCTTGGTCCAGGTTCATGGCAGGCCCCCCAGGGTTAGGTGCGCGGTGTTCAGCCGGCGCTGTGGATCAGCAGGGCATCGCCGAAAAAGCCGCCCAGGTCCAGCATTTCGAACACGTCCATCACGGCCGGGCTGTGGCCCACCAGCCGCAGTTGGCGGCCGTCGGCGGCGGCCACCTGCTTGGCCAGCATCAGCACCTGCAGGCCGGCCGTGTCCAGTTCCGTCACGCCGGCCAGGTCCACTTCCAGCAGCGGGGTCTGGCGCAGCGCGTCGAGCAGCAGGGTTTTCACGTCGGCGGCGCGGTAGATCGTCAGTTCGCCATCGACGGCGAAGTGCACGGGCAAGGCAGTGGCGGATGAGGCGGACATGGCAGCTCCCGGTGGGCGAAGGACGGATCAGGACGGCGGCGGGCGGCGTCAGGGCAGCGCCGTCAGGGCAGGACCAGCTTGGCCACGGCGCCCAGCAGCACCTCCGGCTTGAACGGCTTGGTGACCCAGGCCTTGGCGCCGGCCGCCTGGCCTTCGCGCTTTTTCTCGTCCTGCGACTCGGTGGTGAGCATGATGACGGGCGTGAAGCGGTAGTTGGCCAGCGCCTTGAACTGCTTGACGAAGGTGATGCCGTCCATATTGGGCATGTTGACGTCGCACACGACCAGGTGGATCTTCTGGCCCGTGCACTTGGCCAATGCGTCGACGCCGTCGCGCCCTTCGATGACGTCGTAGCCGGCCCCCTTGAGGGCGATGCCCACCACTTGCCGCAGCGAGGCGGAGTCGTCCACTACCATGATGGTCTTAGCCATATCGATTCCTTAGAAAAACGTGATTTCGTCGGCCGCCGCGGGCTGCTTCTGCTGGCCGGCCACGGCGCCGTGGTGGACCGCGTGTTCGTCCGCCATGGCGTAGGTCTGTTGCAACTCGGCCAGCAGGGGCGCGGCCTGCAGCGGTTCGAGCGCCTGCCCGTGTTGGTATTGGTCGCGGTTGTCGCGCAGGATGGCCGGCAGCCGCTCCATGTTCTCGCGCACATGGGTCATGACCTGGCTGACCCGGTCCTGGAACTGCAGCTGCACCAGCGCCTCGCCCACTTCGCTCTGGATGCCCATCGATTCCTGCTTGAGCAGTTCGGACGATTGCACCAGCGCGTCCGTCACCTGGCGGAATTCGCGCAGCACGGCGTCGATCATGCCTTCGGCCGACTGCATGGAGGCGTCCTCGGCCGCGCTGGACTGTTCGGCCGCGGCGCTGGCGGCCAGGATGGCGGCGCTGATCTGGCCCACCCGGTCGGCGATGTTGCGGCCCGTCTCGGCCGAGCGGTTCGACAGGTTGCGCACTTCCTGCGCCACGACGGCAAAGCCGCGCCCGGCCGGCCCGGCCCGGGCCGCCTCGATGGCCGCGTTCAGGGCCAGCAGATTGGTCTGGGCCGCGATGCTGGCCACGCCTTCGGCCATGTCGCGCAATTCGCGCGTGAACCGTTCCAGCTGCTGGATCTGTTCCAGCATGGTTTGCTTGGACGCCATGGCCGACTTCATGGAAGCCACCACGGAGCCGAGCTGGTGTTCGCTGCTGGCGAATACGTCGATGAGGGCCGAGCCGCCGCTGCCCTGCTGGTCCAGGCTGGATACGTGCAATGCGTTGTCGAGCTTGTCGACGATGCTGGAGAAGCGCCCGGCCAGGTCGGCCACCGCCTCCTCCATCTGGCTGCGCGACGATTCGATGTGGCGGCACCAGATGGGCAGCACGGCGTCACCGAACTGTTCGCGCCCGTCCAGGTAGTGGTCTATCATGCGCTGGCGCGCCGCCTCGGCCGCGCCCAGGTGGCGCGCGGCCAGCGCGCCGGCCGCCAGCAGCAGCACGGCGAACGCGATGGCGTAGCCGCCGGCGCCGCCGGCGACCAGGGTGGCCCCGGCGCCGGCCAAAGCCAGCCCCAGCGGAAGAAATGTCGTGCTGCTCAAGCCGGACAATCTATTCATTGGACCCCACCGAGAAAAGGTCAGTCGGCACCGCCGCGACGCGTGGCGCCGCCGTCAAACTGTATCGCAAAACGCGGCGCCGATGCTCATAAGTTTTAAATAAAATAAGCCCCGCCGCCCCTGGGATCGTCCAGCCGATTCCAGTGTGGTGTTGCATGCTTGTTGCCGCATAAAAATGCGCCTTTGCGTGCCATGCGTCGTTGCAACTCCTCGCGATAGCTCGCTATCGCTCCGGTTTGCGCCTAGCCTGGCGCGCAAACGCATCATTTTTATTCGCGGCCCCAAGCATGCAACACCACACTAACCGAGCGCGCCCGCACAGCACTTCAAATTGATTCATACGCGAAACTATTTGCTACAGGGGCAATAATCGTCTCCAACATCATGTTGCGAAAGCACAACTTCGGGCCGGGCCGCACGGCGGTGGACTTTTCGGGTCGCACACGGTAAATTGCCAACGTTGCCTAGTAGTCAATTCAATCGCGGCCCGCGGGCCGCACAACGCAAAGGGATATACATGAAACAATATGGCGCGGAATTTTTTGGAACCTTCTGGCTCGTGCTGGGCGGCTGCGGCAGCGCCGTGCTGGCCGCGGCCTTCCCCGGCGTGGGCATCGGCCTGCTGGGCGTGTCGCTGGCGTTCGGCCTGACGGTGCTGACCATGGCCTATGCCATCGGCCATATTTCCGGCTGCCACCTCAATCCGGCCGTCTCCATCGGCCTGTGGGCGGGCGGGCGCTTCCCGGCCGCCAAGCTGCTGCCCTACATCGTGGCCCAGGTGCTGGGCGCGATCGCGGCCGGCGGCGTGCTGTACCTGATCGCCAGCGGCAAGAGCGGCTTTGAACTGGCCGCCGGCTTCGCCTCGAACGGCTACGGCGCCCACTCGCCGGGCGGCTACTCGCTGACGGCCGCCCTGGTGACGGAAGTGGTGATGACGATGATGTTCCTGCTCATTATCCTGGGCGCAACGGACCCGCGCGCCCCGGCCGGCTTCGCGCCGCTGCCGATCGGCCTGGG
>JAZJZQ010000541.1:0-3433 GCA_040389625.1 Pseudomonadota bacterium | reverse complement strand
GCCCGTCCGCCCAGCATGCCGGCCGCGGCGCCGGCGGAGAACGGCAGGGCCACCGCCCATTGCAGGTGGCCGGCCAGTGCGCTGGCCGTCACGCCGGAAATCGACACGAGGGCGATCACGGCTAGCGAGGTGGCCACCACCGACTGCATGCGCAAGTCCGTGTAGCGCTGCAGGGCCGGCACCATGACGAAGCCGCCGCCCACGCCCAGCAGGCCGGACAGGGTGCCGGCCACCATGCCCGTCAGCGTCAGCGCGCGGGCGCAGGGGGCGGTCCAGACCAGGCGGCCGCGCATCGCGTCGGTGCGGCAGGTGGGCGGCAGCGTGTGATGCTCCGGCGCGGCGGCCGAAGGCAGGGTACGCCGGTAGCCGCGCCACGCCACCAGCAGCAGCACCATGGCGAAAGCCACGCTGAGCGGACGGTTCGGGCTGCGCTGCGCCAGCCACAGACCGGCCGGGGCGCACACAATGCCGGCGCTAGCCATCAGGGTGGCGGCGCGGTAGCGCACCGTGCCTGCCTTCAGCCCCAGAACGGCGCCCAGGGCGGCGGCCAGGCCCACGGCCAGCAGGCCCACGGGACCGGCCTGCGCCATGCTCAGGTGGGCGCCGAACACCAGCGCCGGCACGGCCAGGATGCCGCCGCCGGCGCCCGTCAGCGCCAGGATGATGCCGATGCCCAGGCCGAGCAGCAAGGTGGTCAGCATGCGGCCTCCTTGCGCCCACGCGGGGCAGCGCCATGCGCGCGCGCCGCGGCGCGCGTTGCACTGCTGGCAGTGCGGCGGCCGCAGCCAGGCCGCTGTTGCGGGAAGGGCGCGCTCATTGGTCCGTCAATTCCGGTGTGGCCAGCCATTCGCGGCCCTTGAGCATGCCTTTCCAGTACAGCGGCGGCAGGATGCGTTCCTTGAGCAGCCAGGCCAGGCGCGAGGGACGGGTGCCGTCGATCAGCCAGCGCGGGAAACTGGGCGCCAGCTTGCCGCCGTAGGTGAATTCGGCCAGCACGATCTTGCCCCGTTCCACCGTCAGCGGACAGGAACCGTAGCCGTCGTACTGGGCCACGCCGTTGCCCTTGCCCATCGCCGTCAATACGTTGTGCGCCACCACGGGCGCCTGTTTGCGGGCGGCGGCGGCCGTCTTGGCGTTGGTCGTGTTGCAGGCGTCGCCCAGGCCGTAGACGTTGGGGTAGCGCTTGTGGCGCAGCGAGCCCGGGTCCACCTCGACCCAGCCGGCGGCGTCGGCCAGGGGGCTGACGCGCACGAAGTCCGGTGCGGTCTGGGGCGGCACGGCGTGCAGCAGGTCGAACTCGCGCGTGACCAGTTCCTTGCTGCCGTCGGCCCGCGCGCGCGTGAAGGTGGCGCGGCGCGCCGGACCGTCGACGGCCGTCAGCGTTTCACCCAGGCGCAGGTTGATGTCGTACTGGTGCACGTATTCCATCAGGGCCGGCACGTAGTCGGCCACGCCGAACAGGGCCGCGCCGGCGCTGCAGAAGTCGATATTGATGTTGTCGAGCCGGCCCTGCCGGCGCCAGTAGTCGGCCGCCAGGTACATGGCCTTTTGCGGCGCGCCGGCGCACTTGATGGGCATGGGCGGCTGGGTGAACAGGGCGCGTCCGCCGCGCAGCAGCTGGATCTGCTGCCAGGTGTAGGGCGCCAGGTGGTACAGGTAGTTGGAGCTCACGCCGTTGCGGCCCAGTGTCTCGGCCAGCCCGTCCACGCCTTGCCAGTTCAGTTTCAGGCCGGGGCACACCACCAATTGCTGGTAGCGCACCACGCGGCAGCCGTCCAGGATCACGGCGTTGCGCTCCGGCTCGAACGCGGCCACGGCGGCCTTGATCCAGTGTACGCCGCGGGGAATGGTGGCGGCCATGGTGCGGGCCGTGGAGGCGGCGTCGAACACGCCAGCGCCCACCAGGGTCCAGCCGGGCTGGTAGTAGTGGACGTCGGCCGGGTCGATGATGGCCACGTCCAGCTCCGGCGCGCGGGCCAGCAGGCTGGCGGCGGTGGCGATGCCGGCCGCGCCGCCGCCGATGATGACCACCGTGTGTTCGGCCTCGGCCACCTCGACCGGGGTGCGGCCATGGTTGGCGATGCGGCGCACCACGCCTTTCAGGTCGTAGCCGGCGGCGGCGGCGGCGGCCAGCAGCTGGGGCAGGGGCTGAGCGCCCGACTGCGCCAGGGCCCACATGGTGGTCGAGCGCATGCCCGTGCGGCAGTAGGCCAGCACCGGCTTGGGTACGCTGGCCAGCAGCTGGCCGAAGACGATGCCTTGCTCATCGGTGACCTTGCCCGATTCGGCCGGCAGGTAATGGGCTTCCAGGCCGTGTTCGCGCGCGGCCTGGGCGATCTGGGCGAACACGGGCTGGTCGCCGGCCTCGCCGTCGGGGCGGTTGCAGATGATGGTGCGGTAGCCGTCCCGCGCCAGCTGCGCCACGTCGGCGGGCTGGATCTGGGGGGCGACGGCCAGGCCTGGCGCCAGCTTTTGTATGGTCATGTGGTGGTCTCCGTGCCGGTCGTGGCGCTGTTAGAGGGCGTTGAGGGGGATCTTCAGGTAGCGCATGCCGTTATCTTCCGGCTCGGGGAAGTGGCCGGCGCGCATGTTGACCTGCACCGATGGCAGCAGCAGGGCCGGCATGTCCAGCGTGGCGTCGCGGGCGCTGCGCATGGCCACGAATTCCTCTTCGCTGATGCCGTTGCGCACGTGGATGTTCAGTTCGCGCTGGTCGGCCACGGTGCTGATGAACAGCACTTCGCGTCCGCCCGGCTTGTAGTCGTGGCACATGTAGAGCAGGGTGTCGGCCGGCATGCTCAGTACGCGGTTGATGGAGCGGTACAGGGTGCGCGCGTCGCCGCCGGGGAAGTCGCAGCGCGCCGTGCCGTAGTCGGGCATGAACAGGGTGTCGCCGACGAAGGCGCCGGTCTGGCGGCCGTCCGTGACGACGTAGGTCATGCAGGCCGGCGTGTGGCCGGGCGTGTGCATGGCGCGGCATTGCAGGCCGCCCACCTCGAACGTGTCGCCGTCGGCGAACAGGTGGTCGAACTGGCTGCCGTCGCGGCGCAGGTCGGCGCCGGCGTTGAACAGTTTGCCGAACACTTGCTGCACCGTCGTCACCTTCTTGCCGATGCCGATCTGGCCACCCAGCTGCTGCTGCAGGTAGGGGGCGGCCGACAGGTGGTCGGCATGCACGTGGGTCTCCAGTATCCATTGCACGCTGGCGCCCAGTTCGCGCACGCGTTCGATCAGGCGGTCGGCCGAATGGGTGGAGGTGCGGCCGGCCTTGTGGTCGTAATCGAGCACGCTGTCGACCAGCGCGCATTGCTTGCTGGCGCTGTCGAGCAGCAGATAGCTGACGGTCGAGGTGGCGGGGTCGAAAAAGCCTTCGACTTGCAGCTGGGCGGTGGTGGTCATGGCCGGTCTCCTTATGGATGTGATGGCGTACATT
>JAZJZQ010000540.1:0-5876 GCA_040389625.1 Pseudomonadota bacterium | reverse complement strand
CGCAGGCCGGCCGCCGTCCGCAGTTCCGGCCCCAAGCCGCGCAGCAGCGGCGAGGCCGCCGGCGGCAGCGCACGGCCGGCCGCCAGGCTGTCGAGTACGTCCAACAGCAGGGCGCTGCCCACATAATGGGGACAGGCGGCGGTCAATGCGCGCGCCGCCCGCCTTGCCGCCTCGCCGCGCCCTTCGAAGGCCAGCGTGCCGGCCAGCCCATACCAGGCCAGCAACGGCCGCACCACGGCCAGCAGCACGGCGCGCCGCGCCAGCACATCGCCCTCGATGCGGTTGGCGATGGCGGGACTGAACTGCGCATACTCGTCATACACGGCGTCGATCAGGCGCGCCGCCAGCACCGAACGGGCCGCCACACGGGCGCGCAGCTGGCGCAGGACATGCACTTCGTCCGACTGGGCCGAGCCGGTGGCGGCCGATACGACAAAGCAGCCGTTGGTGGTGCCCGCCGCGCATCCGCCCGCCGGCGGCCCGCTGTCGGCGCCGCCATCGCTGCCGCCGCAATCGCTGCCGTCGCCGCAGCCGCCTTCGTGGTCGTTCACGTTGCGCAGGCATTGGCCCAGCTGGGAGCGCATCACGTTCTCGTCGGCGATGACGGTCGATTCCACGTCCGGCAGGTGGTTCAGCTCCAGGAACACATGGCCCATCTCGTGGTACAGCAGCACGGGATTGGGCACGGTGATGTTGTCGCCGTTGTTGTTGCGCGCCACGATGCCCTTGCCGCAGCACTGGCTCACGTCGTACACGATGCGTATCACCAGGTGGCCTGGACTACGGTCCGTGTAGGCCTGGGCGTTGCCCGTGATGTCGTTGCCCTTGTACGGATCGTTGCCGCCATTGAGCGCGGTGACGATGATGGGCACGCCGAAGTCCGTGTTGGCCAGCGCGCTCAGGCGGTCGGCCGTGGGCAGCTGGCCGCTCTGGTCGTCGTAGGTCAGCTGCTTCATGGTGGCGTCGCCCACCACGTCGAGCAGGCCCACGCCGCCGTTCTGGCCCGATACCACGTCGAAGTTGTTGAAGGCGGTCGATGTCTGGCCCGCCAGGTCGAGAAAGATGGTCATGCGCCGCCTCCCGCGGACGCGCGGCCGCACGCACGGCGGCCCGCGCTGCCTGCCTAGTTGACGCCGGGCGGATGGTTGCCGCCGATCTTGGGCAAGTCCGGCATCCTGGCCGGGTCCACCTTCGGGCAAGGCTGGTAGGTGCAGGCCGGCGGCGTTTGCGGCGGCGGGCAGCAGCGCTCGATCTCGGCCTGCAGCGCAGCCAGCCGTGCGCGTTCCAGCGCCGCCGCCGGCTGCTCGGCTTCCTCCATGGCGCGGACCACGTCGAGATCGTCGGCCATGCGCTTTTGCAGCTGCGTCTGCATGGTCAGCTGGGTCAGCATGGCGCAGGTGTTGCGCGAGATGTTCTCCAGCGTGCAGATGATGGTGTCGTTCTGCTGCGTCAGGTGGAACAGCAGCTTGACCGCCTCGATGTCGATCAGCGCGATCGTGGTCAGGCCGTTGACGGTGGCGTTGAAGCCGGACTTGACGTCGGCATCGACCGTGTCGACGCTGCTCTTGACCTGGTTGGTGGCGTTGGTCTCGGCGATGCCGTCCGCGTGCAGCGTGGACAGGTTGGTGTTGACCGCCTGGAGTTGGTGGAATACGTCGTCGATCGATGCCATGATGCTTACTCCTTCGTTCCGGTGGGAGTGATGGTGGCCCGCGCAAGTTCTCCCTGCGTGCGCAGGCGCTGCAGGTGTTCCTCGGGCGTTGCGCCGGCCGGCTTGGCGAACGGCGCGTCCGCGAACTGGATGTGCAGGTCGACTTTCTCGATCCGCGTGATCGCTTCCTCCACGAACGCCAGGCCCAGCCCCTTGGCCGGCACCCGGCGCCGTATCACCGCCGGCACGGCCAGTTCCAGCTTGGCCTGGCTGTGCGCCGGCACTTCCACCTGACTGGGCGTTTGCGGATGGACGGAAATCATCTTGATGGTGTCGGGCAGCGGCGGCGTGCGCTCGGTCAGGTACAGCGTCAGCACGCCGCTGGCCGCGTCGTACTCGTAGGCGCGGCGGCTGGTCCACACGTGCAGCGGCGCGCCGCCGGGGTTGTCCACATCGACCAGCAGCCGGCGCGGCTCGCGGTCGCACGGCGCGGCCGCGGCCAGCGCCTCGGTCGTGCGGCGCTGCAGTTCGGCGCCCAGTATCTTCAATGGTTGGGAATTCATCGTGCACCTCGGGATCAGATAAAACCATGCAGCGCCAGCGCGCCGGCCGCCTGCGGCCACGCCTGCGCCAGGCGCGCGCCCAGCACTTGCCGCGCCTCGGGTCGGAAATCGAACAGGCCGGCCAGCGCCGCCAGTTCGCCGGGCAGCGCCGCCGGGGCGGGCGGCGCCAGCGTATCGAGCGGCGCGTGCGCCAGCCATTGCGCCACTTCGCTACGGATGTCGCGCCGTCCGCCGGCCGCGCCCCAGGCCCGCGCCAGCGGATCGAGTATGGCCCAGCCGGCGTGAGGCAGCGTGGCGGCCTTCTGCACATCGTCGGCGAAGGAGCGCAGCAGGGGCGGCATCTTGTCCGGCAGCGGCTGGCCCGCGCGCAGGCCGGCCAGCACGCCGGCCACGGACGACCGGCCCAGGTAGCGGGGACAAGCCCGTTCCAGTTCGCGCACGGCTTGTTCGGCGCCGTAACCGTCGCCGTCAAAGGCGAGGATGCCGGCCAGCGTGTACCAGGCCAGCAGCGGCCGCACGGCCACCAGCAGCACGGCCTGGCGCGCCAGCGCGTCCCGCCCCAGGCGGCCCGCGATGGCGGGGCTGAACTGGTAATACTCGCCGTAGATACGCTCGATCAGCAAGGCGCCCAGCCGCGTGGTGCCGGCCACCAGTCCGTGCAACGCCCGCAGCCGCTGCACTTCCTCCGACTCGGCCGAGCCGGTGGTGGCCGAGACGATGAAGCAGCCGTCCGTCGTGCCGCCGCACGTGTCGCCCGCGCCGCAGCCGCCGCCATGGTTGTTCACGTCGCGCAGGCACAGCCCTTCCTGGCTGCGCAGCACATTCTCGTCCGTCTCGGCCGGAATCTCGTCATTGGTCTGGGTGGTGCCGTTGGCGGCCCGTAGCGCATGCGACAGTTCGTGGTACAGGATCACGGGGCCGGGGAAGGTGATCTGCTTGCCATTGACGTCGAACACGAAGAAGCCCGAGCCCAGGCACTGGCTGGCGTCGTACACGACACGGATGATGGCGCTGCCGCTGCTGCTGTCGATATAGGTTTCGCCGGCCACCGTCTTGAGGTCGATGCCGGTGATGGGATCGGTGCCGTCGTTGAGCGCGCTGATCACGATGGGCACGCCGAAGTCCGTGTTGACCAGGGTGTTGATGCGGTCCGCCGTGGCCGGCGCGCCGGCCGTTTCCACATACGTGACCTGGAATACGGTGCTGTCGTTGGGAACATTGATTTCCCCCAGACCACTGTCGCTGCCCGTGGCCGTAAACAGATTGCCGAAGGCCACGTCGGACAGCCCGGTGGTATCGATAAAGACGGTCATGGCCAGTCCTCCTGCAACGTGAGCCGCCTGCCCCGGACGGGGCGCCGCCGCGGCCACCATGAAGACATGCTAGGCCGCTGGCGAGCCCGGCCTTTGATTTGCCTCAGCGCTCGGCGTGCCCGCGCCGGCACGTCGCAAGCAGCGATGATGGCGACGCAGAATCATGGTCCTGCGGCCGGCCCAGGTATGATGCGGCCCCACGCCGATGCCGCTGTTGTAACGCGCCCACACTGCCCGCCAGTGCCCGCCCCGGCGTGGCTTGCGCGGCCATGCGGTTGGCCTGCCGCGAAATGCCGTGCGCGCCGGACACCTGGTGCATTCGTGATGAAATCAGCTCACTCGAACACAAACCAAAAAAACTGGAGACTGACATGATGAAATGGACTGTATTGCACGCGGCAAGCCGCGTGGCGCAATTGACGATCGCGGCGGCGGCCTGCCTGGCCGTGCCGCAGGCGCAGGCCGCCAACAACTATCCCGTGGTGATGGTGCATGGCTTCCTCGGCTTCGGCCCGGACGAATTGCAGGGCACCGGCTTCCTCTACTGGGGCGGCACCAACGACATCGCCGGCCACCTGCGCAGCGCCAGCCACCAGGTCTACGTGGCCGGCGTGGGACCGGTCAGTTCCAACTGGGACCGCGCCGTGGAGCTGTACTACCAGATCAAGGGCGGCTGCGCCGATTACGGCGCCAAACACACGGCCAGCTACGCCGCCTTCGGCGCCATCCAGGCCCCGGCCGGCAAATGCTGGGCCGCCGACCCGAACAACAATCCCAACAACTATCCGCTGGCCCTGTACCCGGCCTGGGACGCAAACCACCCCATCCACCTGGTCTCGCACAGCCAGGGCGGCCAGACCGTCCGCACCCTGATCCAGCTGATGGAAAACGGCTCGCCCAACGGCAACGAGGGCAGCGGCGAACTGTACGCCGGCGGCAAGGTGGGCTGGGTCAAGAGCGCCACCACCATCTCCACGCCGCACAACGGCACCACGCTGCGCGATGTGATCGTGGACTACGTGCCCAAGGTGTCCGAACTGGCCGGCAAGATCGTCGAAGTGGCGGGACTGGGCGGCAGCACCAACCCCGTCTACAAGTTCCGCCTCGAGCAGTTCGGCCTGGCACAGGGACCGAGCGAATCGCTGGGCGACTTCCTCGACCGCACCAAGGGCGCCCCCTTCTGGCAGCTGGCCAACCATGACGCGGCTCAATGGGACCTGGGTCCGGACGGCGCGCGTGAACTCAATGCCTGGGTGAAGACGTCGCCCAACGTCTACTACTACTCGATCGGCAGCGACGCCACGGAACAAGGCAGCTGGTGCTGCAACGGCACCGACCGCATCATCGCGCCATTCCAGAGCAGCAGCTACCAGTACGCGCGCGATGACATGATCTTCTTCCTCAAGAACACGGCCGGCGAATGGGTCGTGCCTTCCATCCTGCAGCGTGGCATGGGCTCCTACACCCAGTCCGATGCCAGCCGCGTGCTGATCGACAGCAGCTGGTTCCCCAACGACGGCGTGGTCAACACGGTCAGCATGAAGGCGCCGGCCGGCCAGCCCGTGCGCAACTACAACGGCAGCTCGGTGCGGGGCAGCTGGAACTACCTGGGCTACTACGGCGCCTATGACCACTTCGACGTGATCGGCTGGCTGCAGCCCACCTCCGGCGTCTATCCGATCTACGACAACATCGCCGGCATCATCTTCGGCCTGTAGTCATGACGATACGGACAGGCTGGTCCTGCGCCTGGCTGGCGGCGCTGGCCGCGGTGCTGGTGTATGGCGCGTGGCCGGCGCCGCAACCGGTCGCGCATGCGGCCGCTTCCGGCAGCGAAGACTACTTCGCGTTCGTGAAGCCGACCGCGTTCGCGCCCCCTGCCGCCGGCACGGCCGCAGGCGTCGCGACGACGACGACGACGGCGGCGGCAACGGGCGGCACGGAGACGGCAGCTGGCGGCACGGCTGCGGCGCCCGCCGGCGGCGCTCCGGCGCCGGGCTTCATGCCCGCCCGGCTGGCGGCCATCGAATCGGCCGTGCAGGAATTGCGCCGCCAGGGCGCCGATGAGCAGGCCGTGTACCGCCTGCGCACCACCGCCCTGCCCGCCGCCACGGCGGCGCAACTGGCCGAGCGCGAGCAGGCGGAAACGACATGGCAGCGCCGTGTGCAAGCCTACCGTGCCGAGCGCGACCGCCTGGTCGCGTCCGGCAACCCGGCGGCCGATGGCGACGGGGCCGCACTGGCAACGCTGGCACAGCTGCGCGCGCAGCGTTTCGCGCCGGACGAGCAGGCGCGGCTCGACGCCAGCCTGCCGCCGTCCCAGCCGCTGCTGCGCCAGGATTGAGCGGC
>JAZJZQ010000539.1:0-5753 GCA_040389625.1 Pseudomonadota bacterium | reverse complement strand
CGCCTGATCAAGGGCAGCCACATCATCGTGCCGCGCCTGTTCAGCCATCCGTATGCCTACATCTTCCAGAATCCGGACAAGCGCATCATCTTCGCCATACCCTACCAGGACGAGTTCACCCTGATCGGCACCACCGACCTCGAATACAAGGGCGAACCGGGCAAGGTCCAGATTGACGACAGCGAGATTGCCTACCTGTGCCAGATGGCCAACCGCTATTTCAGCAAGCAGATCGGCCCGGCCGATGTGGTCGGCACCTACTCCGGCGTGCGTCCGTTGCTGGACGACGCGTCGCAATCGGCATCCGCCGTCACCCGCGACTATCTGCTCGAATGCGCGCCGCACACGCCGCCGTTCCTCAACGTCTGGGGCGGCAAGATCACCACCTACCGCAAGCTGGCCGAGGAAGCGCTCGACATGCTGCAGCAGCGCCTCGGCACTTCGGCCCCGGACTGGACGGCCACGGCGCCGCTGCCCGGCGGCGACCTGCAGCAGCCGGGCGTCCTGGTGCGCAAGGGCGCGTTCGACCAGTTCATGGCGCGCCTGGCCCAGTCCCACCCCTGGTTGCCGGCGCCGCTGGCCAAGCGCTACGCGCGCTGCTACGGCACGCGGATGCTGCGCATGCTGGGCGACGCCACCAGCATGGCCGGCCTGGGCGAGGAACTGGCGCCGGGCCTGTACGAAAAGGAAGCGCGCTACCTGGTGGACGTGGAGTGGGCCCGCAGCGCCGACGACATCCTGTGGCGCCGGACCAAATGCGGCCTGTATGCACAGCCACATCACCACACCCGCCTGGAGCAATGGCTCGCCCACGAGCGAGCGGGCCAGGCGGCGTAATTACCGATGCAAGGAGAAGCGCAGTGATATTAGAGCTTAAAGATATAAGCCTGAGAGTTGGAGCCGAGACGCATCTTTACCCCATGGACCTCAAGCTGGTCCCTGGCACCATCAACGTGCTGCTGGGCCCCACCCAGGCCGGCAAGACGTCGCTGATGCGGGTGATCGCCGGGCTCGATCGCCCCACGGCCGGCCGCGTGCTGGTCGATAACAAGGACGTCACCGGCGTCAGTGTGCGCGAGCGCAACCTGGCCATGGTGTACCAGCAGTTCGTCAACTATCCCGCCATGACGGTGTACGAGAACATCGCCGCGCCGCTGCGCCTGCAGCGCTGCCCGGCGGCCGAAGTCGACCAGCGCGTGCGCGAAATCGCCACCAAGCTGCACATCGACCACCTGCTGCAACGCCTGCCCGGCGCCCTGTCCGGCGGCCAGCAGCAGCGCTGCGCGCTGGCGCGGGCCCTGGTCAAGCGCGCCCCGCTGGTGCTGCTGGACGAGCCGCTCGTCAACCTGGACTACAAGCTGCGCGAAGAGCTGCGCATGGAACTGTCGTCGCTGTTCGCCGACGGCGAGACGACGGTGGTCTACGCCACCACGGAACCGCAGGAAGCCCTGCTGCTGGGCGGCCATACGGTATTGATGGACGCGGGCCGCATCCTGCAGACGGGCCCCACGCTGGCCGTCTACGAGCGTCCCGTCTCGATCCGTGCCGCGGCCATCTTCAACGATCCGCCCATGAACATATTCGAAGGCCATATCGAGAGTAATCACAGCGTACGCCTGAACAACGGCCCCACCCTCACCGTGGCCGAGCCGGCGCTGGAGCTGCCGACGGCCCTGCCGTGCAAGATCGGCGTGCGCTGCCACCACGTGCGTCTGGCCAACGACGCCAACCACACCAACCGCATCGACTGCACGGTGGACCTGGCTGAGTTGAGCGGCTCGGAAACCTTCGTCCACCTGCACCACGGCGCCACCAGCCTGGTGGCCCAGGTGCCGGGCGTGTACGCGGCCGGGATCGACGAAGCCGTGCAGGCCAGCGTCAGCCCCGATCACCTGTTCATTTTCGACGCAGACGGCGCGCTGCTGCGGGCACCCAAGGAGAGCACACATGGCGCGCATTGAATTCCGCAACCTGGGCCATGCCTACGGCGCCAATCCCGCCAGCCCGCAGGACTATGCCCTGCAGCCGATGAACATGGTATGGGAAGACGGCGGCGCCTACGCGCTGCTGGGCCCTTCGGGCTGCGGCAAGTCCACCCTGCTCAACATCATCTCCGGCCTGCTGGTGCCATCGCACGGCCAGGTGCTGTTCGACGGCAAGGACATGACGCAAGTGCCCACGCGCGGGCGCAACATCGCCCAGGTGTTCCAGTTCCCCGTGCTGTACGACACCATGAGCGTCTACGACAACCTCGCTTTCCCGCTGCGCAACCGCAAGATGCCGGAAGCGGAAGTGCACAAGCGCGTGCATGAAGTGGCCGAGATCCTGGGCATGAAGGACGAGCTGCAGCAGCGTGCGGCCGGCATGGCCGCCGACGCCAAGCAGAAGATTTCGCTGGGCCGCGGCCTGGTGCGCAAGGACGTCGCCGCCATCCTGTTCGACGAGCCGCTGACGGTGATCGATCCGCACCTGAAATGGCAGCTGCGCCGCCAGCTCAAGCAGATCCACCAGCAGCTCAAGCTGACGCTGATCTACGTCACCCACGACCAGGTGGAGGCGCTGACCTTTGCCGACGAAGTGGTGGTCATGACCAACGGGAAGATCGTCCAGAAAGGCACGCCGGACGCCCTGTTCGAGCGGCCCGATCACACTTTCGTGGGCTATTTCATCGGCAGCCCCGGCATGAACTTCTACCCCGTCAGCCTGAACGGCGAAGCGGACGCCGTCCACATCGGCCAGCACCGGCTGGCCGTGGACCCGGCCACCGTGGCCGCGCTGAAAGGCGCCAACGGCAAGGTCAGTCTCGGCATCCGGCCCGAGTTCGTGCAACTGGCGGCCCCGGGCACCGCCGGCGCGCTGGAGGCGGACATCTGGCAAGTGCAGCAGCTGGGCACCTGCCAGCTGGTGACGGGCACCGTGGCCGGCCATCCCATCAAGGCCAAGCTCGATAGCGCGGCCCAGGTCCAGGCGGGCCGCCACTGGCTGCGCCTGGCGCGGCCGGAAACGATCTTCTTCTGCAACGACGAAAGGATAGCGGGATGAACAAGCCGTATAACAACAAAGCCTGGTTCTTCATCCTGCCGGTGTTCCTGTGCGTGGCCTTCTCCGCCATCCTTCCCTTGATGACGGTGGTGAACTACTCGGTGCAGGACATCATCAGCCCGACCCAGAGCGTGTTCGTGGGCCTGGAGTGGTTCCGCGCCATCATGCGCGACCCCGACTTGCACGGCGCCCTGCTGCGCCAGCTGATCTACTCGCTGTGCGTACTGCTGGTACAGATTCCGCTGGGCGTGGGCCTGGCGCTGTCCATGCCGTCCAAGGGCTGGAAGTCGTCGGCCGCGCTGGTCGTGTTGTCGATGCCGCTGCTGATCCCATGGAACGTGGTGGGCACCATCTGGCAGATCTTCGGCCGCGCCGACATCGGCCTGGGCGGTTATGCCCTCAACCTGATGGGCGTGGACTACAACTACGCCTCCCACACGGGCGACGCCTGGCTGACCGTGCTGCTGATGGACGTGTGGCACTGGACGCCGCTGGTGGCGCTGCTCGGCTTCGCCGGCCTGCGCTCGATCCCGGACGCCTACTACCAGGCGGCCCAGATCGACGGCGCCAGCCGCTGGGCCGTATTCCGCTACATCCAGCTGCCCAAGATGCGGGGCGTGCTGATGATCGCCGTGCTGCTGCGTTTCATGGACAGCTTCATGATCTACACGGAACCGTTCGTGCTGACGGGCGGCGGGCCGGGCAACTCGACCACCTTCCTGAGCCAGTACCTGACCCAGAAAGCCGTGGGCCAGTTCGACCTGGGACCGGCGGCCGCCTTCTCGCTGATCTATTTCCTCATCATCCTGCTGTTCAGTTTCGTGCTCTATAACTGGATGCAAAGTGCCGGCAACAGCGGCAAAACCACGGAGACCGCCAATGGATAAGGCCAACCGCGTGCCGCGCGCACTGACGCTGCTGCTGTATGTGGGCTTCACGCTGATCCCCCTGTACTGGATGCTCAACACATCGCTCAAGACCAACGAGGAAACCCTGTCCGTCTTCAGCCTGTGGCCGCACCACCTCACCTGGGACAACTACAAGACCATCTTCACCGATCCGTCCTGGTACAACGGCTACATCAACTCCATCATCTACGTGGCGCTCAACACCAGCCTGTCGTTGCTGGTGGCGCTGCCGGCCGCCTACGGCTTCTCGCGCTACCGCTTCCTGGGCGACAAGCACATGTTCTTCTGGCTGCTGACCAACCGCATGACGCCGCCGGCCGTGTTCCTGCTGCCGTTCTTCCAGCTCTATTCCACCGTGGGGCTGATGGACACCCACATCGCCGTGGCGCTGGCGCACATGCTGTTCAACGTGCCGCTGGCCGTGTGGATACTGGAAGGCTTCATGTCCGGCATCTCGCGCGAGATCGACGAGACGGCCTACATCGACGGCTTCTCGTTCCCCCGCTTCTTCCTGCAGATCTTCCTGCCGCTGATTAAAGCCGGGGTGGGCGTGACGGCCTTCTTCTGCTTCATGTTCAGCTGGGTCGAACTGCTGCTGGCACGCACGCTCACGTCCGTCAACGCCAAGCCGATCAGCGCCATCATGACCCGCACCGTGTCGGCGGCGGGCATGGACTGGGGCGTGCTGGCCGCCGCCGGCGTACTGACCCTGATCCCCGGCATGCTGGTGATCTGGTTCGTGCGCAATCACATCGCCAAAGGTTTCGCAATGGGGAGGGTTTGAACATGGAACTGACATTTGCCTGGATGGCGTGGACCACGCCGATCGCCATCTTCTTCGTCTGCATCTTCCTGATGCTGGCCGGGATGACGGTATGGGAGCTGCGCTCGCCCACGGTGGAACGCAAGGGCTTCCTGCCCATGCGCACCACGCGCGGCGACCGCCTGTTCATCGGCCTGCTGACGGCCGCCTACATCAACCTGGCCTGGGTCGCGCTGACCGAGACCAGCCAGTGGGTGGCCGCCGGCCTGGGGCTGCTGGCCCTGGTCGTGATCATGGCCAAGGCCTAGATTTTTTTGTTCGTTGCATTGTCAAGTCGCCAGTCTTGGCAGCTTGATTGGTTGGCAGTTCAAGCAAGAAGAGGCACCCTTCCGTCTCGATTGCGGCAGTTCCGGGGAAGGCAATACTACAAGTGGAGAAGACATGAAGAGAAGCACACAAGCGGCGTTCAAGCTCAGTCTCGTGGCAGCCGCAGTGCTGGCACTGTCCGGCAACGCCCTGGCCGACACCAAGTCGGCCGAGAAATGGATCGACACGGAATTCAAACCCAGCACGCTGTCGCGCGCCCAGCAGCTCGAGGAAATGGGCTGGTTCATCAACGCCGCCGCCAAGCTCAAGGCCAAGGGCGTGAAGGAAATCCACGTCGTCTCCGAGACGCTGGACACCCACGTCTACGAGTCCAAGGTGCTGGCCAAGGCGTTCGAAGAGATCACCGGCATCAAGGTGATCCACGACGTGATCCAGGAAGGCGACCTGGTGGAAAAGATGCAGACCTCCATGCAGTCCGGCCGCTCGATTTATGATGGCTGGGTCAACGACTCGGACCTGATCGGCACCCACTACCGCTACGGCCAGACCGTGGTGCTGTCCGACTACATGGCCGGCCCCGGCAAGGAATACACCAACCCGGGCCTGGACCTGAAGGACTTCATCGGCACCAGCTTCACCACGGCGCCGGACGGCAAGATGTACCAGCTGCCCGACCAGCAGTTCGCCAACCTGTACTGGTTCCGCGCCGACTG
>JAZJZQ010000538.1:0-2371 GCA_040389625.1 Pseudomonadota bacterium | reverse complement strand
CGATGCGGGCGCCGGCGTCGCCGAAGCGGTTATCGGCCAGCATGTCGTCCACCGCGCGGTGCGCTTCTTCCAGCGTCATGGCGACCACCACGCCCTTGCCGGCGGCCAGGCCGTCGGCCTTGATGACGATGGGCGCGCCCATGGCGTCGATGTAGGCGTGGGCCGGGGCTACGTCGGAGAAGGTCTGGTAGGCGGCCGTGGGGATGCCGTGGCGGTGCATGAAGGCCTTGGCGAAGTCCTTGGACGACTCGAGCTGCGCCGCTTCTTTCGTCGGGCCGAAGATCTTCAGGCCGCGCGCGCGGAACAGGTTGACGATGCCGCCGGCCAGCGGGGTTTCGGGGCCGACCACGGTCAGGCCGATGTGCTCCTGCTCGACGAAATTGGCCAGTTCATGCAGGTCCGTGATGTTGACGTTGACCAGGCGCGCATCGCGCGCCGTGCCGCCGTTGCCGGGGGCCACATACACCATCTGGATGCGCTCCGATTGTGCCAATTTCCATGCCAGCGCGTGCTCACGGCCGCCGGAGCCGACTACCAAAATTTTCATACCGATTCATCCATAACGTAGAACGGAAAACGGCGGCCGGGCGGCCGCCGGAAACGCCGATCAGTCTTCGATCAGGGCGTTGGAATAGACTTCCTGCACGTCGTCCAGGTTTTCCAGGGCGTCCAGCAGTTTTTGCATCTTGACCGCGTCGTCGCCCGTGAACACGGTCTCGGTGGCCGGCTTCATGATGATCTCGGCCACTTCGGCCTTGAAACCGGCCGCTTCCAGTGCGTCCTTGACGGTGGCGAAGTCGTGCGGTGCGCACAGCACTTCAAAGCCGCCTTCCTCGTCGGCCACCACGTCCTCGGCGCCCGCTTCCAGCGCCACTTCCATCAGCGCGTCCTCGTTGGTGCCGGGCGCGAACAGGAACTGGCCGCAGTGCTTGAACATGAAGGACACCGAGTTCTCCGTGCCCATGTTGCCGCCGAACTTGCTGAACGCATGGCGCACTTCAGCCACCGTACGCACGCGGTTGTCGGTCATGCAGTCCACGATGATGGCCGCGCCGCCGATGCCGTAGCCTTCGTAGCGCACTTCCTCGTAGTTGGCGCCGTCATCGCCGCCGGTGCCGCGGCTGATCGCGCGCGCCACGTTATCCTTGGGCATGTTGGCGTCGGCCGCCTTGTCGATGGCCAGGCGCAGGCGCGGGTTGGCGTTGACGTCGCCGCCGCCCATGCGCGCGGCAACCGTGATTTCCTTGATCAGTCGGGTCCAGATCTTGCCGCGCTTAGCGTCCGTCGCGGCTTTTTTGTGCTTGATATTGGCCCATTTGCTGTGTCCAGCCATGTTCAGTCTTCCTTAGGCGGTGAGTCCGTGAGGGCGACATTTTAGCATACCGCCGTCCGCCAAAACCGCCCGCCCGGGCCCGTGGCGGCCCCGGCTGGCTGTCACACAGGAAATAGAGGGTACTCTCGGTTTCTTGTAGGCATCTCGTCACGAGGCCATGCTACGATTTTAAGTTCCAGTAATTTTCAAACAAGAGGGGACACATGGACAGAAGGCAGTTTCTCAAGTTTAGCGGCTTCATCACCGTTTCCGTGGCCAGCACCGGCCTGGTCGGTTGCGGTGGCAGCAGCGCCCCGGCCGCCGCCAACTTGCCGCCAGCCACCGGCAGCGGCTGGAAGTTCCCGCAAAGCGTCGCCTCGGGCGACCCCCGTCCCGACAGCATCATGCTGTGGACGCGCGCCCTGCCGGCCGGCGCCGACAGCGTGGCCGCCGCCGCGCCCGGCAACGACGTGGCGATCCGCCTGGTGCTGACGGCCACCGACAACAGCGCCCTGTTGGGCAGCAACGCGGCCCTGTCCGGTTCCCTGCTGGTGGACGAGCAACTGCCGCTGCAAGCCCAGTTCGACAACACGGTGCGCCACAAGGTCACCGGGCTGACGGCCGGCACCACCTATTTCTACCAGTTCGTGGCCGGCGACGTGCGCTCCAATGTGGGCCGCTGCAAGACCGCCCCGGCCGCCGACGCCGACGTCAGCCAGCTGCAGTTCGCCTACATGACGTGCCAGGACTGGAGCATCAACCACTGGGGCGCGATGAGCAACATCGCCACCGAAAACCTCGACTTCATCGTCCATCTGGGCGACTACATCTACGAAACGGTCGGTGAAACGTTCCAGGTCGGCGCCGTCGAGACGCGCCACGACCAGCTGGTGCTGCCCGATGGCGCCTACAAGAGCGGCACCTCGGGCGCCAAGTACGCCACCACCCTGGCCGACTACCGCTACCTGTACAAGAAATACCGCACCGACAGCCGCCTGCAGGCCCTGCACGAGCGCTTCGCCTTCATCGCCATCTGGGACGACCACGAGTTCTCGGACG
>JAZJZQ010000537.1:1812-4412 GCA_040389625.1 Pseudomonadota bacterium | reverse complement strand
GCAAGTAGTAACTTTGCCATTTCCGACGTAGGCAAGCTGGCGGCCGGCGACAGCCGGCTGGCGGGCGAGGCGGTGGCGGCGCTGACGCTGGTGCAAAACGGGGCGGGCAATGTGTTTGCACCGGCGCTGACGGGCGAGGCGGCGGGCGCGCTCGTGATCCAGAACAGCGCCAGCGACCAGCTGATTCGCAGCCAGACCACCATCAGCACGGTCGTCAACAGCTTGTCCCTGCTCAAGAACCTCAATTTCGAAGGCGGCTTGCGCGATGCGCTGAGCAACGCCGTGCGTCCGAAGTAGGGCGCCGCCGCCGTGCCTGCAGTGATACCTGTGCTTAGGGAGAGACGATGCCATACCGCGAGAAGCTGCGTATCAGTTCGATAGGATTGTCGGTGGTGCTGTGCAGTGCGCCCGTGCTGGCGCAGCAGGGCGGGGGCGGGGCGCAGACGGCCGATGCCGTCACGCTGGCCGGCTTGCAGGCCAGGCTGGCGGCCATGCAGCAACAGCTGGCGGAGCAGAAGACGCAGCTGCAGGCGCTGCGGCGCCAGCTGGACCAACAGTCCGGCTGGCAGCCGGACGGGCGAGCGGCGGGGCAGCCAAGCGGCCAGCCAGCGCCGGCGGCGGGCCGGGGAGGCGTGGCGGATGGCGCCGGGCCGGCGGCATCCGATGCCCAGCTGGCGGCGCAGCGCGGCGCCGGCATGATCGGTGCGGGCGGCATGCACGGCGTCGGCGGCGCAGGCGTGGTTGGCGGCACGGGTGATGCTGGCGGCGCAAGTGCGAGCGCCGGGGGGGCTGCGGCGGGCGGCCCAGGCCCCGCACAGGGCGCGGGCGGCACCAATGCCTCCACCGGCGCGCCGGTGGGCGAGGCCCCGCCCGGGGAGGGCCGTCCGCCCGAGGTGGCGCCCCTGTTCGAGCAGCCCGGCGTGCTCACGCCCAAGGGCCGCTACGTGCTGGAGCCGTCGCTGCAGTTCGGCTATTCGTCCAGCAACCGGGTGGCGCTGGTGGGCTACACCATCATTCCTGCCTTGCTGATCGGGCTGGTCGATATCCGCGAACTCAAACGTAACACGGTGACGGCCACGTTGACGGGGCGCTACGGCGTCGGCCCCCGCACGGAAGTGGAAATGAAGCTGCCCTATGTGTACCGTTCCGACAGCACCGTCAGCCGCGAAATTCTCACCGGCACCGGCGTCGATCGCGCTTTCGACACCAGCGGCAAGGCGCTGGGTGACATCGAACTGGCGCTGCGCCACCAGTTCCCCCACGGGCCGGCGGACCAGGCCTATTACGTGGGCGGCCTGCGCTTCAAGACCCGCAGCGGCAAGGACCCGTTCGACGTCGTCACCGATTGCGTGACCCGCTGCGTGGGGCCGGACGCCACCGGCACCGGTTTGCCGCTGCAACTGCCGACCGGTTCGGGTTTCTATGCGCTGCAGCCCAGCCTGACGTGGCTCTATCCCAGCGATCCGGCTATTTTGTTCGGCAGTGTCAGCTATCTGCACAATTTCCGGCGCAGCAACGTGACACGGCGGGTGCTGAACGGCCAGTCCGAGCCGCTGGGCACGGTGGCGCCGGGCGGCGTAATCGGCTTTAATTTCGGCCTGGGGCTGGCCTTGAACGATAAGGCGGCCCTGAGCCTGGGCTACGACCACAGCTCCATCGCCCGCACCCGCCAGAACGGCCAGCCCGTGCCCGGTTCGGTGCGCACCCAGCTGGGCACCTTGCTGGTGGGACTGTCCTACCGGCTCAGCGACAAGCGCACCGTCAACGTTGCCGTGGGCGCCGGCCTGACCCGCGACACGCCGGACGTGCAACTGTCGGTGCGGCTGCCCGTCACGTTTTGAAGCGAGCTCTGCGGGAAAATGGCGATTCAGGTATCTTAGTGTTCCTGGCAACTTTTTACAGAGGGAACATATGATGTCGACGAAACGCTCCACCCCGGCCATGGCCGCCATCGCCGCGGCCATGGCCGCCGTTTTCTGCGCCGCACCGGCGCTGGCGGCCGCGCCCATGGCCAAATTCCAGGCCCCGGGCTTTTATCGCACGATGCTGGGCGATTTCGAGGTAACGGTCCTCAACGACGGTACCCTCGACCTGCCGGTGGACACCCTGCTCAAGATGCCCAAGGACAAAGCCGACCAGGCGCTGGCCAAGTCGTTCGAGCACAGCCCGCTGGAAACGTCCGTCAATGCCTACCTGATCAATACGGGCCCGAAACTGGTGCTGGTGGACGTGGGCGCGGCCGGCCTGTTTGGCCCCACCCTGGGCAAGCTGCTGGCCAACCTGAAGACGGCCGGCTACCAGCCGGAGCAGGTCGATGAAATCTACATCACCCATCTGCATCCCGACCACGTGGGCGGCCTGATGGCGGCCGGCCAGCGGGTCTTCCCCAACGCCATCGTGCGGGCTGGCAAGGCCGATGCCGATTACTGGCTTAGCCAGGCCAATATGGAGCGGGCGCCGGCCGAGCAGAAAGGATTCTTCCAGGGGGCCATGGGCGCGCTGGGGCCCTATGTGCAGGCCGACAAATTCGTGCCCATCGTCGGTGATACGGAACTGGTGCCGGGCGTGAAGTCCCATGCCAGCGCCGGCCACACGCCGGG
>JAZJZQ010000537.1:0-1712 GCA_040389625.1 Pseudomonadota bacterium | reverse complement strand
GACCGCTGCACGCGGCGTTGACAAAACAACAGGGCGCCGCGGCGCCCTGTTTCCGATCCGCGCCCAGCAGGGGGCGGCTGCCATCACGTCGCATGGGGCGCCGTGGCGCCCCATGGCAACTTACGCCACTTCCAGCGCCGGGTAGTCGGTATAGCCTTCTTCCGTCGGATGGTAGAACGTTTCCATCTTCCACTCGTTGAGCGGCGCGTCCAGCTGCAAGCGGCGCGGCAGGTCCGGATTGGCGATGAACGCCTTGCCGAAGGCGATGGCGTCGGCCGTGCCGGCCTCGAGCACGTGCTGGGCCGTCTGCTTGTCCATCTTCTCGTTGGCGATGAAGACGCCGCCGAACTCACGCTTGATCATCGGCGCCAGGCTGTCGTCGCCTACGGCCTCGCGGGCGCAGATGAAGGCGATCTTGCGCTTGCCCAGCTCGCGGGCCACATAGCCGAAGGTGGCGGCCGGGTCCGAGTCGCCCATGTCGTGGGTGTCGCGGCGCGGCGCCAGGTGCATGCCCACGCGGTCGGCGCCCCAGACGGCGATGCAGGCGTCCGTCACTTCCAGCAGCAGGCGGGCCCGGTTTTCGATCGAACCGCCATAGTTGTCGGTGCGGTGGTTGGTGCTGTCTTGCAGGAACTGGTCGAGCAGGTAGCCGTTGGCGCCGTGCACTTCCACGCCGTCAAAGCCGGCCAGCTTGGCGTTTTCGGCCGCCTTGCGGTAGGCGGCCACGATGCCGGGCAGTTCGGCCGTCTCCAGCGCGCGCGGCACGGGGAAGGGACGCTGTGGACGCAGCAGGCTCACATTGCCCTTGGCGGCGATGGCGCTGGGCGCCACGGGGGCCTGTCCGTCCAGGAAGGAAGGGTCGGAAATGCGGCCCACGTGCCACAGCTGGGCGAAGATGCGCCCGCCGGCTGCGTGGACGGCGGCCGTCACCAGTTTCCAGCCTTCCACCTGTTCGTCCGACCACAGGCCGGGCGTGTCCGCATAGCCGACGCCCTGCGGGGTGACGGCCGTCGCCTCGCTCAGGATCAGGCCGGCGCTGGCGCGCTGGGTGTAGTACTTGGCCATCAGGGCATTGGGCACACGGCCGCCGCCGACGGCGCGGGCGCGCGTCAGGGGCGCCATGACGATGCGGTTTTTCAGGGTGAGGTTGCCGATGGTGATGGGATCAAACAGATTTGCCATGATGAGTTCCTGTCATAAAAGTGCCGGACCGGGCCGGCAAAGGCGGGCCCCGTTCAGAGGCCCGTGTTCATGTGGTCGAGAAAAGCTTGGATGGTTGCTTCATCGCGCTTGAAGTAGTTCCACTGGCCCACCCGGTATGACACCACCAGGCCAGCCTTCTGCAGCGTGGCCAGGTGGGCCGACACGGTCGACTGCGACAAGCCGCAGCGGCGGTCGATCAGGCCGGCGCATACCCCCAGGCTGAGCGGGTGCTGCTGGTCGGCGAAAAATACTTCCGGCTCCTTGAGCCACGCCAGGATCTGGCGTCGCACGGGGTTGGCCAGCGCTTTGTGAATTGCATCTATGTCCATCGTTGCTCTCTTGTTTCGTCACAGGACGATATATGTATCGGTTTTTACCGATTTCAATATCGGTATCTTACGATATAAATGAAAAACGTGCTGGCGGTGCCAAAAACGGCCGTGCCCGGCGAGCCGGCGGCGGCGGTGCTACACTGCGGCCTCATTCGCTTCCGCGGGGACGGCCCCGCC
>JAZJZQ010000536.1:0-1528 GCA_040389625.1 Pseudomonadota bacterium | reverse complement strand
TACCCGGAGTGAGCCTATGCATGCTGAGAATTTTGTATTGCAAGATTATCTGGACCGCATCGGCTACGCCGGGCAGGCCCAGGCTGACCTGGCCACGGTAACGGCCCTCATGCGGCACCAGCTGTTTTCGGTGCCGTTCGAGAACCTGGACGTGCAGGCCGGCAAGATCGTGTCGCTGGTGCCTGAAGAGATCGTGGACAAGATCGTGGCGCGCCGCCGCGGCGGCTATTGCTACGAAGTCAACGGCATCTTCGCCATGGCCCTGCAGGCGCTGGGCGTGCCTTACCAGCTGGTGGCGGCCCGGCCCATGTTCTATCCGGCCCGGCGCCCGCGCACCCACATGGTCATCGTCGTCACGCTCGATGGCGTGCAGTGGCTGTGCGACCTCGGTTTCGGCAGCTACGGCATCCGCGCCCCGGTGCGGCTGGACCTGCTCGACACGGAGCTGGTGCAGGACGATGATGTGTTCATGCTGAGCAAACCGAACGAGCGGGAATTCCTGGTCCAGGCCAGGGTGGGCGGGGAGTGGCAGAACCAGTTCGGCTTCGACCTGTCGCACCAGGAGTGGATCGACTTCATGCCGGCCAACTACCTGAATTCGACCCATCCGGAATCGATCTTCGTCAGGATGCTGCTGCTGGTGCAGCACCGGGCCGACGGCCGTTCCATCCTGCTGGGCGATACGCTCAAGACCGTCAGGCACGGCCAGCTGGCGCAGCGCCGCGTGGCGCCTGAGGAGCAGGCAGACGTGTTGCGCGAGTTGTTCGGATTGAGCTTGCCGGAACCGGCGCCGGGCGCGACGGCCTGAAACGAGGGGCGGGCGACCGTCCGCCCCGTCACCGGCCGTGCGCGGCCAGTAATGCGCTGCTGCCACCAGCCCGTGATGACGGGCCGATGGCCTTGCCGCTTACTCGGCGCCCGATTCGGCGGCGCCGTGGCACTTCTTGTACTTCTTGCCGCTGCCGCAAGGGCAGTCGTCGTTGCGGCCCACTTTCGGCTCTTCACGCTTGATGGTGGCCACCGGCGCTTTGCGGCGCGGCACCCAGAACTTGTGGATGGCCGGCAGGTTCGCTTCCAGTTCCACGCCCAGCTTGTGGGCCAGCACGGGGTCTTCCACCAGCGGCAGTTCCTCTTCCTCGATCTCGTCGGCGCCCAGCAGGTAGATGGGGCGCATCAGGTCAGCCACTTCCGAATCCCAGATCTCGTTCCACGAGCCGGGACGCAGTTCCATGCCTTCCCAGAAGCCCCAGCACCACGCTTCGGCGTCGATCAGGGTCTGGCCTTCGTGCTCGTGCTCGACGAACAGCGGCTCGAACTCCTTGGGCGCCACTTCGAACGTCACCAGCACTTCGTTCATGAAGCGCATGATCAGGTTGAGGATGCGTTCCTCTTCCTTGTCGTTCTTGAATTTCGGGACGTCGGTATCTTCCTGGCCCCAGACACGCTTCAGCCACTCCACAGGCATGATGGGTTCCGGGCCGATGGCGATGGCGGTCAGATAGCCGTGCAGCATATCCATCGTCATCGC
>JAZJZQ010000535.1:0-4215 GCA_040389625.1 Pseudomonadota bacterium | reverse complement strand
GACTTCGGCCGCGGCACCTTCCGCGTGCGCGGCGACACCATCGACATCTTCCCGGCCGAGCACGCCGAACTGGCCGTGCGGCTGGAAATGTTCGATGACGAGCTCGAATCGATCCAGCTGTTCGATCCGCTCACGGGCCGCGTCAAGCAGAAGATCCCCCGCTTCACCGTCTACCCCGGCTCGCACTACGTGACCCCGCGCGCCACCGTGCTGCGCGCCATCGAAACCATCAAGGACGAACTGCGCGAGCGGCTCGAGTTCTTCCGCAAGGAGAACAAGCTGATCGAGGAACAGCGGCTCGAGCAACGCACCCGTTTCGACCTGGAAATGATGACGGAGATCGGCTTCACCAAGGGCATCGAGAATTACTCGCGCCACCTGAGCGGCGCGCTGCCGGGCGAACCGCCGCCCACGCTGGTCGACTACTTGCCGCAGGACGCGCTGATGTTCCTCGACGAGTCGCACGTGCTGGTGGGCCAGCTCAGCGCCATGTACAACGGCGACCGCTCGCGCAAGACCAACCTGGTCGATTACGGCTTCCGGCTGCCGTCGGCGCTGGACAACCGGCCGTTGAAATTCGAGGAATTCCAACAGAAGATGCGGCAGACCGTGTTCGTCTCCGCCACCCCGGCCGACTTCGAAAACACGCATGCGGACCAGGTGGTGGAACAGGTGGTGCGCCCCACCGGCCTGGTCGACCCGCAGATCATCGTGCGTCCGGCGTTGAGCCAGGTGGACGACCTGATGTCGGAAATCACCTTGCGCGTGGCCAGGAACGAGCGGGTGCTGGTGACCACGCTGACCAAGCGTATGTCCGAGCAGCTGACGGAATACCTGGGCGACCACGGCATCAAGGTGCGCTACCTGCACAGCGACATCGAAACGGTGGAACGGGTGGAACTGCTGCGCGACCTGCGCATCGGCACCTTTGACGTGCTGGTCGGCATCAACCTGCTGCGCGAAGGGCTGGACTTGCCGGAAGTGTCGCTGGTGGCCATTTTGGACGCGGACAAGGAAGGTTTCCTGCGTTCGGAACGCTCGCTGATCCAGACCATAGGCCGGGCCGCCCGCAACCTGCATGGCGTGGCCATCCTGTACGCCGACCGGGTGACGGACTCCATGAGCCGCGCCATCGGCGAGACGGAGCGGCGGCGGGCCAAGCAGATCGCCTTCAACGAAGCGAACGGCATCGTGCCCCGCGGCGTGAGCAAGTCGATCCGCGACATGATCGACGGCGTCTACAGCCCCGAGACAGCGCGCGAGGAATTGCAGGTGGCGCAGGAGGCGGCCAAGTACGAGGCCATGAGCGAGAAGCAGATCAGCAAGGAAATCAAGCGCCTGGAAAAGCTGATGCTGGACCACGCCAAGAACCTGGAGTTCGAAAAAGCGGCCCAGGTGCGCGACCAGCTGCATGTCCTCAAGCAGCAGCTGTTCGGCGCCCCGGGCGAAGATCACCTGGGCGCCATCACCCTCTAGAAAAATGGGGACGTACCCCATTTCCCTGAAATGGGGTACGTCCCCATTTTTTCTTGCATCACAGCGTCTTGACGAATTCGCGTACGCCGCCCAGCAGCATTTCGATCGACATGGCCGTCAGGATCAGGCCCATCAGGCGCTCGAAGGCCGTCATGACTTGCGAACCTAGCGCTTTCTGCAAGCGCTCGGCACCCAGAAACACGGCCAGCCACACCACGCCCACGGCGCCCAGCGCGGCCACGTGGACCAGTACTTCGCCCGTGCTCTCGCGCGAGAACAGCAGCACCGTGGCCAGCGCCGACGGGCCGGCCAGCGCGGGAATGGCCAGCGGTACGATGAACGGCTCGCCCCCTTCCGTCTTGCCCAGCACACCGTCCGGATGGGGAAAGATCATGCGGATCGCGATCAGCAGCAGGATCACGCTGCCGCCTATGCGCAGCGATACTTCCGACAGCTGCAGCGCCGACAGGAAATGGCGGCCGAAGAACATGAAGATCAGCAGCACGGCAAACGCGATGGCGCACTCGCGGATCACGATGCGGGGCCGGCGCGCGGGCGCCACCGGGTTGAGCGCGGCGGCAAACAGGGGCACGTTGCCGAACGGGTCGGTGACCAGCAACAGCAGGATAAAGGTCTGGAAAAAATTCTGGGTCATCTAGGGCTTTCATACGGGTGCCGGCTGGCGGCTCCATGCTGCCACGAGACAACTTTTTGCGCAATCTCCCGCGCCCTTCAATAACGGTAGTCGAGCCGCAGGTTCAGGCTGAAATGTTCGTCCGGGATGCCGCCCACGGAGGCCGGCGCCGAAGGCAGCCGGTTGTCGCGGTTGAACAGGTTGCGCAACTGGACGTAGGCCGTCAGGCGCGGTGTATAGCGCTTCTCCACGCCCACGTCGGTGCGCAGGTAACGCGGCAGCGTATGCACGGGCAAGCCTTCGGCGGACGAGATGTCGTCCGTGCGCGATTGCCAGCGCTGGCTCAGCGTCAGCAGGCAGGCGGGATCGGCCAGCGCGTGGCTGACGCTCACATTTGCCATCGTGGCCGGGAAGATGTTGTAGTCCATCCCCGTCACGGCATTGCGGCTGCGGACGTAGGAGGCGCTGGCATCGAGCCCCCAGCCCTGCCATTGGGCCTGCAGGCTGGCCGTTGCACCGTAGGCGTCGTTGCGGCCCACGTTGCGGTACTGGGTCAGCGTGGCCGGCGGAACCAGCACGGCGGAAATGCCGTCCCGCCACAGCGTGCGGAACAAGGTGAGCTGGGCAAGGTAGCGCGCCGTCTGGCGCTGGGCCACCAGTTCGTAGCTGTCGATCACCTCCGGCTTGAGGTCGGGGTTGCCCAGCACGCTGCCGGCCGCACCGCCCATTTCCACCGCCGACGGCGCCCGGAACGCCTGGCCATACAGCAGCTTGAGGGCGGTGTCGGACTGGGGATGGTAGATCAGGCCCAGGCGCGGCGAACCGTGACGGCCGAAGTCGGAGTACTCGTCCAGCCGGCCGCCGTACACCAGGCCCCAGCGCTCGTCCCAGTTGCTGTTGAGTTCCAGCGTCAGGTTGCGCACGCCGCGCCCCGCCCCTTCGGCCGGATTGATGGTGGTGGGCAGCACCCGGCCGGCCATGGTCACGGCCTCGGCCCGGGCGCTGCGCACGCCCAGGCGCTCCTGTCCGGCCGACAGGGCCCAGGCCGTGTGCCAGGCGGGGATGCCGTCGCGCCATGTGGCCTGCACGCCGGTACGGAACTGGCGCGTCCACAAGTCGCGATGGATGGGCACGGCGCCCGTGCCCAGGTTGCTGGCCAGGTCGTTGTCGACCCACCAGTAGTAGCCCTTGAGTTCGACGGAGCCGCCCCGCTCCAGTTCGCGCCGCACGCCGGCCTGGGTCATGGCGAAGCGGGTGGCCAGCCAGCCCAGGTCGTCGCCGCCGGACAGGCGCGTGCCCGAGCCCTGGAAGGCGTCGGCGTCGTAATGGTGCAGGTACAGGCCGCCGAACCAGGACAGCCCTCCCTCCCCTGCACCGGCCAGCTTGAACGAAGCCGTCTGGGCCTGGAAGTTATTCTCGCGCTCGCTGCGCAGGGGCCGCCCCGTGACGGGGTGGACGGCGTAGGCGACGCGGTCCTGGTCCGGCTGGCCGTTGGCGGCCAGGGCCACGTTGAGGCGCGTGCCGGCACCCACGGCCGCACTCTGCTGCAGGGCCGCTTCGTAATAGCCGTTGCTGGCGCCGGCCGCGCTCACGTTGCGCTGGTCGCGCTCGGACTCGTAGCCGCGCAGGGCCACCAGGCCGTGGAAGGCGTCGCTGCCGTACAGGGCGGAACCGGGGCCCTCGATCAGCTGCAGCTGGCTCAATGCGCCGAGGTTGATGGCGGGCAGGTTGAACTGGGGACCGGAGCGGAACAGGTCGTTGAGCGGCACGCCATCCCAACTGGTGGCCACGCCCGTGTAGGAAGTGCTGCGGGCATAGCCGCGGATGGCCAGCACCTGGTTGCCGCTGGTGTGGGGCAGCACCTGCACGCCGGGCTGGGTGTCGAGCGCGTCGAGCAGACGGCGCGCGCCGCGGCGCTGCCACTGCTGGGGCGTGACGGCGCTGACCGAGGCGGCCGTATCGAGCACACCGGCCGACAGCAGCGAGGCCGCGCTGACGTCGACATTGCCCAGCTCCTCCAGCGACAGCTCGCTCAGGTCGCCCGGCGGCTGGGCTGCCGCGCCGGCAGCGCTGCTCAAGCCCATGAGCGCGGCCGCCAGCGACGC
>JAZJZQ010000534.1:0-3797 GCA_040389625.1 Pseudomonadota bacterium | reverse complement strand
ATGCGTGGAGTAGTCATAGCAGTGAACAGTTAGGGGCAAAACCGGTATTGTGACAGCTCGCGCGGACGGAAGCTACCACGCTTCGCATCCGCCTGCTTCAGGTCAGAACGAGTACACCAGCGTGACCGAGGTCTGGGTGTCGGTGTTCTTCTTGTCGGCCGGGACGTCGGTATCGTTGCGCACGCTGAACGCGGCCTTCATCTGCATGGTGCTGTTGATCTTGGTGCGCAGCGCCGATTCGGCCAGCGAGTGGACGTTGGAGGTGCCGCGCTCCACGCTCAGGTTCTGGCTGAACACGGCTGCGTCGCTCAGCTGCCACTTGAGGGCCGCCGCGCCCCGGATGGTGAAACCCTTTTCGTCCTCGCCACCGGCGCGCCGGCCGCTGAAGTAGCCGGGACCGATTTCCACGTCCAGGGTCTTGTCCTCGTCCGCGTACCAGCGCGAGCCGTGACCGACGCCGAAGGTGGAGTAGCTGGTGTAGGCGCCGAACCGGTCGGCCACGTGGGAGCCCAGCATGAACAGCTTTTCGCCTTCTTCGAGCAGTTTGTAGGCCGCCTTGGCCGACGCCGAGTAGCGTTCGGCGGAGCGCTCGCGCACCTTCTGGCCGGAGTTGTCGCGGTTTTCGTCTTCCTTGAAGTAGTCGCTGACCACGTATTCGTTGCTCCAGTCTTCCAGTTCCTGCCTGGCGTCGATCTTGCCGGTGACGGAAGCGCCGACGGTGTTGCCGGAGGTGGCGATGGCGCCCAGTTCGGCGGAGGTGTTCCAGGTGCGTTCGGGGGCGGTACGGGCAAAGGCGGCGCCATGTGCGATGGACAGGGCCAGCGCCAGCGCTGATAGGGGAATTGATTTCATTGTCGATACGGGGCGGCCGCAGGCATGGCATGGCGCGGGCCGGCGGTCCTGTTGTTAGTGCTGAGGAGGCGGCATTGTAACCGCTCAAACGGGCCCATGGCGCGGCGCCGGCCGCCTGCGGGCGCCGATTAAGGCTCTGCTAAGTATTGGGCGCCCCGCCTTGGGCCTGGCCGGCCAGGTGGTGCCACAGGGCCTGCGCCACGGGGCCGTGCGCGACATCGCGCCGGCGCATGGCGTAGTGTTCCAGCGACGTGGCAGGGAGCAGCGCGCTTTCGAGCGATTGCAGGCGGCCCGCCGCGAGATCGTCGCTGACCAGATGCAGCGGCATGTGGCCCCATGCCATGCCTTGCACGATCAGCTCCCGTTTCATCGCCTGATCCGGCACGCTGCAGGTACGGGCGCCGTCGAGCAGGTGATAGTTCGCTTCCTGCGGCCGGCTGCTGGAATCGCGGATCACGCATTGCATGTATCCGCGCAGCCATTCAGGGCCTGCGGGTTCGCCGTCAGCCGCGCCGAAAAAGCCCGGCGCCGCCACCGGCACCAGCCTGACCGCGCCGAGCGGCAGTGTTTCGTAGCGTGGCGAAGGCTGGTCCCGGTGGTGCAGTATCAGGTCGCATTCGCCGCGCGCCAGCCGCTCCCAGGGGCCGCTGATGGCGTCCGCCTGCAGCGTCAGCCGGGTTCCCGGACGGACGGAAAAGAACGGCACCAGCAGCGCCATGGTGGCCGGCAGCGGGCACAGGTCGCCCACGACGATGCGCAGTTCCGGTTCCTCGCCGTTGGCCAGCTGGATCGCCCCGCGCTGTAATTCGCCGTACTCGCGCAGGAACAGCTGGGCGCGGGGCAGGAAGGCGGCGCCTTCCGGCGTGAGCGCGACGCGGTAGCCGCCGCGGTCGAGCAGGGCCAGTCCCAGTTGCTGTTCCAGCGCCTTGACGGCCGCATGGACGGTGGGGTGGGTGCGGTGCAGGCGTTGTGCGGCGGCGGCAAAACTGCCTTCCTCGACCAGGGCGACAAAGCATTGCAATTGCAGGATGGTGGGATCGGGCATGGGGCAGTGCGTGGTGGTTGGGTTATGACGTTAAGCTTAGTCTACATTGTGTGTTTGGATTTCGTGATTTTTATTTCAACTTCGGCCCATTAAGCTGGCGTCTTCTTCATCAGTTCAAGGAGCGAAAACAATGAAAGCCATGGTGCGCAGGGAGTACGGAGGTCCGGAGGTGCTGCAATTGCGTGAGGTAGAAGTGCCAGTTCCCGGCGCTGGCGAGGTGCTGATCGAGATCCGCGCCTTCGGCCTGAATCGTGCGGAACTCTATATGCGGCGCGGTGAATGGGGCGATGCTGCCCCCATCAGCGGGATCGAGTGCGTCGGTGTGGTGGCGGCCGATCCCGGTGGCCGGTTGGCGCGCGGGCAGACCGTCATGGCCTGCATGGGCGGCATGGGGCGCACGGTGAACGGCAGCTATGCGCAATTCGTCACGGTGCGGCGCGAGAATGTCGTTTCTGTCGACAGTAAGCTGGACTGGGCCATCCTGGCGGCCCTGCCGGAATCGTACGCGGTGGCCTGGACCTGCCTGCACGGCAACCTGGCGCTGCGGCCGGGCCAGCGGCTGCTGGTGCGGGGCGGCACGGCCAGCCTGGGCATGGCTGCCATCGACCTGGCCTTGCAGCTGGGCGCGGAAGTGTATGCGACGACCCGTCAGCCGGCGCGCAAGGCGCAGCTGCTGGAGGCGGGCGTGGCGCAGGCCATCGTAGTCGACGGTGCGCTGGCCGATTCGGCGTGGGATGGCGCGCCCTTCGATGCCGTGCTCGATCTCGTGGGTAACAGCACGGTGCTCGATTCGATGCAGGCCACGCGACCCGGTGGCAGGGTGTGCCTGGCCGGCTTCCTGGGCGGGATGGCGCCGCTCGAAGCGTTCCAGCCGCTCAACCAGATGCCGAGCGGCGTGCAGTTGAGCTTTTTTGGCAGCTTCGAGTTCGGCGGCGCCGCCTTTCCCCTGGGCGCGGTGCCTTTGCAGACCATGGTGCGCATGGTGGAAGCGGGGCGCTTGCGTCCCCGCGTGGGGCTGCCATTCCCGCTGGAGCGGCTGCCGGAGGCGCACGCGCTCATGGAACGCGACGCGGCCTGCGGCAAGCTGGTCGTGGTGGTGTGATCAGGAGCGGATGTAGGCGTAGCCGTCGGCCTGGCGGCGGACGATTTCCCCCACGCCGGCCGGCACGTAGCCGATCCGGGACAGCATGTCGTCCGGCGTCAGGTGGGCGCCGCGCATGGTGTTCTGGCACACCAGCACCGCCACCTTGGCGTCGATCGCTTCCTGCACCCGGTTGCCCACCTCCGATTCGACCTTGACCATGCCGATGCCCGGGCCGAAGATCACGATTTCGACCGTGACGTTGGCCGCGCCCAGGTCCTGCTGCAGGTTCTTGATATTGTTCAGCGTCTGGTTCCATTTTTTCGGATCGTCGTCACTGACCTGGAACAGTGCCTTGTATGGCGTGGGCTTGGCGGCGGCCGGTGCGGCGGTGGCGCCGGTGGCGGCGAGGGCGCCCGCCGCGGCGGCGGCCAGCGAGCCGGCGAGCATGGTGCGGCGCGAGCCGGTTATCTTTTTCATACCTATTTCTCCATGTGTGGCGAGTGGCCGCCGAGTGCGGAACCCATGCGTGAGACTACTGCGCTTTGCACGCCGCCGCAAGCTTCCGTCAGTTGCCCAGCCAGTAGTCGGGCCGCGCGTAGATTTCCTTCAGCATGTCGATGAAGAAGCGCACCTTGGCCGGCAGGTGCCGCTGCTGCGGGTAGACGGCCATGATGTCGTACTGGGGCAGGGCGTAGTCGTCCAGCACCGTAATCAGTTCGCCGGACGCCAGCTGCGCCTGGATTTCCCACGACGAGCGCCAGGCCAGGCCCAGTCCCTCGGTGGCCCAGCGGTGCAGCAGTTCGCCGTCGTTGCAGT
>JAZJZQ010000533.1:0-4378 GCA_040389625.1 Pseudomonadota bacterium | reverse complement strand
TCGGCAAAGAAGGCCGATGGCGAACAGCCGAAGGTCTTCTTGAACATGGCGGAAAAGGCCGACTGGCTGGTGTAGCCCAGTTCCTGGGCCACCAGCAGCAGCGGCGTGCCGCGCGCGATCATGGGCGCGGCGTGGGCCAGCCGCACCTGCTGGCGCCACTGGCCAAAGCCCATGCCCAGTTCGCGCTCGAACAGGCGCGCCAGCGTGCGCTCCGATGCGCCTACCTGGGCGGCCCAATCCTTCAGTGTCAGTTCCGTTCCCGGTGCGGCGATCAGGGCCGCGCACAGGGCCTTGAGCCGCTTGTCTTCCGGCAGCGGCACGCGGATGGGGCGGGTGGCCGAGCGGGCCAGTTCGTCGAGGATCAATTCCCCCAGCAGCGATTCGCGCCTGGACTGTTCGTCCTGGTCGTGCTGTTCCAGCGCCACGATCAGTTCGCGCAGCAGGTTCGACACTTCCAGCACCTGGCACAGGCCGCCGGGGAACGGCGAGCGCTCCGCATGCACGCACAGCGGGCGCAGCCGGGTATTTTCCAGCACCGTGATGGCGTGCTCCACGTGCGGCGGTATCCAGATGGCCCGCAGCGGCGGCACGATCCAGCTGCTGTTGTTGGCCGTGACCCGCATCACGCCTTCCAGCGCATACGTCACCTGGCCCCACGGATGGGTATGCGGCAGCAGCGTCGCATCGGCCTGCAGGTTGCGGCCGGACAGGGTGACGGGCCGTTGCGGGGTGGGGAAGTTGCAATGCCAGTTGAACTGGGTGTGGGTGGCGATGGGAATGGCCATGATGGATGGTTGGCGGTTTTTCGACAAAGTTTGTCTTGCTATCTTAAATCAGACGCGCTCCGATTGCTTACACTGGCTTACTTTTTTCGTAACTGGAGCGACAACATGGCTAGCAATACCCACTCCGCCAACCCTGCCAGCCGCGAAGCCGCCGACACGCTGCGGCACGATGCGCGCGTGATCGGCCTGGTGGGCCTGGCGCATGGCACTTCCCACTTTTACCATGTGATCCTGGCCGCCCTGATCCCCTGGCTCAAGCCGGCCTTCCAGCTCAGCTATGCGGAGCTGGGTTTGCTGATGACGGTGTTCTTCACCGTATCCGGGGTCGGGCAGGCCATGGCCGGCTTCGTCGTCGACCGGCTGGGCGCGCGCAGCGTGCTGTTCGGCGGCATCGGCTTGCTGGGCCTGTCCGCGTTGCTGCTGTCGGGCGCGCACAGCTATGCCATGCTGATGCTGGGCGCCTTCGTGGCCGGCTGCGGCAACAGCGTGTTCCATCCGGCCGACTACACCATCCTCAACGAACACGTGACGCGCAGCCGGCTGGCGCACGGCTTTTCCGTGCATGCCATCAGCGGCAATATCGGCTGGGCCGTGTCGCCGCTGTTCCTGACCTTTATCGCCAGCCGTACGGACTGGCGCACGGCCCTGTTGTGCGCGGCGGCCGTGCCGTGCGCCGTGCTGGCGCTGCTGGTCTGGCAGCGCCACGCGCTGCGCTCCATGCCGGCCGCTGCCGCCGTGTCGGGCGCGGCGACGGAAAGCTCGTTCGCCTTCCTGCGCCTGCGCGTGGTGTGGCTGTGCTTTGCCTTCTTCCTCATTTCCGCCGTGGCACTGGCCGGCATCCAGTCGTTCGCCGTCACCAGCCTGGTGACCTTGTACGGCATGCCGCTGGCCTGGGCCGCCTCCGGCTACACGGCCTACATGGTGGCGTCGGCGTTCGGCACCTTGTATGGCGGCTTCCTGGGGGCGGGATCGGTGCGCCACGAGCGGGCCATCATGCTGGCCTTCGGGCTGGCCGCGTTGCTGGCGCTGGTGCTGGCCACGGCCGCCGTGCCGGGCTGGGCGGCCTTGGTGCTGATGGGGCTGATCGGCCTGGTGACAGGGGTGGCCGGTCCCTCGCGCGACCTGATGATACGGAGCGCGGCGCCGGCCAATGCGACGGGGCGCGTGTTCGGCGTGGTCTATTCGGGCCTGGACAGCGGCCTGGCCCTGGGCCCCCTGCTGTTCGGCGCCTTGATGGACGGCGGCCACCCGGCCGGTGTGTTCGTCGGCATCGCCGTGTTCCAGGCGCTGGTGATCGTCACGGCACTGGGTGTGGGCGGCCAGGTTCGCCCGCCGCGCTTGCAAACGGCTTAGAATGGTCGCCATCTTAACTACCCTGTGGATATGACGATGAGCTTTGCAACCACCGATCTGTGCGACGACAACGCCGCCATGCTGGAAGACGGCCGCCTGGCCGTGCTGCCGCCCGTGTTCCGCCATTACGGCCAGCATGTGCGCTTTGCCGGACGCGCTACCACCCTCAAGGTATTCGAGGACAACGCCCTGGTGCGCAGCACGCTGGAGACGCCGGGCAACGGCAACGTGCTGGTGATCGACGGCGGGGCCAGCCTGCGCCGCGCGCTGGTGGGCGGCCAGCTGGGGCTGCTGGCCCAGGACAACGGCTGGGCCGGCATCGTGGTCGATGGCTGCATTCGCGATACGGATGAAATCAACGCCTGCGCCATCGGCGTGCGGGCGCTGGGCGCCCATCCGCAAAAGAGCAGCAAGCGGGGCGCCGGCGAGCGCGATATCCGGGTCCAGATCGCCGGCGTGACCGTTCATCCGGGCGACTGGATCTATGTGGACGCGGACGGCGTGCTTGTGGCGCAACAAAAACTGGCTTAACACATCCATCTTGGTCTTGCCGCCCAACAAGCCTCAACGGCTGGTGGGGCGGTAAGCTTCTTCCAGGGCTGCCAGCCCGTGGATTCCCACTATCTTTTCACTAGGCGAGAAGTGTGTTTCATATTGCGAAATGCAGTGTGGATTTGCGGCATCATTTGCTTTCATGAGAAGAAATTTCATGTCACATCCTGAAAAAATTTTATTAAGTTATTGATTTTGTTTGATTTTATTTTGCTTATGTGTCTTATATAAGAGTATTGTTGCGTGGCACAAAAGGGCCTATGATGGTTTTAACGGATTTCGTTTTAACGCTAGTACGCAAATAGGAGAACACCATGGCAACCCGTGAAGAGCAAATCGCCGCCCTGCAACACGACTGGGACACCAATCCACGCTGGCAAGGCGTGACCCGCACTTACAGCGCGGAAGACGTGGTGCGACTGCGCGGATCGCTGCAGATCGAGCACACGCTGGCCAAGCGCGGCGCCGAGAAGCTGTGGCAGCTGGTGACCACCGAGCCCTTCGTCAACGCCCTTGGCGCGCTGACGGGCAACCAGGCCATGCAGCAGGTGAAAGCGGGCCTGAAAGCGATTTACCTGTCGGGCTGGCAAGTGGCGGGCGACGCCAACCTGGCCGGCGAAATGTATCCCGACCAGTCCCTGTATCCGGCCAATTCCGTGCCCATGGTGGTCAAGCGCATCAACAACACCTTCCAGCGCGCGGACCAGATCCAATGGTCCGAAGGCAAGAACGAGATCGACTATTTCGCCCCCATCGTGGCCGATGCGGAAGCCGGTTTCGGTGGCGTGCTGAACGCCTATGAGCTGATGAAGTCGATGATAGACGCGGGCGCGGCCGGCGTGCACTTCGAGGACCAGCTGGCGTCCGTCAAGAAATGCGGCCACATGGGTGGCAAGGTGCTGGTGCCGACCCGCGAAGCGGTGGAAAAGCTGACGGCAGCCCGCCTGGCGGCCGACGTGATGGGCACCTCCACCCTCGTGATCGCCCGCACGGACGCGGAAGCGGCCGACCTGCTGACGTCGGACGTGGACGACAATGACAAGCCCTACTGCACCGGTGAGCGGACGGTGGAAGGCTTCTACAAGGTCAAGCCGGGCCTGGAGCAAGCCATCTCGCGCGCGCTGGCGTACGCGCCGTATGCCGACCTCGTGTGGTGCGAGACGGGCAAGCCGGACCTGGCCTTCGCCAAGCGCTTCGCCGAAGCCGTGCATGCCAAGTTCCCGGGCAAGATGCTGGCCTACAACTGCTCGCCCTCGTTCAACTGGAAGAAGAACCTGGACGACGCCACCATCGCCAAGTTTCAGCGCGAGCTGGGCGCCATGGGGTACAAGTTCCAGTTCATCACGCTGGCCGGCTTCCACGCGCTCAACTACGGCATGTTCAACCTGGCCCATGGTTACGCGCGGCGCCAGATGTCGGCCTTCGTCGAATTGCAGGAAGCGGAATTTGCCGCCGCCGAGCGGGGCTTCACGGCCGTCAAGCACCAGCGTGAAGTGGGCACCGGCTATTTCGACGCCGTGACCCAGTGCATCCAGAACGGCCAGAGCTCGACGACGGCCCTGCACGGCTCGACGGAAGACGAGCAATTCTTCGACGCCAAGAAAGTCGCCTGACCGGCAGGCGGGTAGGGCGCAAAAAATGGGGACGTACCCTAATGGCGTTAAGTTAAGCTCTTGACGCCTATTTCG
>JAZJZQ010000532.1:0-2298 GCA_040389625.1 Pseudomonadota bacterium | reverse complement strand
GAGATGAACAGCACGATGAAGTCCTGCACGGCGCCGGCGAAGACCACGCCGGCCAGTATCCACAGCATGCCGGGCAGGTAGCCCATCTGCGCGGCCAGCACGGGACCGACCAGCGGGCCGGCGCCGGCGATGGCGGCGAAGTGGTGGCCGAACAGCACGTATTTGTTGGTGGGCACGTGGTCGAGGCCGTCGTTATGCTGGTTGGCCGGGGTCATGCGGCGCCCGTCCAGGCCCAGCACCTTGTCGGCGATGAACAGGCTGTAGAAACGGTAGGCGATCAGGTAGACGCAGACGGCGGCGATCACGATCCAGATGGCGCTGATCGATTCGCCCCGCTTGAGGCCGATCACGCCCAGTGCGGACGCGCCGGCCAGCGACAGGGCCAGCCAGCCCAGCCGGCTCAGCAGTCGGTTTGGTGTGTGTTGCATACTTCCCTCCAGAGATGGTAGAACGCTGCGTTGTGCACCTGCCCGGGGTTCCGTTATGGCATGCCCGCAGCTTATGGATAGTATTCAGGAATGCAATATCTGGAACAAGCGCAGCACTACGCAGCTTGGCTACGTGGAACTACGTAGGCCGGCGGACCGGCTCGGGCGTAGAATGCCCCTCCAGACCCCTGTAGCGGACGCGACATGAAACTGCGGCAAAAAGTCATCTTCCTGGCCATTACGCCGCTGATCCTGGCGCTGTTTGCCATTGCGCTGGCCGTGCGCCACCAGGCCATCACGCTGGCCCAGCAGCAGCGCGCCACCATCCAGCAAGCCTATCTGGCCAGCAAGGAAGCGGAACTGAAGCACTACGTGGCGCTGGCCCAGCATTCGATTGCCCACCTGAACCAGAGCGGGCGCAAGGACGCGGCCGCGCTGGACGAAGCCAAGCGCATCCTGTCCTCGCTCAGCTACGGCGACGATGGCTATTTCTTTCTGTACGACATGGAGGGCCGGGCCCTGATGCACCCGCGCCAGCCGGAACTGGTGGGCCAGAACCTGTGGGAGCTGCGCGACGAGCAGGGCAACCCCACCATCCAGCGCCTGCTGCAGCGGGCCAGGGCCGGGGGCGGGCTGGTGCGCTACTCGTGGGTCAAGCCGTCCAGCCACAAGGCCGCGCCCAAGCTGGGCTACGTGGTGGCGCTGCCGGACTGGGGCTGGATGCTGGGCACCGGCATCTACCTGGACGACGTGGACCAGGCCCTGGCCAAGATCGACGCCCAGCAGTCGGCCAACATCGGCAGCACCATGTTGTGGATCGCCGCCATCGCCATCGCCGCCGCGCTGGTGGTGGGCGGCTCCGGCCTCGCGCTTAATATCAGCGAATTGCGGGTGGCCGACGCCAAGCTCAAGGTGCTGGCCCAGCGCGTGGTGGAATCGCAGGAAGAGGAGCGGGCCCGGCTGTCGCGCGATTTGCACGATGGCATCAGCCAGTGGCTGGTGTCGATCAAGCTGCAGATCGAGGCCGGCATCATCCGCCTGGGCGGCGACGCGGCCCAGCGCCAGGCGGCCCAGGCCGTGTTTGAACACACGGCCGAGCAGCTCAACAACGTGCTGGGCGAAGTGCGCCGCATCTCGCACAACCTGCGGCCGGCCATCCTGGACGACCTGGGCCTGGCCGCCGCGCTCGACCACCTGGCCCATGAAGTGACGCTCAGCAGCGCCATCCCCATCCACTTCGTGGCCGAAGGCGCCACGGATGGCTTGCCCGACGTGGCCAACACGGTGCTGTTCCGCGTGGCCCAGGAAGCGCTGACCAATATCGGCCGCCACGCGGGCGCGCGCCGCATCGACATCGACTTGGCCGGCGACGAGCGCGGGGTCACGCTCACCATCCGCGACGACGGCGGCGGCTTCGACGCGGACGGTATCGCGCTCCATCCCAAGCGCGGAATCGGATTGCGCAATATGATGGAGCGCATGGAAGCGATAGGCGGCCAGTTTGCCGTCACTTCCTCGCCGGCCGGCACCGTGGTGACGGCCCGTGCCTTCAATCAAAGTTGAGTACTCAAGCAATGAACGATGTGATCAAAATCCTGCTGGTCGACGACCACCCGCTGGTGCGCGACGGGCTGCGCGCCCGTCTGGAAGCCATGCCCCAGTTCCAGGTGGTGGCCGAGGCGGGCGGGGCGGCCGAGGCGCTGGAACAGGCCGGCCTGCACCGTCCCGACCTGGTGCTGATGGACATCAACATGCGCGGCAGCAACGGCATTGAAGCGACGGCCCAGTTCCGGCAAGCCTATCCGGCCATCGCCGTGCTGATCCTGTCCATGCACGACAAGCTCGAATACGTGAGCCAGGCCATGCAGGC
>JAZJZQ010000531.1:3380-7684 GCA_040389625.1 Pseudomonadota bacterium | reverse complement strand
CCGCTGGTCAAGCTACATTGAACGGCTTGGGCAGCACGACGGTCAGTGTCACGCCCCGTTCGCCGTTGGCGGCCACGGTCAGGCGGCCGCCCAGGTAGGCGGCCCGTTCGCGCGCCATGCGCAAGCCATACTTGCCGTTGGCGGCGCCCGTGCCGCCGGCGGGCAGGCCGACGCCGTCGTCACGTACGGTCAACACCAGCTGTTCCTCGTTGTCGTCGACGATCACGTCGACGGCCGTGGCCCCGGCATGGGCGGCCACGTTGCTGAGCGCTTCTTCCAGCGTGCGCAGCAGCACCACGCTGTGGCTGCGCGGGCAGTCCAGTTCCTCGTCGGGCAGGCTGCAGTGCACGGCCAGCTGGTGGCTGGCGCCGAACTGGGCGGCCTGCTCGGCCAGCGCCACCCGCACGCCGAGAAACTCCAGCTTGTCGTTCCACAGGCGGTGCTGCATTTCCCGGTTGGTTTCCACGATCTGGTGCAGCAGCTGCTTCATGTGGGCGGCCCGTTCCTGCAGGGCCGGTTCCGGCGGCATCTTCTGCATCAGCATGCCCAGGTGCATGGTGAGGGCCGTCAGCGACGAGCCCAGGCTGTCGTGCAGCTGGCGTGACAGCGAGCGCCGCTCATTGTCCCAGCACGCGTGGACGTGGCCGAGCAGTTCGCTCAATTCCGCATTGCGCTCCGCGTCTGGCGCGGCCGGGTTGGTGGTGGGGGAAGCCTGGACGGGCATGGCATACTCGGCTGGTTAAGAAACGGCGGGTTGAGGCGATCATACCTGAGGATGGAAATCTCTGGCGCACCGCGGGCCGGACCGTGGCGGCGCACGGCGTCAGTCCACGGCCTGGCCCATGCAGTGGCCGATTACCTGCAGCAGCTGTTCGACGTCGACCGGCTTGACCAAGTGCCGGTCGAAGCCCGCTTCCAGCACGCGCTGGCGGTCCTCGGCCAGGCCGTAGCCGGTCAGGGCCACCAGCTTGATGTCGCGCGTGGCCGGGTCGGCCCGCAGGCGGCGCGCCACTTCGTAGCCGTCCATGCCGGGCAGGCCGATATCGACCAGGGCCAGGTCGGGCCGGCAGCGGGCCGCCAGCTGCAAGCCATGGCCGCCCTCGGCCGCCTGCTGCACGGGATAGCCGTAGCAGCTCAGCATCATGGCCATCATTTCGCGGCCGTCGTCGTTGTCCTCGATCAGCAACACGGTTGGCTTGCCCGGCTGCTCGTGGCGGGCCGGCGGCGCCACGGCGGTGACCCCGCGCGCCACGCGCGGCAGGCGCAGCGTGAAGGTGCTGCCGGCGCCGTCGCCGCCGCTCTCGGCGTGCACGCTGCCGCCATGCAGTTCGGCCAGCCGGCGCACCAGCGACAGGCCGATGCCCAGGCCGCCCTGGGCCCGGTCCAGCGTGCTGGCGCCCTGGACGAACACGTCGAACACCTGGGGCAGCAGGTCGGCGGCGATGCCCACGCCCGAGTCGCGCACCGTCAGCACGGCGTGGTCGCCGTCGGCGCCCGTATGGACGTCGATGCGCCCGCCGGGCGGGGTGTACTTGAGCGCGTTGTCGAGCAGGTTGCTGGCGATCTGTTCGAGCCGGGTGGCGTCGCCGTCGACCCAGGCCGGCTCGAGCTGCTGGTGCAGCGTGTAGTCGGCGCCGCGGCCGGTGGCGCGGCACGTTTCCAGGCAGGCCGCCACCAGCGCGGCCAGGTCCATGGGCGCGCGGCTGAGCAGGATCTTGCCCGACATGGCGCGCGACAGGTCCAGCAGGTCGTCCACGATGCGGCCCAGGTGCTGGCTCTGGCGCTGGATGATCTGGCGCGCGCGGGTTGCGCCCTCGGCCGATACGCCGGGCAGCCCGATCAGGGTGGCGGCGCTGCTGATGGCGCTCAGGGGATTGCGCAGCTCATGGCCCAGCATGGCGAGAAATTCATCCTTGGCGTGGTTTTGCCGCTCCGCCGACTTGCGCTCCTCGATTTCGCGCGTGAGCCGTTTGTTGGTGCCCGTCAATTCCGTGGTGCGCAGGCTGAGCTGGCGGGCCTGGCGCTTGAGTTCCTCGTTCTTCATGGCCAGGGCGACGAACACGGCAATCTTGGCGTGCAGCACCTGGGGGATGACGGGGGTGAACAGGAAATCGACGGCGCCGCGCTGGTAAGCCTTGAGCCGGTCCAGTTCGTCCGTGAGGAAGGCCGTGACGAAGATGATGGGGATGTCGGCCGAGCGGGCCCGCTGGTGGATGGCCTCGGCCGTCTCGAAGCCGTCCATGCCGGGCATGTTGACGTCGAGCAAAATCACAGCGAAATCGTGCTTGAGCACCTGGCGCAAGGCATCCTGGCCGGTGCGGGCCGACAAGACCTCGTACGATTCCTGTTCCGCCCACTGGTTTAGCAAGCTGGTCAGCGCAAACAGGCTGGCGGCGTCGTCGTTGACGACCAGGATCTTCGGTTTTTCTAATGTGGGCACGGGGTCAGGCCTGTCGGTCAGTGCGCTGCGCTGGGAGTGGCGGGCCGACCGGCCGGGGCGAGGGCCGTCGTGATGCCGCCAGAAAAGAGCTCAGTCGATCATAGCAACAGCATTTATGAATGTCAAAAGCCGGTTCTATCGTACGCGGGCCGCACCGTACGTTGCCGCACAGACGGTAGCGGCGGCCGCCACCACAGTGGGACTTCAGGCGGGGCGGCACACGGCCGCGGCGCGACAAGCGAGGAGGATGGCATCATGAATCTCAATTCCGTGGTGAGCGACGAGTTTGCCAAGCTGGACATGCGGGCGCTGGCCGAAGCCCCCGTTACGGCCCTGCGCAGCATGAGCGGCGAAGGCGCCCGCCTGCTGGCGCAGGAATTCGGCGTACATAGCGTACGCGACCTGGCGCGCCTCGATTGTGTCAAATGGGCCACCGTCATTACGGCGCTGGCCGACGAGGAACCGCCCACGGCCGTGGAGCAGGCCAGGGAAACGCTGCTGGACGAGGCGGTGGAAATGACGTTTCCTGCCAGCGATCCGTTGTCCATCAACGCCAGCGTGACCCGGATCGAGGTGGCGCCGGAAACGGTGGGCGGCCATGAGGATCACCAGCATGCGGGGCAGGTGGAGGAAAGCACGGCCAAGGGCTTGCGGCAGGGGCCGCAGGGCGCACGCGGGGGCGGCACGCCCGTGTCCCGCCATTAGGTGAGCAGGGGAGGCGCCCCGCCGTCAGGCCGGTGGCGGCGCCGTCAGGCCGGGGTGGACAGCATGCTGTGCTGGAGCGGGGCGTCCGGCAGGGGCGCGGCCAGGGCGGCCGCGCAGCAACGGTTCTTGCCGGAGCGCTTGGCCTGGTACAGGGCGCTGTCGGCCACGGCGATCAACGATTCGACCGAGGTGGCATCGTCCGGGAACAGGCTGATGCCGATGCTGGTCGACAGCTTGAGCGTGACGCCGTTGATCAGGTAGGGTTCGGACACGGCCTCGATCAGCTTGGAGGCCGGTTCCTGGGCGTCGCGCAGGGTGCTCACGTCGCCCATCACGATGACGAACTCGTCGCCACCCACGCGGGCCACCGTGTCTTCCTTGCGCGAGCAGCCGGTCAGGCGGCGCGCCACCAGCTTGAGGATTTCATCGCCATAGGCATGGCCATAGGTGTCGTTGATGCCCTTGAAGCCGTCCAGGTCCAGGTACATGACGGCCGCCTTGCTGTGCTGGCGCATGGCGTGCTGCAACACGGTGGCGATGCGGTCTTCCAGCAGGCGCCGGTTGGGCAGGCCCGTCAGCGGGTCGTGCAGGGCCAGTTCCTGTTGCTGCTTGCTGTATTGGGCCAGTTCCTTGTACAGCAGGCGCACTTCCAGCATGTTGTGGATGCGCTTGTGCACTTCGAGCAAGTCGAACGGCTTGCTGATGAAGTCGCGTGCGCCCGCTTCCAGGGCGGCGATCTTGAAGCTGGGCTGGGCCGTCAGGGCCAGCACGGGCAGGTAGCCGCCCTGTTCGATTTCCTTGAGCCCCTTCATGACCTGGAAGCCGTTCATGCCCGGCATCTGCAGGTCGAGCAGGATCAGGTCGTAGCAGTGCTGGCGATGCAGCGGGCAGACCTGTTCCGGCAGCATGGTGGACGTGACGTCCAGGTAGCCGGCGTCGCGCAGGATCTCCTGCATCAGGTCGATATTGTCGGCGCAGTCATCCACCACCAGGATCTTGGCGTTCAGGATTTCATCTCGACTCGGCATAGTGTTCTCTGTCATTGCACGCGCCCCGGCACAGTGCCGGTAGCGTAATAAATCGATAATAGCGCGCCCTGCCGGGACACGGCGCACGCGAGAGCAATTATTTCCACATGGAAATTATTGTACCGCGTTTT
>JAZJZQ010000531.1:0-3280 GCA_040389625.1 Pseudomonadota bacterium | reverse complement strand
GGCAGGCGCACGGTGAAGCAGGCGCCGCGGCCTTCCCCTTCGCTGGCGGCGCTGACGGTGCCGCCATGCTGTTCCACCAGGTGCTTGACGATGGCCAACCCCAGGCCCAGGCCGCCATGTCGGCGGGTGGTGGAAGCGTCGCCCTGGCGGAAGCGTTCGAACACGTGGGCCAGGAATTCGGTGCGGATGCCCATGCCGTCGTCGCAGACGGCAATTTCGAGCTGGCCGTCCGCCTGGCCCAGGCGCACCGTCACGGTGCCGTCCCGTTCCGTGAACTTGAGGGCGTTGCTGAGCAGGTTCCAGATGATCTGTTGCAGCCGGTTGGGGTCGGCCGCCACGACGCCGGCCTGCGGGTCGAAGTGGCGCTCGATGCGGATCTGGCGCGCGTCGGCGGCCGGCTGCACGGCGTCGATGGCGGCCTCGGCGATCGCATGCGGCGCCAGTACCTGCACTTCCAGCCGCACCTTGCCGGAGGTGATGCGGCTCATGTCGAGCAAATCCTCGATCAGCTGGGCCTGGGCGCGGGCGTTGCGCTCGATGGTCTGCAGGCCACGCTGTATGTCGGCCAGCTCGCGGCTGCCCCGCCGCAGCACTTGGGCCCAGCCCAGGATGGCTGTCAGCGGCGTGCGCAGCTCGTGCGACAGGGTGGCCAGGAACTCGTCCTTGAGGCGGCTGGTGCGTTCGGCTTCGGCGCGGGCGCAGCGTTCGCTGTCGAGCAAGACCTTGCGCTCCTCGGCCGCGCGCTGGGCGGCCGCGTACAGGCGGGCGTTGTCGATGGCGACGGCGGCCTGGGCCGCGATGCCGCCGATGATGCGTTCGGTGCGCTCGGTAAACATGTCCGGTTCCGGATGGCCGAAGTGCAGGCTGCCCACCACTTCGCCGGAACGGGAGACGACGGGCACGGCCAGGTAGCTGCGCACGAGCAGGGCGGCGTCCGGCGCCGGCAACACGTAGCGCGGATCGCGCAGCAAGTCGTTGCTGCGCACCGTGCCTTCGCCGCGCGCGCCCAGGCCGAACAGGGTGCTGGCCCGGGGCCGGCCGAAGTTGGCGAACTGGGCCGGTGCGCTGCCCGACAGGGCGTGCAGCATGTGGGGCGCGCCTTCGCCGTCGCCGCTGTGGTAGTAGAAGGCGCCGAAGCGGGCGCCGCTGATGCGGGTGGCCGCGTCCGTCACTTCCTGCAATAGGGGCGGCAGGTCGCGGGTGGAGGCGAGGGCGTTGCCGGTGCTGTTGAGCAGTTCCAGCACGGCCGTCTCGTCGCGCAGCGCTTCCTGTACCCGCTTGACCTGGTCGACGTCGGTACTGGTGCCGAACCAGCGCAGGGCCTGGCCGGTGGCGTCGCGCACGGGGTTGGCACGGGTGAGAAACCAGCGGTACTGGCCGTCGGCGCCGCGGATCGGTACTTCCATCTCGAACGGCTGGCCGCTCGAGAGCGAGGCATGCCAGCGCGCCGTCAGCTGGGGCAGGCAGTCCGGCGCGTAGACGGCAGGCCAGCCGGGGCCGGTCAACTGGTCGGGCGCCGTGCCCGTGTAGGCATACCAGCGCTCGTTACACCAGATCATGTTGCCGTCGCGCCCGGCGATCCACGCCAGCTGCGGCATGGCGTTGGCCAGGGCCCGCATTTCCTCCTCGCCCAGGCGCAAGCGCTCGCGCAGGGCCTGCTCGTTGCGGAGCAGGACCGTGTTGCGTTCCTCGGCCAGACGCAACGCTTCGCGCAATGCGGCGACGTCGTCATCTGCCCCGGAAGCGGGCTGGACAGCTTTTGCCGGGGCGAGCGCACGAGCGCCCATCGGCTCGGTGGAAAATGTCATGAATGGGTCTTTGCCCTAGTGAATCGTTGCAACACCTGCTTGGCCAACGGGGCAAGACGTGTGGTTTGCATGTGACGATGGCAATATTGTAGCGGGCGCGGGGCCAACGCGCCCGCACGATAGCCGCGCCCGGGTGTGGGATTAGGGCGCGTCATGTTGTAGGCGGCGGCCGATAGTGGCCAGGGCCAGTTGCAATTGCTCCAGTTCGTACGGTTTTTGCAAGGTGGTGGCCGGCCATGGCAGGTGGCGGGTCAGCGCGTCGCCGTAGCCGGACACGAACAGCAGTTGCAGGCCAGGCTGGCGCTCCAGCGCCTGGCGCGCCAGCTCCACGCCGGACATGCCGGGCAGGCTGACGTCGCTGAACAGCACGTCGGGCCGCGCCTGGTCCAGCAGCGGCAGGGCGGCCTCGCCGCTGGCGGTCGTGTCGACCTGGTGGCCCAGGGCGCGCAGCGTCTCGCAGGCCAGGTAGCGGGCATCGCCGTTGTCTTCCACCACCAGGATGCGCAGCGGGCGCTGCCGGGGTGCGGCGGCCGTGGCCGTGGCTGGCGTGAGCGTGCACAGGATGCCAGCCACGGTGTCCTGCCCGTCGCGCACGGGCGTGTAGTACAGGTCCAGCGGCAGTTGCATGGGGGCGCCGTCGCGCCACACGGACAGCGGCTGGCCCCGGTAGCTGGCGCTGTGGCCGGCCCAGGCTTGTTCGATGGCGGCGCCGCTCCAGCTCCAGGCCGGCGGCAGGATGGGCGGCACCTTGCCGCCGGGCGCTTGCAGGCTGGGCGTGCCGTTCAGGGCCACATAGGCGGCGTTGCAGACCATGATCTGCTCGCGGCTCCACATCAGCAGCATGGGGGTGGGGCAGTTGAGCAGGATATCGACCACCAGGCGCAGCCCGGGCGGCCAGTGGACGGGTTCGCCCAGTCGGGTAAGCGACCAGTCTGGGGCGGGAGGCACGACGCGGTCTGGCAGATTCATGCGGGGCAGCTGTCGGGTGGCGTGGATGGTGAAATCGTACACCAATTGGCGGCCCATACCCAGATGGACAAAAAAAAGCCCGCTGCGGGAGCGGGCTAAATCTATTTCCTTGGAGGAGATAGAGGAGACAGGTGAATGATGCTGCATTGTAGAAATAGATGCCAATGGTGATTCATGATGTGGGAAATCACTGGCATGAATGAAGTCAGTCCCGATGTTTGTTGCCCAAGGTGGCGCGGCGAAATAAACTGCGATCGTAAATCATGCTGGACAAGGGCAGCGAAGCTCCCTATAATCTTGCTTCTTTCGGACGGCAAGCCTTCTGAAAGAGGCAATAAACGCTGTTTTTACGTTATTGCAGAGTAGTTGATTCGGTGGTTGTATCGCCAAGCCAACTAAGTGATTGAAAATATCGCACTTTGCAAAATTTAATTAATGCGTTACAATGTTGCTTAAGCGGCTGTAGCTCAGCTGGATAGAGTACTTGGCTACGAACCAAGGGG
>JAZJZQ010000530.1:0-2369 GCA_040389625.1 Pseudomonadota bacterium | reverse complement strand
GGAGGTTGCTGGCCCGTCAAAAGCGCCGCTGCCACCAGCGCCCCCACCAGCAAGATCGTTTCGATCCGCAATACGTTCCGCACGATCCGGACACCGGACAGCGACCGCGCGGCGGCCGGCAGGCCGACAAATTTGTTGTAGCCTCCCAGCCCAATCGCGCCGACAACCAGCGCGACTTTTCCCATCAACGTCCAGCCGTATTGCGTGTGCATGAGATTGTCGCCGGAACCTACGCGATGCCAGCCGCTGTACATGCCGGTGACGATGATCGCGATCACGGCTGCCATCGCCGCGCCAGACATCGCATCGAGATAGCGGCCGATACTCGCCAATGTCAATCCCTGCACGCTCGCTCCACCCAGCACAAACCAGCCCGACACGAGCACAGCTCCAGTCCATACGCCGATCGCGATGAAGTGCACTGCCTCCGCTACCATCGCCATGGTCAAGTAGCCGCCCTCCCCGGCGTGCCCCATCGAAGCCCTTACAAGCGCGAACAAGAGGAGCAGCGATGCGGCCAACAGTTCACTACCGCGTTCGCCGATGCCGGCGATGCGCACAACCGCCATGGCCAGCATTGTTATGAGCAAAACACAGCTGGCGTGGCCATGGTCGGTGCTGAGCAACATCATCCACACCATATTGCCCGCCTCACTGAGCGCTACGCCTGCCATGATCGCCGTGGCCGCCCACATGGCGCCGACGGCCGCGAGCGCCGACAATCCCGCCGCTACCCCGTCGAACCTGCGCAAGCCCGTCGCGACGTCTTCACTGGCGCCGGCCGCGCGCAACCAGCGCCGCGCCAGGAGCGAACCCAGTAGCCAGGTAAAGCCGAGATTGAGCAGCAGCGTCGATCCGGTCTGTAACAGCAGGACTGTCTCCATTTATTTCACCGAGAACTTGTATTCGCCGGTGCGACGGTGGCCGTCGTGACCTGCCACCGCCCACTTGACGGTATAGGCCCCGGCGGCGAGCGCCGGCACGTCCAGGTGCAAGATCGCCGGATTACCCGCGTCCACCCTGGCCTTGCCAACAGTGACAGGCTTGCCGTCATTGGTGCTCAGCGTGATGCTGCTGAAGGCTGCCTCGACTTTTTCGTTGAAGGTCAGCGCGATCTCTTTCGGTGCCGCGGCCAGGGTGGCGCCGGCCTGCGGATCTGAGGATTTGAGACTGGCGTGCGCGGACGCGTATGGGCTGGTCAAGGCTGCAGTTGCCAATAAAGTGGCCGCGATTAACGTTTGAATTGCTTTCATGTTTAGTCTTCCTGGAAGATCAGTTAGCGGTCTGGATGGACGTCACGGTCAGCGCGCCACCCACGAGTTCTGCGACGAAGCGCACCTTGTCACCTTGCTTGACCTGGTCCAGCATCGCCGGCTCTTTGGCGCGAAATACCATGGTCATGGCGCCCATGCCGAGGTTTTTCAGTTCGCCATGCTTGATCGTCAGCTTTCCGAGATCTTTGTCGACTTTCCTGATTTCTCCTTCGCTCATCGCATCTTTCGAGGCGACGGCCTGCTGTGCTTGGGCAAGTGGAGCCACGGCGGCCGAGGACAGGCCGAGCAGTGCGGCCAGGAGGATGGGGTTCAGCTTATTCATGGTGATACCTTTCAGTAAATATCCATGGCCATGGGGGCCGATGGGTTTGCGTACAGTCACTTCGACATCAGGCTGGTTCAATGCGGGCATGGCTCCCCGGCCCGCGCTAGTCGAGCGCACTGGCTCGGTGGCGACGAATTCGATGGCGCACATCTGGCCCACGTCGATGTCGGTGGTCACTTCCAGCCAGCGCGACGCCGGCGGCGTCCAGCCGCCATCGATGCCGGTGACGAAAAATTCGTGTGGAAGGTGCGGCCGTTACAGTATTTGAATGGCGCTATCGGCCGACAGGGGCTGTGCCAGCAGCTCAGGATTGACGCCGCGGCGGGCGTTCGAGCGTGGCGGGAATGAATGCGGTCATCGCCGGCTCGGCGACGTGGCTGAGAATGGCGGCAAAGGCTACAGGGATACACAATGGGGCCGCGGCGGGCGGCGCAGTGGCGCCGACGCAGCAACTGCCGCAGTGACTGCATTTACCATGCTGAGCGCCCTGCTTTGCGCCTCCCTGGGCGCAATGCGTTTCGTGATGGGCGCAGGCCACATCTGCGATTGCATGCGTCTGCTGCCCCATGACACCCTGGGTATTCATTCCGTTCGCGCTGCACGACATGATGGTGACGGCCTCTCCCTGCAACGGGAGGGCCGCTATCAACAGGCACAGCATGTAGTGAATGAAAGTTCGCATGTGGGGCAAATGGTACTGCAGCAGTTCAAATAATGACAAGCGCTGCAAGGATACACCTTCCCACGACGGTAAGGTCAAGCGCTTTTGG
>JAZJZQ010000529.1:0-3987 GCA_040389625.1 Pseudomonadota bacterium | reverse complement strand
GTAGGCCACCTGGCTGTTCCAGCCACTGAAGCTGTCGGCGATGGTCTTGCCCGTAGCAACGGGATCGAAGTCGCCCACAATGGAGAGCTCACCGTGCGAGGCGCCGTAGTACTGGCGATGGAAGGCCACCACGTCTTCCAGCTTGAGGGCGCGGATATCGGCCAGCTGCTCGTCCACCGTCTGCACGTAGCGCGGGTCGCCTTTTGGATAGTGGTTGTAGTACTCGGACATGGCCTGGTGCGCCAGCGACTGCGGCTCGTTGCGCGACGCTTCGATGCCGACGATCCACTGCTGGCGCATCTGCTCGAATTCGGCCACCGGGAAGCTGGCCTCCTTCAATACATGGCTCACCAGGCGCAGCGCCTGGTCCAGGTTGGGCCGGGTGGTGTCGAAGTGGTACAGGCTGCCCGAAATCTTGAGCTTGGCGAAGGCATCGGCCAGCTCGGTGCGGCTGTACTTGCTGGTGCCGCGCATCAGCATGTCCTTGGCGGCAGCAGCTATCGTGCTCTTGCCGAACATGTTGTGCTCGTCACCCCAGTGCAGGTGCAGGTCCACGGAAACGGCCTCGCCCCGGTTCTTCTTGGGCAGCAGCGCGACCTTCAGGCCGCCGATGGTGGTGATGGTGGTGCGGGCGTCGATGTTGGCCTGGCTGGGGTCGAACGCTTCCGAGCTCAGCGTGGCGGCCTTGCCCTTGAAGTCCTTCAGCACTTCGGCCACGGTGGGCGCGGGCGGGATCTCGGCCCGCTGCGGCGCATCGTCCGGCACGAACAGGCCGACGGTACGGTTGTCGCGCCGCAGGTAACGGGCCGCCACCGCGCTCACCTGCTCCGGCGTGATGCTGGCCAGCTTGTCGCGGCCCTCGAACAGCAGGCGCCAGTCGCCCAGCGCGATCTCTTCCGACAAGGTCACACCGACCTTTTGCGGATCGTTCAGGGCCTTCTCGATGCCGTTGGCGAAGTTGCGGCGGGTGCGTTCCATCTCCTCGGCCGTGGGCGGGGTCTGGGCGAAACTTTCCACCGCCTTGATGAGGGCGTCGCGCACCGGCTCGATGGGCTGGCCGGCCTTGACGACGGCGCCTATCACTTCCAGCCCCGGCGCGTAGCCGGTCTGGCCGAAGCTGAACACTTGCGCGGCCATGCCCGTTTCCACCAGGGCCTTGTGCAGGCGGCCGGTCGGGGTGTCGCCCAGGATTTCCGTCATGAACGACAGCGGGTCGGCGTCGGCCTGCAGGGCAGACGGGATCTTGTAGCCGAGGGCGACGATCTGCATGTCGCCCTTGCGCCGCACGGCGAAGCTGCGCTCGCCATCCTGGGTCGGTTCCACGGTCCAGAACGGCGGCAGGCTGCGCTTGGGTTTGGGGATGGCGCCGAACGATTTGCTGATCCAGGCCAGGGTCTGGGCAGGGTCGAACTTGCCGGCCACCAGCAACACGGCGTTGTCGGGCTGGTAGTAGGTGCGGTAGAACGCTTGCAGGTTCTCGATGCGCACGTTTTCGATGTCGCTGCGGTTGCCTATCGTGGAGCGGCCATAGCTGTGCCAGTCGTAGGCGATGCTCTGCATGCGCTTGAGCAGCACGTCGAACGGCTGGTTTTCGCCGGACTCGTATTCGTTGCGCACCACCGTCATCTCGGAATCGAGATCCTTGCGGGCGACGAAGGAATGGACCATGCGGTCCGCTTCCATGTCCAGCGCCCACTTGAGATTGTCGTTCCCGGCCTGGAATACTTCGTAGTAGTTGGTGCGGTCGAACGATGTGGTGCCGTTGAATTCCATGCCGCGGTCGGCGAATTCCTTGGGGATGCTGCGGTTCTTGGGCGAACCCTTGAACATCATGTGTTCCAGCAGGTGGGCCATGCCCGTCTCGCCATAGTTTTCGTGGCGCGAGCCGACCAGGTAGGTGACGTTGACGGTCACGGTGGGCTTGGAGGCGTCCGGAAACAGCAGCACCTTGAGTCCGTTGGGCAAACGGTATTCCGTGATGCCTTCCACGGACGGGCCCTTGCTCACACCGGCCGGCAGGGCCTGGGCCCAGGCGCCTTGCGGGGCGATGAAGGACAGGCTGCACACCAGCAGGCCGCAGACGGCAACGCGCTTCACATGTTGAGTCTTCATAAATTCTCTACGGAAATTCAGAAAGAGCCAGCATAACCGCAAGCGGGCCGCCGCGGCAGTGTAAAAACGTAAAATATTGTTATATGCCTATCTTTGCTCGCGGGACGCCCCCTTCCCTGTCCTTGCCCGGCACAGGACAGGGCGAACGCTGCGGCCCGCCGCCGCACCCGGCAGGCCGCCGGGCGGATATCCGCGCGATGCGGACGCCAGGACGCTAGTGCCGCGCCTGCTTCTCGTGTTCCAGCTGGCTGGCGCTGATGCGCGACAGTTCCCCCATCTCCTGGGCCAGGAATTCGATCAGGTCGTCGATGCTGACGATGCCGGACAAGCCGCCCAGGCTGTTGACGACAGGCAGCCGCCGTATGCCCTTGAAGCGCATGCGGTCGATGGTCTCGTAGACGTCATCGTCCTCGTTGGCCGTCATCAGCTCGCCGGTCATGACGTCGCCCACCAGCAGGCTGGCCGGATCGAGGCCGAGGGCGATGACGGAGACGACGATGTCGCGGTCGGTGAGGATGCCCACCGGCACCCGCTCGCCGTTGGGCTGCTCGACCACGACCAGGTCGCCCACATGATGGTTACGCATCAACAGCGCCGCGTCCTGCACGGTGACGTCGCGCTTGCAATGCACAGTTTGTACGGTACAGATGTCGCCGATACGCATGGCCGCTCCCTCCTCCGCAAAGAGTTCAGTGTAGCGCGATCGGGAGCGAATAGGCGTTCGCTTGCGGCAGCGAAGCAGGCGGCTCAGCCTTGCTTGGGCTCAGGCTCCGGCACCAGGCAGGCGTCCACCATTTGCAGGTCGTTGTCCTTGGCGAACGAGACGACGAAGTGGTAGGCCATCGGTTCCAGGTCGCGCAGGCGGCCGTTGACCACCACCGATTTGACGCCGTTGATCACGGTCGGGCAAACGTAGGGGGAAAACTGCAGGTGGGAATGGCGCCCGCCGCCCGAGCCTTCAGGCCGGAAACAGGACATGACGCCGCACAGGCGTTCGGCCCAGTCGCTGGGACGGAACTGTCTGCCATTGCTGGTGATGCCAAGGATAAAGAACTCGTCGTGCAGTTCTTTCTTGTTGTGAGCTGACTCGGCCATAGGCGGCTTGTTGGTAACAAGAATGCGTGGAAGATCCCGGCAGGTGCGCCGGGCTGGCGGTACAATTCTGTAAGAATCATGGGTATTATATCTTATAGAAGACCTGTCCGCATAAGCCTTTGATTCCAAACGAGCTTTTCCGGCAGGAGCCCGGCTTGGTGCAAGCCCGCACCAGTGCGGTGCGGCTTTGCCCCAGGCAGCCTCCATTGTAAGCCGGTTGTATGGCCCTTGTATGCCGGGCTGGCGTCAGCCGAGCCAGACTGCGCCGGAAAGCAACAGCAGCAGCAGCATCCACAGCAGCAGCGCGCGCCACACCAGGCCCACCGTGCTTTGCAGCGCCCGCACGCTCGGCTCTTCGCCGGGCAGCACTTCCGGTTCCACGTCCGTCGTGTCGACCGTGGCCGCGTCGGCCAGCACCACCTTGGCCGCGTTCTCGGCCGGCGTGCCCAGGCGTACACCCATGGCGCCGCCGCCGGCCGACAGGATGATGCCGATCGCTTCGTCCTGCCAGCGGTCGGCGAAATTGCGCCAGGCGTAGATGGCGTCTTCGAAGTTGCCAACCACGGCGAAGGCGACGGCCGTCAGGCGCACGGGTATCCAGTCTATCCAGTAGAAGGCGCGGGCGGCGAACTGGCCGAACGCTTCGTTGCGCATGTGTTCAGGTTCATTCCAGGCCCGGGCCAGGTGTTCGGCCACGCGGTACATGACGGCGCAGGCCGGCCCCAGCGGCATGAGGAACCAGAAGAACACGCCGAACACGTTGCGGTGGGTGGTGATGAG
>JAZJZQ010000528.1:4916-7644 GCA_040389625.1 Pseudomonadota bacterium | reverse complement strand
CGTTCATGGTCTGCACCAGCATGCCCTCCTCGTGCCAGTAGGACCAGATCAGCTCCAGCAGGCAGGGGTTGGCCAGCTTGTCCTGCAGGATGCCGAAGCACAGGTCGGCGTCGTGCTCGCGCCCATGGGCGATGGTGATCGGGATGTCGGGCAGCTTGCGGCGGATGATGGCCAGGTAAGGCAGCGTGGCCGTGCCGTCCACCTTTTCCAGGTAATCATTCAGCAGCACCGTCTCCAGATCCTTGCCGGGCGGGATATCGCGCCGGTCCAGGTAGGCGTTGTCCTCGTCGGGATTGAAGGCCAGCGGCTTGCTCAGTACTCCACAGTTGACCATCACGAACGCCTCCGTCGCAGCCTTCAGCACGCGGTAGGATTCGGCGTCCGTGAACGGCAGCGCGCGCCGGTGACGCAGATGGTGGAACCGGTCGGCCTTCTTGAGGAAACGCTCGCCCTCGAACCCGGCCGGCGCGAATATCGTGCCGTTGGACGGCTCGGCGCAGAACAGGCTGTCGATGAAATTGAGGTAGTTGGTGAAGCCCATGGCCTCGGTGCTGTTGCGGATCAGGGTCCACAGCGGCAGGTCCTCGGTCGGTTCTGTCTCCGTGCGCGACAGCGACACGCCCACGTTGCCGCCGATGAGCTGGGGCGTGCGCTCCTCGGCGTCGAAGTCGGCGGCCAGTCCGATCATGGCGCGCGGGCCGGACGCGCCGGGCGCCTCCGGCCCGGCCAGCGCGACCAGGCCTGTGTCGGCACGTCGCGCCAGCAGCATCTGCGCCTCGAAGCGCTGCACGCCGGGGCGGCGCACGGTGTAGGTGAACTGATAGTCCTCGCCCCGCACCCGGCTCCAGGGCGCATGCGCCACCACCTCGACGTGGGGCCGCACGTCGCCACTGGTGTCGCCGTAAAAGCTCACCTGCGCCGTGGCGCGGTCGTTCACGCGGGCGTTGTGGCAGTTGCTGGGCTGGCAGTCGGGCGTCTCGAAGCTCAGCGTCACGGCCGGTTCGAGTTCGAGCTCGAAGCACAGCAAGGCGGCGCAGCCGGGATGGACCTGGGCGCACTGCGGCGCCGTCACCGGAAAGTGGTCGTACACGGCCACGTAGGCCGCCGGCGGCAGGTCGGGAAAGGTGACGTAGCCGCGCGCATCGGTGCTGCGCACGTCGACCAGCGCGTCCTGGCCGCCGCCCCACTTGACGGGGTCGAACTTGGCGCAGTCGCCTGTGCCGCGGTACAGGGCGATCGCAGCGTTGACGACGACCGCGCCGGTCGCCTTGTCATGCACGCTGACCTGCACCGCGCCGGGCCGGGTATCGGCGGCCGCCGGGTTCTTGGTTGTCATATCAAACTCCTTCCAGGGTGGACAATCGATGTTGATGGACGCCGCAAACGGCGCTCGTATCTAGCGTGCTGCGCAAGGCCCAATGCGTGAGCAGGCGCGCCAGCAACGCCGCCTCCGCCTCGGGTTCGAGCGTGCCGTCGGCGCGCGCCTGCCCCAGCACCGCGAACACGAGCGAGGGCGCGGCGCGGTACATGCGCGCCGGCGCGCGGTTCCAGAAGCGGTACAACAGTTGCAGACGCGCGGGCTGGCGCGCCGCGGCGTTCATCGCCTCCAGCAGCGAACGGCCGCGCAAGGCCGGCGGGCGATGCTGCACCAGCAGGCCGACCAGCGCCGGCATGCTGTCCTGCAGCTGGCCCAGCACGCGAAGCTGGGGCGGCGCCAGTCCGGCCGCCGGGTAGTAGGACTCCCACAAGCGTTCCAGCCGTTCCCATTGCGGATGGGGATAGACGCTGCGCCCCATGGCGCAACTGAGCTTGACCCGTATCCACGGCACCGGATGCGGGTCATCCGCGTTGAGCCGGAAAACGAAGGCGCGCGGCAGGCTGACCACGCCGATCAGGCCTAGCGTGGCCACCACGCCCACCCGCAGCAGCGACCAGAAATCGGCCACGATCTCGGAGATCCAGCGCTCCCACAGCTGCCATGCCTGCGGCGCGCCGCTGCCGCCCTGCTGCATGGCCTGCAGCAGCGGACGCATGGAGTTGACCAGGTCCAGCAGGGCCGCGCCCTGGTGTCCCACCTCATGCACCAGTGACGAGGCGATGCCGCTGCCGACCATGCGCTCGCGCGGCACCCGCACGATAGCCACCGGATTCTCGCCCCCACCCGGCAGCCGCGTGCGCGCGCGCCGGATGGCCGCGCCGGGTCCACGGTCCAGGTAGCACACCACGGGCGGCGCCCGGTAATAGCCGCCGGCCAGGGTCAGCGCGTCGGCCGCCACGGCATCGAGCCCGGACAGCCAGACGCCGTTTTCGTGCTCGCTGCGCTGGGTGATGACTTCGTTAAACAGGTCGAACTGGGTCAGCGTGGCGTTGAACCGCAGCCGCAGGAAAGTGAAACGGCGCTGGGCGTCCGCCGCGCTGGCGCTGTGCCGGGCCGGGCCACGCAACCAGGCCAGGTAGTCGCGCACCATGACGCGCAGCTCGCGCCGGCCACGCGCCAGATAGCTTTCGATGGCCGTCTGCGCCTCCGGCAGCAGCGCCGCCGCCGGGACCATGGGCTCGATCAGCGCGAACGGCCGCAGGCGCGCCAGGCGCGCTTGCAGCGAGCGCGCTTCTTGCGCCAGCATCCAAGCCGCAAATGCGCTGATGGCCATGGCGATCATGCTCCGTAGAGGACGATCTTGTGGCCATGGCGCATCCAGCGACCCGACTGGCCCCGTCCCTGCGCCGC
>JAZJZQ010000528.1:1609-4816 GCA_040389625.1 Pseudomonadota bacterium | reverse complement strand
TTGACGGTGTCGGCCGCCAGCCGCACGAACTGGCGGGCGCCCTCGAACTCGCGGTCCTCGCCCGCCAGCGATTCCGCTTCCAGACCCAGCGCGCCGCCGGCCGCCGAGGCCAGCCCGCTGCCGATCTTGGCGCCCAGCGGCCCGCCGAAGTAGCCGCCGATGGCGCCGCCGGCCAGCGGCAGCGCCTTCTTGGCGACCCCCTTCAACACGCCGCCGATGGCCTGGCCTATCGGTGACTTGATCACCTGCCCGGCCACCGACGCGGCCTTGCGCAGGAAGCTGCCCAGGAACTGTTCCAGCTCGGCCTCGTTACTGACCGACAGCAGCTCGTTGGCCAACTCCATCTCTTCCGCTTCCGAAAACATGCCTTGCTGGCCCATCTCGCCACCCCATTCTCCCTGGCCGAACTCATACTGTTCCGCCTCGTAGCCGGACATTTCCTGCTGGCCGAATTCCAGCGTTGTACGATCGATGTCATGCATGGTGAACTCCCCCATCTCAAGTCAAACAACAAATGCGCGGACGGCCTGGCCGCCCGGCGCGCCACAAAATCAGCAGTCGAATACGACGATGCGGCCACCCTGCCGCTGCCAGCGCCCCATCTGGCGCGCCTCGCACTTGAGCAGGCCGGGGGCGTGGCTGCGCGCGGCCTGGGCCAGCGCGGCCGGCACGCCGGCCGGCGTGGGCGCGGCCGCCGCCAGCCGGATCGCTTCCCTGGCGAAGCGTACGAAGCGCTGGGCCAGCTCGAATTCCTTGTCTTCCGGGCTCAGTCCCTCCAGTTCGACGCCGAAGATGCGCGCCGCCCGCGTGACGGGATCGGCCTTGCCGCGGTGCCGCAGCGCGTCGATCACCGGGCTGCCCGCCGGGCCATGCAGCGGCAACACCTGGCGCGCCGCGCGCTTCAACGCCGGCGCCAGCGGTGCTGCCGCCGGTCCGCCATCGGCCCGCACCATGGCGTCGAAGAAGCGGTCCAGCTGGGCGCCGCCCTGCAGCTCCAGCAAGCGCGCGGCCAACGTCAGGTCGTCCCCGCCGGCCAGGCTGGCGCCGCCGCGTTCTTCGAGGAACTCAAGCTCGGGACGGTAGGCGAGCAGGCGCTGGTTCATGGGGCCTCCGGGTGGATGGGCGCGGATGCGCCGATGACCATTGCATCGCAAGCGCCATGCCAGGCGCGGTCCCGGTGCGGACAGGGAAGAGGAACGAAATCAGGTTCGGATCGGTGTGATCGGGGGCCGTGGCGGCGAAAAGGCGTTCGCCTGCGGGCCGGTGACATGGACTATTCCATGGCGGGAAGCACTAACTTGCCGGGGAACTGGCGTGCCGCGCACGACGGCATCCCCGGCTTTCTTGCAACAGGGCAGGCGCCGGCCAGGGCGGCCGGCGCACATACGGGTCGCGCCGTCAGGCGCTCACGCCCACCGTCAGCGTGACGACATAACCATCAGTCACGTTGCCCGTCACGGCCACCATCTGCAAGGACGTGCCGTCACTGAACACCATATCCGTGGCATAGCTGGTCTGCGCCAGGTTACGCACGCTGGCGCTGTAGCCGGTGCTCGCATAGACCTCGTTCAGGGTCGCCATCGGGAAGGTGAACTGCGACGTCTTGACGCGGTTGGCCGCGCTCACGCTCTTGGCCAGCGTCGGGTAGACCTCGAAGTGGACATGCGGCATGCGTCCCGAATAGCAGCCGGGGAAGATGGTACTGAAGGTGATGTTGCCGCTGCTGTCCGCTTCCTGCACGCCGCGCAGGTAATTCTGGTCCGTCACACCGCTCGAATACAGCGAGTAATTGCCGTCGCGGTCGCAGTGCCATAGATAGACCGCGTAGCCTGGCAGGGCCGCGCAGCTGCCGTTGGCGTTCACGATCTGCAGCTTGATCGTCAGTGGTACGCCGGCCGCCACGGCCGTCGCGCCATTGAAGCTGCTGCGTATATCGCTGCGTACCACGCCTGCCAGGTTGAGCACACTGGTGGTGCCGCTGCCGGTGCCGTTGCTGTTGGTGCCGTCGGCCGGGTACGGCCCACCCGTCTCCTCCGGTATCACGGCGCAGGAACCGGCCGCCCCGGTGCTGCCTGTGCTGCCGGAGCTGCCCGTACTTGTACCGGTGCTGGTGCCGGTGCCGGACGAAGTGCTGGTGCTGGCCGTACTGGTGTCGGTTGCCGAGGAACCGCCGCCGCAGCCAAGTACCGGCAGCGCCGAGGCACCCGCCAGCAGCCAGCGCAGCGACTGCCGTCGGCTGGCACTCATTCTCATCATCGCGGCCAGGTCTTCGGCCAGGCTGTGCCCGTGCGCTGCTTCGTGGTTTGCTTCCATTGCCTTGTCCTCAAACTGTGGTGTTAATCAGGTTGCCACTGGTGCCGGCGCCCGACAGGTTGTTCGATAGCGCCTGCAGGAAGCTGGCCAGCTTGTCGTTGCTATCGGTGCTGCCGGTGCTACTGGCGCTGCCGGTTCCGCCCAGCTGGTCGAGCAGGTTCTTGAAGGTGCTCTCCAGATCGGTGGTGGCATCGGTTGACGTGGTGTCGTCCGTATCGCTGGTGGCTGTTGTGGAGGTGGTGGAGGTGGTGGACGCGGTGGACGACCCGCTGCCAAGCTTGGAGATCAGGCCTTGCAGATCCGACGCGAGCCGGCCCGGACCGCCGCCACCGGGCCCGCCCATGCCCTGCCCCTGCTGCCCTTCGCCATAGGGCGGCGGGCCATCCTCGTTGGCGCTGCCCTGCGCGTGCAATGCCCCCATCAGGCTTTGCAGGAAGCTGCCCAGCGCCTGCGCGACGTTGCTGCCGTCGGTGGACGAGGTGTCGGTGCTGGACGCGGTGGCGCTGCTACTGTCGGTCGTGGTGGTGCCCGATGCGTCAGTGCCCGACGTGGTGCTGCCCGAGGCGCTGGTCACGCCGATTTCCTTGAGCGCGTTGGCGATAGCGGCGACGAAACCGCCGCCATCGGGACGGCCGCCGGGCGGCGGGCCGCCTTGTACCGGGCCGCAACCGCCGGCGCCGGACGAGGCGCCGGTTTTGTTCAGGAAGCTCATCTGGCTGACAGCAGTGCTGGAACTGAGGGCATTAATCGACATCTTGTTCTCCGTAGGTTGGGGGCAAACGTGGGGAAATGGGGGGCGCCCGGTTATTGGCGCGGCGCGCGTTGCGGGTGCAGAGGTTGCGGCAGGTGCGCCTGGTCATCGGCCAGCTGCTTGCGCTGCTCGGGCGTCAACAG
>JAZJZQ010000528.1:0-1509 GCA_040389625.1 Pseudomonadota bacterium | reverse complement strand
CGCCGAACGGCATCATGCCGGGCATGGCAACGCCGCCATGCATCGCTTCCGGGCCGGGCGGCATGCCGCGCATCGGACGGCCGTCTTCCAGGCCGGGAGCGGGCGGATGACCGAATCCGGGAGCGGCGCCGCCAGCGCCATCGGCCAATGCGGCCATATCGGCGTTGGCCACCAGCGGCAGGGCCAGCATCGCGGCCAGCAGGAGTCCATGCAAGTTTGGTTTTTTGATATTCATGTTAGCGGTCCTCGATTGAACTTTGGAGCCGCCATTTTCTGGCTGCGGCGTGTAAAGCGCCGTTAGGACAAGGTAAATCCGTGTAAAGACCGGGTCGCGGCAGCCGGCGCGCGCCGGTGTAAAAGCGCGTAAATCCGGGCCGGCGACGATGCCGCTTTTGTTATGATGGCCGCATCCACACTGCCCCCATAGCCGCTGCAATGAGCAAAGTACTGCTGATAGATGATGATATCGAACTGATAGGCATGTTCCAGGAATACCTGGAGCAGGAAGGCTTTGAGGTCAAGGCCGTCCATGACGGCGAAGCCGGCACCGCCGAGGCCTTTACGGGTTCCTATGCGATCGCCATCCTGGACGTGATGATGCCGCGCATGAATGGCCTGGAGACCCTGCGTCGCATCCGCACCAGCAGCCAGCTGCCTATCCTCATGCTGACCGGGCGCGGCGACGATACGGACCGCATCGTCGGCCTGGAACTGGGCGCCGACGATTATGTGGCCAAGCCCTGCACGCCGCGCGAGCTGACAGCCCGCATCCGCGCCATCCTGCGCCGCTCGCAGGGCGCACCGGCCGACGCCGGCGGGGCCGCCACGCTCACTGTCGGCCAGCTGACCATGTGGCCGGAACAGCGGCGCGCCGCCTGGGCCGGCGTCAAGCTGCAGCTCACCAGCACCGAATTCAACCTGCTCGAAGTCCTGGCCCGCAACGCCGGGCGGCCGGTCAGCAAGAACATGCTGTCGGAACAGGGCCTGGGCCGGCCCATGGCGCGCTTCGACCGCAATATCGACGTGCACCTGAGCAGCCTGCGGCACAAACTGGGCACCATCGCCGACGGCCGCTCCTGCCTGCAGACCGTCTACCGCCAGGGTTACCAGTTGATCAAGGAGTAACCTGTGGGCCGCCTGTTCTGGAAGTTCTTCCTCTCGATCCTGTTGGCCCAGCTGGCCGCCACGGTGGGCATAGGCGGCGCCGTGTGGCTCAAGAACCGCAACGCCGATCGCGTCGCCGGCGCCGGCATCGACACCAGCCCGCCGGCCGAAATGGCCATCAGCTCGGCCGCCGCCACGCTCGAATTCGGCGGCGCCAAGGCCCTGCACGGCCTGCTGGCGGCCATGCACCACCACCGGGTGTATGCGGTCGACGCCCAGGGCCGGGAACTGCTGGGACGCACGGTGAACCCGGCAATGGTGGCCGAAGCGCGCACATTGCTGAAGCAGGATGATGCCCGCCCCGCCGTGCGCGACGTGCGCGACAGCGCCGGCCAGCACTACCTG
>JAZJZQ010000527.1:0-4815 GCA_040389625.1 Pseudomonadota bacterium | reverse complement strand
CAATGTGTTGTAATTAGTATTGTTACTCTATTTTAATATTTTATGCCTGTAGTATGCTGCCATCGACCCAGCACCATGCCCGCTGTGCAGGCCCAGTCACGGTGCCGGTCGTAGAAAAATCTGGCGTCGACTAGCCATTACTTACAAAGCGAGACCACCTTGAAACACAAATTCCTGCCCCTGATCATTGCCGCCGCCCTCAGCACCCTGTCCGCCAGCGCGCTGGCTTCCGGCTACCGCTTCGGTTCGCAAAGCGTAGCGGCCGAAGGCACGGCCGACGCCAACGCGGCCGAGGCGAATGACGCATCGACCATCTTCTACAATCCAGCCGGCCTGTCGCGCCTGGACGGCCTGCAAATGAACCTGGGCGCCACCGTCGTGGTGCCGCACTCGACCTACAAGGACACCGGTTCCACCCACTTCACGGGCGCCCCCACGGGCGGCACGGCAGCGCACGGTTATGCGCCGGACTCCGTGACGGCGCCGTCGCTGTATGTGAGCAAGAAAGTGAACGACCAGTGGGCCGTTGGCCTGGGTCTGTTCGTACCGTACGGCGCCAAGCTCAACTACGGCAACACCTGGACCGGCCGCTACGCGCTGACGGACGTGAAACTGGAAGCGGTCACCCTGAACCCGTCCGCATCGTTCAAGCTGAACGAGCATCATGCCTTCGGTTTCGGCATCATGGCGGAACACTTCAACGCCGACCTGGGTCAGGCGGTGGACGTGCCCGGTTCTATCGCCGCCTTGTCCAGCCCGGCGGCAGCGGCCACCCGCGCCCAGCTGCTCGGCACCATCGTCGCCCTGGGCGGCAACCCGGCCGCGCTGGGTTCGGCCCAAGACGCGCACGCTTCCATCACGGGCAAGGACTGGGGCTACGGCTTCAACCTCGGTTATATGTACACGATGGACGCCAACACCCGCTTCGGCATCGCCTACCGTTCGTCGGTAGCGCACTCGCTGTCGGGCGACGCCGTGTGGGACTTCTCGATGGTGACGAGCGACCAGATCGTCAACCACATCCTGGCCGCCAGCGGCCACCGCGCCAACTCGGCCTCGATGGTCAAGCTGCGCACGCCGGAAACCCTGTCGGTGAACGCGTTCCACCAGTTCGACGCGAAATGGGACGGCATGGCCGATCTGACGTGGACCCGCAACTCGCGCCTGGGCGACCTGCACATCCAGTTCCCCAACACGGTTGAAGGCGACCTGGTGATCCGCCAGCAGTGGAAGAACACCGTGCGCCTGGCGCTGGGCACCAACTACCGCTACAACGACAACGTGACGCTGCGCGCCGGCCTGGCTTACGACGAGACGCCCGTGCCTAACGCCGGCCTGACCGACCCGGCCCTGCCGGACAGCGACCGCTACCAGCTGTCGCTGGGCGCCGCCTACAAGCTGAGCCCGAAATCGACCATCGACGTGGCCTACAGCTTCCTGGACTTCAAGAACGCCAGCACCAGCTACACCAACAGCTGCAACCCGCTGATCCCGACCTGCACCGGTAACGGCGAAACGACGCGCGGCACCTACAAGACCCATCTGCAACTGCTGGGCGTAGCGTACAACTACAAGTTCTGACCGTCCCCCGGCAGCACCAACGAAAAGGGCCCGCGCAAGCGGGCCTTTTTTCGTCGAGGGACTACGAAAAATGGGGACGTACCCCTTTTATCGAGGTATTGGGGTACGTCCCCATTTTTTGGGGTAGCAATTTTTCTAGTTCACGCCACCATGCGCTCGTCGTCGGCCGATTCGCCGTCGCGCTGGAAGATGGCCATGTCGGTCTGGCCCAGCACGCGGCTGGTGACGGTGCCGGCCGTGATGGCGCCGCTGACGTTGAGGGCCGTGCGGCCCATGTCGATCAGCGGTTCGATCGAGATCAGCAGGCCGGCCAACGCCACCGGCAAGTCCATGGCCGACAGCACGATCAGGGCGGCGAACGTAGCGCCGCCGCCCACCCCGGCCACGCCTACCGAGCCGACCGTGACGATGGCCAGCAGCGGGGCGATGAAGTGCAGCGTGAACGGATCAATGCCCACGGTGGGGGCGATCATCACGGCCAGCATGGCCGGGTAGATGCCGGCGCAGCCGTTCTGGCCGATGGTGGCGCCGAACGAGGCGGCGAAGTTGGCGATGCCTTCCTGCGTGCCCAGGCGCTGGGTCTGGGTCTGCACGTTCATGGGGATGGCGCCGGCGCTCGAGCGCGACGTGAACGCGAAAGTCAGCACCGGCAGCACCTTCTTCAGGTAGCGCAGCGGATGCAGGCCGGTGCCCGCGACGATGGCCAGGTGCACGCCGAACATCAGGATCAACGCGCTGTAGGAGGCGAACACAAAGCTGATCAGCTTGAGGATGTCGGCATAGCTGGAGGTGGACACCACCTGCGCCATCAACGCGAACACGCCGTACGGCGTCAGGCGCAACACCAGCGACACCATGCGCATGACGATGGCGTGCGCGACCTGGATGAAGTGCTGGAACGAGGCGAACGCTTCCGGCTTCTGGCCATGGATGCCGGTGGCGGAAATGCCGATGAAGATGGAGAAGATGACGACGGCGATGGTGGACGTCTTGCGTCCGCCCGTCATGTCCAGGAACGGGTTGGTGGGAATGAAGCTGAGCACCATGCCGGGCAGCGACAGGGCCTGGGCCGCGCCCAGCTTGCCCTGCAGGTATTCGCCGCGGGCCAGTTCGGCCGCGCTGGAGGTGAGACCGACGGCGCTCAGCCCATAGGCCCTGGCCATCAGGATGCCGATGCTGGCCGCCACCAGCGTGGTCAGCATCAGGGTGCCGATGGTCAGCACGCTGATCTTGCCCAGCGACGCGGCGCCTTGCAGCTTGAGGATGGCGGAAATGATGGACACCATAATCAGCGGCATGACGATCATCTGCAGCAGGTTGACGTAGCCGGTGCCGACGATGTCCAGGTACTGGCTGGTGGTCTGCAGGGCCGGCGCGCTGGCGCCGTAGATCGCTTGCAGGGCCGCGCCCAGCACCCCCCCCAGGCCCAGGCCCGTGAACACGCGCACCGTGAAGGTGGCCTGTTGCCGCTGCTGGCGATACATGAAGCCGAGCAGGGCCAGCGCGGCCAGCAGATTGAGGATGACGTTCAGTGCCATGGGCAGCCTTTATTCGCGGTTGGGTAGAGTGACCGAGCGCGCCGCCGGAGCGCAGGCGCCGGCTGGTAACCGGGCCCGGCTGTGACGGCGCACAGCAAACGGGCATTCTATCGGGCTTTGGCGGACCCTGCACGGCGGCGTGCCGCTGGACTTGGCGGCGTCCGTAATCCCACATGGCCGGCTATTGCTGGTAGATGGCGGGGAAATAACGTTCCATCAAGGTGTGCGGCCGCAATGGCGCGGTAAAGCCGAACCGCGCATATAAAGCGTGGGCGTCGCCCGTGGCCAGCGTAAAGCGGCGCAAGCCCTGCAACTGGGGATGGTCTTGCACGGCTTCCATGATGGCCTTGCTGTAGCCGCGGCCTCGGTAGGCGGGCAGCACAAATACATCGACCAGATTGGCAAACGTGGCGAAGTCGGAAATGACGCGGGCGAACGCGATCTGTTCTTGGCCCAGGTAACCGCCGAAACAGAGCGAATGTTCGATCGCACGTTCGACCGTGGCGCGGGGAATGCCGATGGCCCAGGTCGATTGCTCGGAGAGGAATTGATGGATCAGGGGAATATCTAGTTCCGCCTGATCGGTACTGATGCGAAAAGATGGCATGGTGGTCGGACGGGCTAGTGGCGCATGCATGGCGACGACGGCCAGCGAGCATAGCGCGGTTGTTAAAAACCCAAGCATAGCCGATTTGTACTGGTTTGACTGCGCTTGACCCGACGTAAGGTCGATGCCCGCTGCTGCGGTGCGTGATGCTTGCGGGTCGGCCGTCAGGCAAGGAGAGGCGCCGCGTCGTCATCCTGCCAGACGACGCGGCCGCTGCCCGCCTCGCCCAGCCGGGCGACGAGGGCAGGGGCGGCATCGTCGGGCAGGCTGAAGGTGAAGCGGACGGCGTCGCCGTGGGCCACCTCCAGCAGCTGCGCCTGGGCGCCGGCCAGTTCGCGCCGCAGCCAGCCCTCCAGCGCGTAGGGCACGGCGCAATGCAGGGTGCGCAGCTTGATGATGGCGACCTTCTGCGCCGTCAACAGCGCCTGCGCCACACTGTCCGTGTAGGCGCGCACCAGGCCGCCCGCGCCCAGCTTCATGCCGCCGAAATAGCGCACCACGGTGGCCAGCACGCCTTCCAGGTCTTGGTGGCGCAGCACATCGAGCATGGGCCGGCCCGCCGTGCCGCTGGGCTCGCCATCATCGACGGCCGCCGACTGGCCGCCGGCCAGCAGGGCCCAGCATACGTGGGCGGCCGTCGGATGCTGCGCCTTCAATTGCGCCACCACCTGCTGCGCCGCGGCCCGGTCCGTCATCGGCTGGACGCAGGCGATGAAGCGGCTTTTCTTGATCAGCAGTTCGCTGTGGGCGGGCGCGGCGAGGGTCGATGGCATGGACGGGGTGGGGCGGGAAATACTGGACGGGCTAGCATTATAGATGTTGTCGAAACCGTGCGGAGTCTGCTGCCCATCGGCCGCGGCCATTGCGAGCCGCTTTTGTTAGACATACAATCGCGGCCTGCCGGGACTTTTTACCCCGGATTTGATAAACAAGGAAAATAATGTCTTTACCGCAATACATCACCATCAACGGCACTTCCTACGCCTCCGAGAAACTGAACGATGTCGCGAAAATGCAGGCGGCCAATATCCTGGTCGTGGATGCCGAACTGGCCCGCCTCCAGCAGCAGATCGCCATCGCCCAGACGGC
>JAZJZQ010000526.1:14868-16719 GCA_040389625.1 Pseudomonadota bacterium | reverse complement strand
GGCGCCGGGGCCGAAGAAGTCGCCGGCGCGCACGATCAGGCTGCGCACGCCGTCGGTGGCCGCCTGCTCCAGCCGCCGTTCCATCTCCATCCGCAGCGCGCCCTTGCGGGTCAATGGCCGCTGGGGCGCGTCGACACCGATGTCGGGAAAGGCATCCGGGCCGTAGTTGTACACGGTGCCCGGAAGGACGATGCGCGCGCCGCTGTGGCGGGCGGCGGCGATGGTGTGGTCCAGCATGGGCAGCACCAGCTGCTGCCAGTTGCGATAACCGGGCGGGTTGACGGCGTGGACGATCAGCGCGGCGCCGGCGGCGGCCCGCAGCACGTCGCCGGCCTGCATGGCGTCGCCCTGTATCCATTCGTATTGGCCAGCCTGCGCCTGGCGGGCGGCGGCATCACGGTGCAGGGCCTTGATGTGCCAGCCGGCCTGGTGCAGCCGGCGCGCCAGTGCGCCGCCGATGCCGCCGGTGGCGCCGAGGATGAGTGCTGTGCGTTGCTGTTGCATGATCGTCTCCTTGCGGTGATGGGGAAGTGATTGCATTTTCAGGCTTTGCTGATCAAAACAAAATCGTCTGGAATAGAATGGAAGCTATACAGTTTTGAATGGATGGCGAAGATGCAGATCGAACCGGATTGGCAGTGGTACCGCTCCTTCCTCGGCGTGCTGGAGGAAGGCTCGCTGTCCGGCGCTGCCCGAGCATTGGGGCTGACGCAGCCGACGGTGGGGCGCCACATCGAGGCGCTGGAGACGGCGCTCGGCCTGACGCTGTTCACCCGCTCGCACGATGGCTTTGCGCCCACGGAAGCGGCGCTGCAACTGGAACCGTATGCGCAATCGCTGGCCGCCACGGCCGCCGCGTTGCGCCGGGTGGCCAGCGGGCAGGGCGAAGGCGTGCGCGGCGCCGTGCGCATCACGGCCAGCGAAGTGATCGGCGTGGAGGTGCTGCCGCCCATCCTGGCCCGGCTGCGTGCCGACCATCCGGCGCTGACGATAGAGTTGAAGCTGTCGAACCGGCTCGACGATTTGCTGCTGCGCGAAGCCGACATCGCCGTGCGCATGGTGCGCCCGACCCAGGAGGCGTTGGTGGCGCGCCGCATCGGCACGGTGGAACTGGGCCTGCATGCGCGGCGCGACTATCTGGACCTGCACGGCGTGCCTGCCAGCCTGGACGAGCTGGCTACGCATAGCCTGATCGGCTACGACCACGAGACCGAGTACCTGCGCCGGCTGCGCAAGCAGTTCCCCATCATGGCGCGCTCGCGTTTCGCCATGCGCACCGACAGCGACCTGGCGCAGCTGGCCGCAATCCGGGCCGGCTACGGCATCGGCGTGTGCCAGGCCGCGCTGGCGGCGCGCGATGGGCAGCTGGTGCGCCTGTTGCCCAAGGCCTTTGCCATCGAACTCGATACCTGGCTGGCCATGCACGAAGACCTGCGCGACAGCCCGCGCTGCGCGGTGACCTTTGCCGCGCTGGCCGAGGGGCTGTCGGCTTACGTCGCAGGTCCATCCGGATCGGGTCCTCGTCGGCGCGTTCAGCGGAAATAACCCTCCGGCCGCCGTCGTCGCGGCCCGCACGCCGCCAATAATCATGACGCCGATTGGTGAATTTCATAATTGCGGCCCCCCCGCCCCGCGGGCAGAATCGTTCCGGTTCGTGCATACAGCGCGTTTCCTTTACCTTTAATCTGCCTACCGGGATGACGATGAAAAAACTCTCCGCCGCCGCCTTGCTCCCTACCGATGCGCACGACGCCGTCCTCGTCGGACGCATCTGGCGCGGCGGCCCGGCGCAGGGCCCCTGCGTGGTCGCGGTACGCGGCGGCGAGGTGTTCGACATCACGGCAGCGGTGC
>JAZJZQ010000526.1:11672-14768 GCA_040389625.1 Pseudomonadota bacterium | reverse complement strand
CCCTGCGTGGTCGCGGTACGCGGCGGCGAGGTGTTCGACATCACGGCAGCGGTGCCCACCATGTCCGATCTGCTCGACAGCCCGGACCCGCTGGCGCTGGCCCGCCACGCCCCCGGTGAGGCGCTCGGCCCGGTACTGGCGCTGCTCGACGATGCCCTGGCGGCGCAGCCCGAATCCGGCGCGCCACGCCTGCTGGCGCCTTGCGATCTGCAGGCGATCAAGGCTTGCGGCGTGACGTTTGCCGTCAGCCTGCTCGAACGCGTCATCGAGGAGCAGGCCGGCGGCGATGCGGCCCGTGCCGCCGCGTTGCGCGCCGCCCTGCAGCAGACGCTGGGAGCGGACCTGTCGGCGCTGCGCCCTGGCTCGGACGCCGCGCTGCAATTGAAGCGTGAACTACAGCGGCGCGGCGCCTGGTCGCAGTACATGGAAGTGGGCATAGGCGTGGACGCCGAAGTGTTCACCAAGTCGCAGCCGATGTCGGCGGTGGGCTGCGGCGCCGACGTCGGCCTGCATCCGGATTCGCAGTGGAACAATCCGGAGCCGGAGATCGTGCTGGCAGTGAGCAGCGCCGGCCGCGTGCTGGGCGCCACGCTGGGCAACGACGTCAACCTGCGTGACATCGAGGGCCGCAGCGCGCTGTTGCTCGGCAAGGCCAAGGACAACAACGGTTCCTGCGCGATCGGCCCCTTCATCCGCCTGTTCGACGATACCTTCACGCTCGACACCATACGCGCCGCCGAAGTGAGCCTGGTGATTGAAGGCGCCGACGACGATTTCCGTCTCGAGGGAGCGAGCTTCATGCGCGAGATCAGCCGCGATCCGCTCGACCTGGTGCGCCAGGTTATGGGGCGCCATCATCAATACCCGGATGGATTCATGCTCTTCCTCGGGACCATGTTCTCGCCGATCCAGGACCGTGCCGCCAGCGGCGCCGGTTTCACCCACCACCTTGGCGACCGGGTCACTATCGCCACCGCCTCGCTGGGCGCACTGGTCAACCATGTGCAGCGCAGCGACGCCATCGCGCCATGGACTGATGGCGTTCGTGCGCTGTATGGCAGCCTGGCGCGACGCGGCCTGGCGCTCTCCGTTCGCCAGTAACCGGGCAAATAAGCCGGCAAGTACGCCAGCAAATACGCCAGCAAATGTGCCGACACAAGAGCCAGCACAAAAGCCAGCACAAATACCAGCACAAATACCAGCACATCACCTGTCACGAAAGAGAGCAATGATTTACGCTAGTTACCCCAGCCTGGCGCGCAAGCGCGTCGTCATTACCGGTGGCGGCACCGGTATCGGTTCGGCCATCGTCGAAGCCTTCGCTGCGCAGGGCGCCGAGGTGGTCTTCCTCGACATCGCTGACGCGCCCTCGCGCGCGTTGGCCGCGCGCCTGGCCGATACCGCCTGCGCGCCACGCTTCATGCACTGCAACCTGATGGACCTCGACGAGCTGGCCGCCACCTTCGCCGCCATCGAACGCGACGTCGGCACTATCGATGTGTTGATCAACAACGCCGCCAACGACGACCGTCACCAGATCGCCGACGTCACCCCGGCCTACTGGGACGAGCGCATGGCCGTCAACCTGCGTCACCAGTTCTTTTGCGCGCAGGCCGTGGCGCCGGGCATGCAGCGGGCCGGCGGCGGCGCCATCCTGAACCTGGGGTCGATTTCCTGGCACTTGGCGCAAGCGCGGCTGGCGCTGTACATGACGGCCAAGGCTGGCATCGAGGGCCTGACCCACGGCCTGGCGCGCGACCTGGGCGTACACAACATCCGCGTCAATTGCATCATCCCGGGCGCGGTGCGTACGCCGCGCCAGACCGAGTTGTGGCACACGCCGGAAGCGGAGCGGCTGATCCTGGCCGGCCAGTGCCTGCAGCAGCGGGTCGAACCGGAAGACGTGGCGGCGCTGGCGCTGTTCCTCGCTTCGGACAATGCCGCCCGCTGCACCGGCCGCAATTACTTCGTCGATGCCGGTTGGTACGGCGCATAGAGGACAGCAATGAAGCAGGACAAAGACCAAACGATGCACGCCGGCCAGGACGGCAACCGGACCACGACCACCGGCCCGGCAGCGCCGCGGCGCTACCGCTCGCAGGACTGGTTCGACAATCCCGAGCATATCGACCTGACGGCGCTGTACCTGGAACGGTTCATGAACTACGGCGTCACGGCGGCGGAACTGCGTTCGGGCCGGCCCGTCATCGGCATCGCCCAGAGTGGCAGCGACCTCAGTCCCTGCAACCGCATCCATCTGGAGCTGGCCAAACGGGTGCGCGACGGCATACGCGACGCGGGCGGCATTCCGATGGAATTCCCGCTCCATCCCATCTTCGAGAACTGCCGCCGTCCGACGGCCGCGCTGGACCGCAACCTGTCCTATCTCGGCCTGGTCGAGATCCTGCACGGCTATCCGATCGACGCCGTGGTGCTCACCACCGGCTGCGACAAGACCACCCCGGCCCAACTGATGGCCGCCGCCACGGTCGACATTCCCGCCATCGTGCTGTCGGGCGGTCCCATGCTCGACGGCTGGCTCGATGGGGAACTGGTCGGCTCCGGCGCCGCGATCTGGAAGGGCAGGCGCCAGATGGCGGCCGGCGAGATCGACGGTGAAAAATTCCTGGACATCGCGGCCGCTTCGGCGCCGTCGGCCGGCCACTGCAACACCATGGGCACGGCCTCCACCATGAACGCGCTGGCCGAGGTGCTGGGCATGTCGCTGACCGGCTGCGCGGCGATCCCCGCTCCCTACCGCGAACGGGGCCAGATCGCCTACGAGACAGGACGGCGCATCGTCGAAATGGCGCGCTGCGACCTGCGCCCGTCGGCGATCCTGACGCGCGACGCCTTCCTCGACGCCATCGTCGTCAACGCCGCCATCGGCGGCTCCACCAACGCCCAGCCGCACCTGATGGCGATGGCCCGCCACGCCGGCGTGGCGCTGCATGCGGACGACTGGATGGAATACGGCTACCACGTGCCGCTGCTGCTGAACATGCAGCCGGCCGGAAAATACCTGGGCGAGCGCTTCCACCGCGCCGGCGGCGTGCCGGCCGTGATGTGGGAGCTGCTGCAGGCCGGCCGCCTGCG
>JAZJZQ010000526.1:6369-11572 GCA_040389625.1 Pseudomonadota bacterium | reverse complement strand
GCGCCGGCGGCGTGCCGGCCGTGATGTGGGAGCTGCTGCAGGCCGGCCGCCTGCGCGCCGAGCGGCCCACCGTCACCGGCAGGACCATGGCCGCCAACCTGGCCGGCCGCGAAACCGGCGACCGCGACATGGTGCGCCACTATGCGGAGCCGTTGCAGGAACGGGCTGGCTTCCTGGCGCTGCGCGGCAACCTGTTCGATTTCGCCATCATGAAGACCAGCGTCATTTCCGCCCAGTTCCGGGCCCGTTATCTGAGTACGCCGGGCAGCGAGGGGGTATTCGAGGCGCGCGCCGTGGTGTTCGAAGGTTCGGCCGACTACCACGCCCGCATCAACGATCCGGCGCTCGCCATCGATGAAAACTGCATCCTCGTGATGCGCGGCGCCGGCCCGCTCGGTTGGCCCGGCTCGGCCGAGGTGGTCAACATGCAGCCGCCGGACGCGCTGGTGAAACACGGCGTGATGAACCTGCCGACGCTGGGCGACGGCCGCCAGTCCGGCACCTCGGACAGCCCGTCGATCCTGAACGCTTCGCCCGAGAGCGCCGCCGGCGGCGGCCTGGCTTACCTGCGCAGCGGCGACATCATCCGCGTCGACCTGAACCGGGGCCGCTGCGACATGCTGGTCGACGAGGCCGAACTGGCCCGCCGCCGCAGCGAGCCGGCGCCGCCGGTGCCGCCCAGCCAGACGCCGTGGCAGGAGATCTACCGCGCCACGGTCGGCCAGCTGGAAAGCGGCGCCTGTCTCGAGCTGGCCTTGCAGTACCGCGCGGTAGGGCAGCACCTGCCGCGCCATAACCATTGAGCTTACGCACCCGTTTTCGCTTTACCCGCAGCACCCGTAGTCAATAAAAACCTCCAGGAGACAAGCAATGAACAAGTTATTCAGCACCGCCATCATGTCCGCCATGACCGTCCTGATGGCCTGCGCCAGCGGCGGCGCCAGCGCCGACGCCAAGAATCCCAAGATCGGCTTTTCGATCGACGACCTGCGCGTCGAACGCTGGACGCGCGACCGCGATTTCTTCATCGCCTCGGCCGAGAAGCTAGGTGCCAAGGTGTACGTGCAGTCGGCCGACGCCAGCGAGCAGCGCCAGATTTCGCAGATCGAGAACCTGATCTCGCGCGGCGTGGACGTGCTGGTGATCGTGCCCTTCAACGCCACGGTGCTCAACAACACCGTCAAGGAAGCGAAGAAGGCCGGCATCAAGGTGCTGTCATACGACCGGCTGATCCTGAATGCCGACATCGATGCCTACATCTCGTTCGACAACGAAAAGGTCGGCGAAATGCAGGCCGAAGGCGTAACGAAGGTCCAGCCGAAAGGCAATTACTACCTGCTGGGCGGTGCGCCGACCGACAACAACGCCAAGATGCTGCGCGAAGGCCAGATGAAGGTGCTGAAGCCCTTCATCGACAAGGGCGACATCAAGATCGTCGGCCAGCAATGGGTCAAGGACTGGAGCGCCACGGAGGCGCTGTCCATCGTCGAGAACGCGCTCACGGCCAACAACAACAAGATCGATGCCATCGTCGCCTCCAACGACGGCACGGCCGGCGGCGCGATCCAGGCGCTGGCCGCGCAAAAGCTGAGCGGCAAGGTGCCCGTGTCGGGCCAGGACGCGGATCTGGCGGCGGTCAAGCGCGTCATCGCCGGCACCCAGGCCATGACGGTCTACAAGCCGCTGAAGACCATCGCGTCGGAGGCGGCCAAGCTGGCCGTGCAACTGGCGCGCAGCGAAAAGCCGGGCTACAACTCGAGCTACGACAATGGCTTGAAGCAGGTCAGCACCGTGCTGCTCAAGCCTACGCCGCTGACCAAGGCCAACATCAACCTGCTGGTGGACGACGGCTTCTACACCAAGGCCCAGATCAGCGCGCAATAAGCGCCCAATAAGCGTCCGCGGCGCGCCGTTCCCCCTCGTCCGGATGGCCCGGCGGCGGCATAGTCGCGCCGCCGCATCGCCGCGTCCACGTATTTCTACGAGAGTCAGCATGTCCGATTATTTGCTCGAAATGAAGGGCATCGTCAAGCAATTTGGCGGCGTCCGCGCGCTCAACGGGATCGACATCCAGGTCCGGCCCGGCGAGTGCATCGGCTTGTGCGGCGAGAACGGCGCCGGCAAGTCGACCCTGATGAAAGTGCTGTCCGGCGTCTACCCGCACGGCAGCTGGGACGGCGAGATCCTGTGGCGCGGCCAGCCGCTGCGCGCGCAATCGATCCGCGACACCGAGGCGGCCGGCATCGTCATCATCCACCAGGAGCTGATGCTGGTGCCGCAGTTGTCCGTGGCCGAAAACATCTTCATGGGCCGCGAACTGACGCTGCCGGGCGGCCGCATGGATTATCCGGCCATGTACCGCCGCGCCGACGAACTGCTGCGTGAATTGAAGATCCCCGACATGAACGTGGCGCTGCCGGTGATGCACTACGGCGGCGGCCACCAGCAACTGGTGGAAATCGCCAAGGCGCTCAACAAGGACGCCAAGCTGCTGATCCTGGATGAACCCTCGTCGTCGCTGACGGCGTCCGAGATCGCCGTGCTGCTGGAGCTGATCGCCGCGCTCAAGGCCAAGGGCGTGACCTGCATCTACATCTCGCACAAGCTCGACGAGGTGGCGGCCATCTGCGACACCATCGTCGTCATCCGCGACGGCCAGCATATCGCCACCACGCCGATGCGCGAGATGAACGTGGAGCGCATCATCGCCCAGATGGTCGGGCGTGAAATGAGCCAGATGTATCCGCCGGCGCGCCACACGCCGGGCGAGCTGCTGTTCGAGGCGCGCAACGTGACCTGCTACGACGTGGACAATCCGCGCCGCAAGCGGGTGGACGACGTGTCGTTCTCGCTGCGCCGCGGCGAGATCCTGGGCGTGGCCGGCCTGGTGGGGGCCGGCCGCACCGAGCTGGTGTCGGCGCTGTTCGGCGCCTATCCGGGGCGCTGCGAGGCGCAGGTGTGGCTGGACGGGCGCCAGATCGACAGCAGCACGCCGCTCAAGGCGATCCGCGCCGGCCTGGCGCTGGTGCCGGAAGACCGCAAGCAGCACGGCATCGTGGCCGATCTCGACGTCGGCCAGAACATCACGCTGGCGGTGCTGGGGCGCTTTGCCCGCGCCACCCGGATCGATGCCAACGCCGAGGGCGGCGCCGTGCGCGAGCAGATCGCGCAGCTGGGGCTGAAGACGGCCAGTCCCGCCTTGCCGATCACCAGCCTGTCGGGCGGCAACCAGCAAAAGGCCGTGCTGGCCAAGATGCTGCTGACGCGGCCGCGGGTGCTGATCCTCGACGAGCCCACGCGCGGGGTCGACGTGGGCGCCAAGTACGAAATCTACAAGCTGATGCTGGAACTGGCGGCGCAAGGGGTGGCCATCATCATGGTCTCGTCCGAGCTGGCCGAGGTGCTGGGCGTGTCGGACCGCGTGCTGGTGATGGGCGAGGGCCGCCTGCGGGGCGATTTCATCAATCAGGACTTAACGCAGGAGATGGTGCTGGCCGCCGCGCTGGACCAGGCGCCCGGCAACGACCAAATGGGAACGGTGGCATGAAAAACAACAACATCAAACAATTATTCAGCCAGTACAAGATGCTGGCGCTGGGGATCGCCATCGCGCTGATCTGGGCCTTCTTTTACACCAGGACGGAGGGCGGCTTCGTCTCGCCGCGCAACCTGTCCAACCTGCTGCGGCAAATGTCGGTCACCGGCATCCTGGCCTGCGGCATGGTGCTGGTGATTATCGCCGGCGAGATCGACCTGTCCGTCGGCTCCCTGCTTGGGTTGCTGGGCGGCGTGGCCGCCGTGCTCGACGTCGGCCAGCATTTGCCGCTGGCCTTGAACCTGGTGCTGGTGCTGGCCTGCGGCTTGTTGCTGGGCCTGTTCAATGGCTACCTGACGGCCTACCGCGGCATCCCCTCGTTCATCGTCGGCCTGGGCGGCATGCTGACCTACCGCGGCGTGCTGCTGGGCGTGACGGGCGGCATCACGGTGGCGCCCGTCTCTAACGGGCTGGTGCAACTGGGCCAGGCCTATCTGCCGGCGGCGGCGGGCGTGGCGCTGGGCTGGGCCCTGTTCGCGCTGGCCGGCGTGCTGGCGTGGCACCAGCGCGCCGGGCGCGCCCTGCACGGGCTGGCGCAGCCGCCGCTGTGGCGCGACGCGGCCCGCGTGCTGTTGACGGGCGCGCTGCTGTTCGTCTTCGTGCGCACCCTCAACGGTTACGAAGGCATTCCGCTGCCGGTGCTGCTGTTGCTGGCGCTGCTGGGCGGCTTTACCTACATGACGACGCAGACCGTGTTCGGCCGCCGCATTTACGCCGTCGGCAGCAATATGGAGGCGACCCGCCTGTCGGGCATCGACGTGCGCGCCGTCAAGCTGTGGATCTTCGGCATCATGGGGCTGATGTGCGCGCTGGCCGGCTTGATCAATACCGGCCGGCTGGCGGCCGGTTCGCCATCGGCCGGCACCTTCAGCGAACTCGATGCCATCGCCGCCTGCTTCATCGGCGGCACCTCGATGCGGGGCGGCGCCGGCACCGTGTATGGCGCCCTGATCGGCGCCCTCGTCATGGCCAGCCTGGATAACGGCATGTCGATGCTGGACGTCGATACTTACTGGCAGATGATCGTCAAAGGCAGTATTCTCACGATCGCGGTGTGGGTCGACGTCAGTACCAGGACGGCCCGCCGCTGACCTGCCGCCAGGCCGCCACCGGGAGAGACGACGATGAAAATGCCCACCGCGCACACGATCGCGTTGCTGTTTAACGGCAACAAGATCTATGACCGCGAAATTATCGCCGGCATCGCTGCCTATTTGAACAGCACGCGCGTGTCGTGGGACTTGTACCTGGAGGAGGATTTCCGCTGCCGCCTGCCGGGCATCGAGCGCTGGCGCGGCGACGGCATCATCGCCGACTTCGACGACCCGGCCGTGTGCGCGGCGCTGGAACGCACGGCGCTGCCGGTGGTGGCCGTGGGCGGCTCCTACCAGGACGAGGCCGACTATCCGGCGCGGGTGCCCTATGTGGCGACCGACAACTTCAAGCTGATCAAGCTGGCCTACGAGCACCTGATCGAGGCGGGGCTGAGCCGCTTTGCCTGCTTCAGCCTGCCCGAGGCGGCCGTCAACCGCTGGGCCCAGCAGCGCGAGCTGGCGTTTTGCGCCCTGATGCGGCGCGACCGCATCGCCCCGCTGGTGTACCGCGGCG
>JAZJZQ010000526.1:0-6269 GCA_040389625.1 Pseudomonadota bacterium | reverse complement strand
GCGTTTTGCGCCCTGATGCGGCGCGACCGCATCGCCCCGCTGGTGTACCGCGGCGTGAGCACCAGCGCGCCGTCGTGGGACGAGGCGGTCGAGGGCCAGATCGCGTGGCTGCACAGCCTGCCCAAGCCGATCGGCATCATCGCCGTCAGCGACGCGCGGGCGCGCCAGCTGATGCAGGCCTGCATGCGGGCCGGTATCGCCGTGCCCGAGCAGGTGGCCGTAATCGGCATCGACAACGACCCGATGGCGCGCATGCTGACCCGCATCCCGCTCAGTTCCGTGATCCAGGGCACCCACGAAATGGGGCGCACGGCCGCCCACCTGCTGCACCAGATGCTGAACGGCGCGCGGCTGGACGGCACCCGCATCCTGGTGCCGCCGGCCGGCCTCAACGTGCTGGCCTCCAGCAACCACCAGCCTTGCCAGCACCCGCACGTGATGCAGGCGCGCCACTTCATCCGCCAGTACGCCTGCCAGGGTATCAAGACCGGGCAGGTGGCCGATTATGTGGGCGTGTCGCGCTCCTCGCTGGAATCGCATTTCCGTCAGGAGCTGGGGCGCAGCGTGCACGATGAAATCCTGCACTTCAAGCTCGATGCGGCCAAGGCCATGCTGGCGCACGAAGGCGGCAACATCGCCGACATCGCCGTCCGCTGCGGCTTCACTACGGTGCAATACCTGCACGCCGTATTCAAACGCGAGCTCGGTTGCACGCCGCGCGAATACCAGGAGCGCGCCGCCGCCGCGCTCGTCCAGACTTCCCTTGTCCCCTCCGCCTGAAGAACGCCCATGACCATCTCCCCCGACCTGTACACCTTGCGCAATGCGGCCGGCATGCGCGTGACCATCAGCGCGCTGGGCGGCACCTTGCGTTCCTGGCATGCGCCCGACCGCTACGGCAAGGTGGCCGATGTCTTGCTGGGCTTCCCGGACGAGCAGGGCTACGCGGCCAATGCGCCTTATTTCGGCGCGCTGCTGGGGCGCTGCGCCAACCGCATCGCCGGCGCCGCCTTCACGCTCGACGGCGAACTGTATCCGCTCGACCGCAACGACGGCGTCCATCACCTGCACGGCGGCCGGGTGGGGCTGCACCTGGCGCACTGGCAGGCGGAGCCGGATGACGGCGGCCTGCTGCTGCGCCACCTGTCGCCGGACGGCACGGGCGGCTATCCGGGCAACCTTGACGTGCAGGTGGGCTACCGGCTGGACGACGACGGCAGCCTGCGTATCGACTACACAGCCACCACGGACGCGCCGACTCCGGTCAGCCTCACGTCGCATGGCTACTTCAACCTGAACGGCGGGATGGCGGGCATCGGCGACCATCTGCTGCGCATCGCCGCCGACCACTATCTGCCCGTCGACGACGAACTCATTCCGCTCGGCCAGCCGGCATCCGTGGCCGGCAGCGCCTTCGACTTCCGCCACGCGGCACCCATAGGCGCGCGGCTGGACTGGCCGGAGCCGCAGCTGGCGCAATACCGCGGCTTCGACCATTGCTATTGCCTGGAACCGGGCGGCGGCTTGCGCGAGGTGGCCTGGGTGTACGACCCGGCGTCGGGACGCGAACTGACGGTCAGCACGACCGAGGCGGGCCTGCAGTTCTACAGCGGGAATTTCCTGGCCGGCGTGCCGGGCAAGGCGGGGCGGCCGTACGCTATCCACGACGGCTTCTGCCTGGAAGCGCATGCCTATCCGAACCAGATCAACGGACCGGCCATGCAGGCGGTGGTGTTGCGGCCGGGCCAGCAGTACCGGCAAACGACGGTGTACCGGCTGGGCGTGCAGGCGGGAGGCTGAGCGCGCGTGCCGTTACGACGCCTCGGGCGCCGTGCGGATTTTGCGGAAGCTGCGCCAGATCGTCACGTCGTAGGCGATCTTCAGCACGCCGCAGGCGACCAGCGGTGCGGCCAGCAGGCCGGCCGCGAGCAGGGCGCCGCCGATGGTGGGCGCGGCGGCCGAGGCCAGGCTCTTGGGCACCAGCGTGAAGCTGGCCGCCGCCGCCCGCTCGCCGGGCGTGACCACCGACATGACGAAGGCGCTGCGCGCCGGGACGTCCATCTGCGACAGCAGCGAGCGCACGATCAACAGTCCCAGCGCCATACCGAGGCCGGGTGTGAAGGCCGCCGCGATCAGGCAGATGCTGGCCGGGATATGGGTGTAGACCATGGTGTTGAGCAGCCCGATGCGCTTTGCCAGGCGGGGCGCGGCGAGCTGGGATGCGGCCGAGCAGAGGCCGGACCAGAAGAAGAACTGGCCCGCCGCCGCCACCGACATGTCGAAGCGCTTGAACAGCCACAGGGCGAGCAGCGCATTGACCACCAGGCCGCCGGCGAACGAGTCGACCGAGAACAGCGCGGCCAGCCGGATCACGATGGCGCGCGAGGGCCCCAGCGGCGCCGGCGCCTTGCGCACTTCCTCATGCGCCTTGGGCAGGCGGCGGTAGAGCAGCCATACCAGCGCGCCGATCAGGCCATACAGCACGAACATGCAGCGCAGGGCGGCCAGCGGCGACCAGCCGGTCCATGCCGACAGTTGGCCCGGCAGCGCCGCGGCCAGCGCGCCGCAGGCCGACAGCAGGGAGCCTAGCAGGCTGTAGCGGGCGAACAAGGCCGTGCGGCTGTCGCCGTCGGCCGCCTCGGCGATCCTGGCATGTTCCAGCGGCAGGAACAGGCTCACGTCACCCGAGCTGGGATTGAGCGTGCCGAGGAAGGCGACCAGCAGCAGCGGCCAGAAGGTCGAGCAGGCCGCGAAGGTGAAGCCGGTCGCCGTCATGAGGACGGCCGCCGCCAGCAGCAGGCGGCCGTGATGGAAACGGTGGCCCCAGGCGCCGATGGCCAGCGTGGCCAATGCCGAACCAAGCAGGGTGGCGGTGGCCAGCAAACCCACTTGCCATGTGCCCAGCCCGAGCGCGATCAGGTAGGCCGGCAGCAGCACGGCGACATAGCCGTCGGCAAACGCCCGCAGCGCGCGCCCTTGCAGCAGGGGCAGGGCGGAGGCGCTGGCGCCGGCCGGCAGCAGCAGGCGGCCGGGCAGCGTTGTGCCGGCGCGGGGGGCGGATGGCTGGTCGGCATCGTGTATCGACTCGCCTGCCCGGGTGGCGGCCGCCTCGTCGGCCCCGGCCTGGTCTTTTTCGTGCCCGGTCATTTGGCCACGCTCCCGCTGATGTCGCGCAGCCAGTCGAACGCCAGCTGCACGGCCGGCGTGCGCGGCGCCAGTGTGGATTTGGTCAGCCACAGGCCGGGCAGGGGCATGCCCGGCACCTGCGCCAGCGCGCACACGTCGCCGCGCCGCAGGGCGCCGTCGGCCACCAGGCGCGACACCATAGCGATGCCCAGCTCGTCGCGCGCCGCGTCCAGCTGCAACCGGGCGTCGTCCAGCGTGATGGCGCGCGCGGTCGCCAGTTCATGGTCGGCCAGCCAGGGCGCCCATTGCGGGTAATGCTCGTCGATGATGAGGGGCGCGGCCGCCAGCACGTCGGGGAAGGGCAGCCGGTCCAGCCGCTTGGCAAGCTGCGGGCCGCACACGGCCAGGGCGTGGTCGTCCAGCAGCGGCACGGAGCGCATCTGTTCACCGCTTAAGTCGTCGTTTGAAATAATCAGGTCGACGTCGATGCGGTCGATCTCGCGCAGCTCGTCCTTGGTGATCAGCCACACTTCCAGCGCCGGATGCCGCTCGCGCAGCTGGCGCAGGCGCGGCGTCAGCCAGCCTGCCGCGAAATCGGCGCCGCAAGCCAGCAGCACGGAGTCGGGATTGCGATAGGGCTCGATCCGCTCGCGCCCGTCGCGCAGCGTCTTGAGCGCATTGCGCACCGTCTGGCTGAACAACTCTCCGGCCGCCGTCAGCTTCACGCCCCGTCCCAGCCGGCTGAACAGGGCTTGCCCCACCCACTGCTCCAGGTTCTGGATCTGGTGGCTGATGGCGGACTGGGTCAGCGCCAGTTCCAGTGCCGCCTTGGAAAAACTGCCCAGGCGGGCGGTGGCTTCGAAGGCCAGCAGGCTTTGCAGCGGGGGCAGGCGTTTTTCCATAAGGTATGAAAAAAACTATTGAGTTGAACAATATCGTTCATTTTACACGGCAGGACATCCCTTGCAGAATGGATGTCAGAGAAACACCGCTACACCATCCATTTCAACAATTCATAACAGGAGCATTCATGAGTGCAGAAATCAAGGGCGACGGCGCCATTCGCCGCCAGTCGCTGTACGGCAGCAATCCGGAAAACACCTACGCTGGCGTACTCAGTTTCATGCGCCGCAACTACAGCCGCAATCTCGACGGCGTGGACGTGGCCATCTCCGGCATTCCTCTCGACCTGTCGACCACCTTCCGCCCCGGCGCGCGCCTGGGGCCGGCCGCCGTGCGTGCCGCCAGCGTGCAGCTGGCCGAGCTGATGCCGTTCCCGTGGGGCTTCGATCCCTTCGAGGACCTGGCTGTGATCGATTACGGCGATTGCTGGTTCGACGCCCACAACCCGCTGACCATCGCGCCGGCCATCGTGGAGCATGCTCGCACGATTCTCGCCAGCGGCGCCAAGATGCTGACCTTCGGCGGCGACCATTTCATCACCTATCCGCTGCTGAAGGCCCATGCGGAAAAGTACGGCAAGCCGCTGTCGCTGATCCACTTCGACGCCCATTGCGACACCTGGGCCGACGACAATCCCGATTCGCTCAACCACGGCACCATGTTCTACAAGGCCGTCAAGGAAGGGCTGGTCGATCCGGCCACGTCGGTGCAGGTGGGCATTCGCACCTGGAACGAGGACTTCATGGGCTTTAACGTGATCGACGCGCCCTGGGTCCATGCCAACGGCACGGCCGCCACCATGGAACGCATCCTGTCCATCGTCGGCCAGCGCCCGGCCTACCTGACGTTCGACATCGACTGTCTCGATCCGGCCTATGCACCCGGCACGGGTACGCCGGTGCCGGGCGGCCTGACGTCGGCCCAGGCGCTGGCGCTGGTGCGCGCCATGGGGCCGCTCAACCTGGTGGGCATGGACGTGGTCGAAGTGGCGCCGCCGTTCGACCACAGCGAGATCACGGCGCTGGCCGCCGCGCACCTGGCGGCGGACATGCTGTGCGTGCTGCGCAACCAGAAGGTCGCGGCCAAGGGCGCTTGAGCGCGGCGTTATCGAGCAAGCACTGTCAATCTATCTGGGCGAGGGAGGACGGCATGGGGAAGCAAACAAGAGGTGAGCGCGCAGGGCGCTTGGGCCGGCGCGCCGCTGCGGCGGCGCTGTGGGGCGCGCTGGCTGTTGCTGGCGTGGCAGTGCCGGCGCAGGCGCAGGAGGACAAGGTTCTCAACATCTACAACTGGGCCGAGTACATGGCCGACGACACGGTGAAGAACTTCGAGAAGGAAACCGGCATCAAGGTCCGCCTCGACTACTTTGACGGCAACGAGACGCTGCACGCCAAGCTGGTGGCGGGCCGCTCCGGCTACGACATCGTGGTGCCATCGGCGCTTTGGGCCGGGATGCAGATCCAGGGCGGCCTGCTGCGCAAGCTCGATAAGAGCAAGCTGCCCAACCTGGCCAATATGGACCCGGCGCTGCAGGCGCGCCTGGCCCGGCTCGATCCCGGCAACGAGCATCTGGTGAGCTGGCTGTGGGGCTACACGACGGTCGGCATCAATGTGGACAAGGTGGCGGCGGCGCTGGCCGGCATGCCCATGCCGGACAACCCCTGGGACCTGGTGTTCGATCCCAAGTACATGGCCAGGCTCAAGTCGTGCGGGGTGTCGTTCGTCGATGCGCCGTCCGACGTGATGCCGCCGGCGCTGGCCTACCTGGGCAAGCCGCCATATTCGCGCAACAGCGCCGATTACCAGGATGCGGCCCGCATGCTCAAGCAGGTGCGGCCCTACATTGCGCTATTCAGTTCGGTTGGCTATATCAACGACCTGGCCAACGGCGCCATCTGCGTGGCGCTGGGCTGGTCGGGCGACATCAACATCGCCCGCCAGCGCGCCATCGACGGCAATACCGGCAACCGGATCGAAGCGCTGGTGCCGCGCCACGGCGCCATGCTGGTACTCGACACGCTGGCCATTCCGGCCGACGCGCCCCATCCCGGCAATGCGCTGCTGTTCATGAACTACATCATGCGGCCGGAAGTGCATGCCAGCCAGACCAACAAGGTGTTCTACGCGAACGCCAACCTGGCCAGCATCAAGTACGTGAAGAAGGAAATCGCCGACAACCGCACGGTGTTCCTGCCGCCGGCCGATATGGAACGCATGGCCATGCCGGAGCTGCTCAACAA
>JAZJZQ010000525.1:0-1859 GCA_040389625.1 Pseudomonadota bacterium | reverse complement strand
GCCGCCACGGGGGAGCTGATCGGCACGGCCACGCTGTACGCCTTCAACCGCGCCAACCGCCGCTGCGAAATCGGCTACATGCTGTCGCGCGCCCACTGGGGCCAGGGCTACATGCCCGAGGCGCTGGCGGCCCTGATCGACTACGGCTTCGGCGCGCTGGACCTGCACCGCATCGAAGCGGACCTGCATCCGGACAACCAGGCCTCGGCCACCATCCTGGAACGGCTCCATTTCCGCCAGGAGGGACGGCTGCGCGAGCGCTGGTTCGTGGACGGCGAACTGTCCGACAGCGTCATCTACGGCCTGCTGCACGGCGACTGGCAGGCGGCCCGGCGCTGACGCCTTCCCATTCATCGCCCATTGCCGCAGGCCATGCCCCGCTATCGGCAATTGGTCGGATGGCGCTACGGGCGCTGGCCCGGCTGCGCTACATTACGGTCATCGGCCATCCTTTTTCAAGGGAGATGAAAGATGAGTAAATTGAACAGCCAGAGCGTGCTCGACGTCCTGAACGAGGTGGGCACCGCCTTCCTGCGCACGGCCCGCTATGGCGCGCGCACCGTGCAACGCATGTCCTGGCCGGCGCTGCTGGTCGCTTGCGTCCTGATGGCCTTCATCCTGACCCTGCTGCCGCTGGCGCTGCTGCTGTTCTCGGCCTTCCTGCTGCTCAAGCTGGCGGTAGGCGCCTGCATCCTGGAGCGGCGCAACAAGGCCCAGCCGCCGGAGCGCCATTCGTGACGGCAGTCAGGCGCACGTCGGGCCGCGTGGTGGGCTTCCTGCGTGAGCTGGGCGACACCGCCAGCGCGCTGTGGTGGCGCTTTTTCGACTGGCTGGCCCAGGTGGCATGGCGCAAGCTGATCATCATCTGGGTGCTGGTGCTGCTGCTGGACCTGACCCCGTTCGGCCAGCCCGAGCAGGCGTTCGCCTTCATCCTCGCCTCGTTCGGCCTCAAGGTGCTGGCCGGCGGCAAGCGCAAGGCGGAACTGGAAGCGCGCCAGGCCTCGGCCCACGCCGGCGAAGAAACGCTGGAGCGGCGCCTGGTGGAGGCGCGCCTGGCCGCCCTGCAGGCCCAGGTCGAACCGCACTTCCTGTTCAACACCCTGGCCCTGATCGGCCAGCTGATCGAAACGGACCCGCCGCAGGCGGCCCGCATCCACGCCCACCTGATCGACTACCTGCGCGCCACCCTGCCCCAGATGCGGGCCAAGGGCAACGGTACGCTGGGGCGCCAGCTGGAGATGGCGCGCGCCTACCTGGCCATCATGCAGGCGCGCATGAAGTCGCGCCTGGCCGTCTCGATCGACGTGCCGCCCGAAATGCAGAGCGCCAGCTTCCCGCCCATGATGTTGCAGATCCTGATCGAGAACGCCATCAAGCACGGGCTGGAACCGAAGATCGAAGGGGGCCGCATCGACATCCGCGCCAGCGTCGCCGGCAGCCAGCTGCAGGTGGACGTGATCGACGACGGCGTGGGTTTCAGCACGCACGCGGGCGACGGCATGGGCCTGGCCAATGTGCGCGAACGGCTGCAGCTGCTGTACGGTACGCGCGCCGAGCTGGTGATCGAGGCACCCTTGACGGGCGGCGCCCGCACCACGATACGGCTGCCGTATGCGCCCGACATTTTCGCCAAGGGGGCCGCATGAATCCGCAACTGCGCGCCACGGCATTGATCGCCGACGACGAGGACGCCATGCGCGACCAGCTGCGCAGCCGCCTGCAGGAAGTGTGGCCGGCGCTGGAGATCGTGGCCGAGGCGACCAACGGCATCGAGGCCGTGGCGCTGGCCGGCCAGCACCAGCCCGACATCGTGTTCCTCGACATCCGCATGCCCGGCCTGTCCGGCATCGAGGCGGCGC
>JAZJZQ010000524.1:0-9201 GCA_040389625.1 Pseudomonadota bacterium | reverse complement strand
CAAAAAACCACACCCGCTTGCTTGATACGGCGCTGACTGCGCTGGCGCCCCTGTTTTGGGGCACGACCTACATCGTCACGACGGAATTTCTCCCGCCCGCCATGCCGTTCACGGCGGCCACCGTGCGCACCCTGCCGGCCGGAATTCTGCTGGCGCTGCTGTTGCGGCAGTGGCCGCAACGGGCATTCTGGGGGCGACTGTTTGTGCTCTCTGCCCTGAATATCGGCATCTTCCAGGCCTTGCTGTTCGTGGCTGCATATCGCCTGCCCGGCGGGCTGGCGGCGGTCATGGGAGCGGTGCAGCCTTTGCTGGTGATGGGTTTCGCGTGGGTGGCCGACCGCAGTGCGCCGGCCCGGATGGCGGTGGTGGCGTCGCTGGTGGCGGTGGCGGGCATGGCCTTGCTGCTGCTGGCGCCTGGCGCGGCGTGGGATCCGATCGGGATCGCCGCCGCGCTGGCCGGCACCACCTGCATGGCCGCCGGCAGCTTCCTGGCGCGGCGCTGGAAACCGGAAGTGCCGGTGCTCGCATTCACGGGTTGGCAACTGCTGCTCGGTGGGCTGATGCTGGCGCCGTTATCCTGGTTTGCCGAGCCGCCGTTGCCGCGCCTGGGCACGTCAGCCTTGCTGGCCTATGCCTATCTGGGCGTGGTCGGTACGCTGCTCACCTATGCGCTGTGGTTCCGCGGCATTGCCAGGCTGTCGCCCGTGGCCGTGTCCTCGCTCGGCTTGCTCAGCCCCCTCACTGCCGTAGTGCTGGGCTGGATCGTTCTCGGCCAGGCCATGCGCGGCAGTGCCATGCTGGGCTTGCTTACTGTGCTGGGCAGTGTGCTTGCCGTGCAGTGGAGCATGCGGCCCGCCGTACCGGCACAGTTATCCGCCACTGTGCGCGCCTGAATTGTCTTTGTTCTTTAACTGTAGAGGAATTGTCATGCCACACGCCACACACACCATCCGTCAACTGATCGAGAACCGTATCTCGGCCAATCATTTCGATGCCAGCCGCACGCTGGAGACGCAGCAGATCGAAGAACTGGTCCACCTCGCCACGCGCGCGCCGTCGGCCTACAATTTCCAGAACTGGAAGTTCGTCGCTGTGCGGACCGAGGCGGCCAAGGCGCGCCTGCAGGCGCTGGCGTTCGGCCAGCGCAAGGTGTCCGATGCGGCCGTCACCTTCATCATTTGCGGCACGCTGGCGGCGCATGAAGGTTTGCCGGCGGCCCTGCAGCCGTCGGTGGAGGCGGGCATCATGGGCCAGGCGTTCGCGGACGGCTGGGTGAATATGGCGCGGGCAACCCATCCGGAACAGCCCCAGTTGCAGCGCGATGAGGCGTTGCGCTCCGCTTCGCTGGCGGCCATGACGCTCATGCTGGCAGCCGAAGGCATGGGCCTGGCCAGCAGCGCGCTCAGTGGCTTCGACGCCGCCGGCGTGGCGCGGGAGTTTGGGCTGACGGAGCGTGAAGTGCCCGTCATGCTCGTCACGGTAGGCTATGCGGCGCCCGGCAACTGGCCGCAAAAGCCGCGCAAGCCGCTGGCCGATGTCTTGGAATTTGCCTGAGCCGAAAGCTGCCCGGGCGGCTCAGGGCCGGTCGGACCACAGGCGGCCGGCGGTCGCCCAGTTTTCCTTCTTCAACTCGTGGATGATGATATCGACCGATTCGGGCGTGGCGCCCAGTGTTGCGACGGTCGCTTCGGTGACGGCCTTGACGAAGGCGCGCTTCTGTTCCAGCGTGCGGCCTTCGAAGACCTGGACGTTAATGGTGGGCATAATCTCTCCTCGTTCTTGTCAATGATTCAGCTGCGGTAGTCAGGGCTGAGCTGGTCCAGCTTGCGCAGCAGGGCAGGCCATTCCAGCGCGCCTTCCAGTGCGCCGCCGCCCTCCAGGTCGCGCTGGGCCTGGACACAGACGTCATGCGGCGGCATGCGCAACTGCGCGCTGCCCGCCTGCGCCTTGAGCTGGAAGCCGCAGGCCTTGTCCAGTGTCTCCATCCGCACGAAGGCTTCGGCCACGGTGCGCCCGCAGACGAGCGAACCGTGATTGCGCAGCAGCAGGGCGGGGAAGTCCCCCAGCTGTTTCACCAGCCGCGCCGCCTCCGGCGCCGTCAGCACCAGTCCCTCGTAGTCGTGGTAGCCGATCTGCTGGTAGAAGCGCAGGGCGTGCGATGACAACGGCAGCAAGCCCTGTCCTTGCGCGCCGACCGCGATGGCGTTGCCGTTATGCAGATGCATGACGCAGCCCAGTTCCGGCCGCGCGCCATGTACTGCGGCGTGCAGCGCGAAGCCGGCGCGGTTGATGGGATGCCCCGAACGGCAGACGATATTGCCCGCATGGTCAACCTTGACCAGGTTGGACGCGCGCACCTCATCGAAGCGCAGCCCGAACGGATTGGTCAGGTAATGGCCTGGCTGGTCTGGCACGGCGGCCGTGATGTGGGTGTAGATCACATCGTCCCAGCCATACAGTGCGCACAGACGGTAGCAGGCGGCCAGGTCGACACGCGTCTGCCACTCGGCCGCGCTGGTCACGCCGGGCGGCGCCAAGGCGGCCCGGCCTTCGTTGGAAAGTCGGTCCATATTCAGTCCTGGCGCAGGTGTACGGCCTTGCCGGCGGCATAAGTGGCGGCCACGGTGCGGTCGTCGCCCAGCATGGCGATGGCGAACAGCAGTTCCTCCAGGCTGTCGGTGCGCTCGGTGCGGCGCGCCAGCAGCGGCGTCGCCTTCGGGTCGAGCACGACGAAGTCCGCTTCCGTGCCCGGCGCGAAATTGCCGATCGTGCCTTCCAGCTGCATGCTGCGCGCGCCGCCCAGCGTGGCCAGGTAGAACATGCGCATGGCCTGCAGGTAGGTGCCGCCCATGCGGGCCACCTTGTAGGCCTCGTTCATCGTCTGCAGCATGGAGAACGAGGTGCCGCCGCCCACATCGGTGGCCAGCGACAGCGGTACCTGCTGCGCATCGGCGCGTTCGAAGTCGAACAGGCCGCTGCCCAGGAACAGGTTGGAGGTGGGGCAGATCGAGATGGCCGACTTGGTTTCGGCCATGCGGGCGCGGTCGGCGTCGTCCAGCCAGATGCAGTGCGCGTACATTGAGCGCGGACGCAGCATGCCGTAGCGGTCATACACGTCCATGTAGCTGCGCGCATTGGGGAACAGCGACTTGACCCAGGCCACTTCGTCCTTGTTCTCGGCCACGTGGGTTTGCAGGAAGGTGTCCGGGTAGGCCTTGGCCAGCGCGCCGGCCAGTTCCAGCTGGGCTTCCGTCGAGGTGGGGGCGAAACGCGGCGTGATGGCGTACAGCTGGCGGCCCCGCTTGTGCCAGCGCTTGATCAGTTCTTCGCTTTCGCGCACGCCCGATTCGGCCGTATCGCGCAGGAAGTCGGGGCAATTGCGGTCCATCAGCACCTTGCCGGCCACCATGCGCAGGTTGCGCTTCTCGCTCTCGCCGAAGAAGGCGTCCACCGATTGCGGGTGCACGGTGCAGTAGACCATGGCCGTGGTGGTGCCGCAGCGGGTCAGCTCGTCGAGGAAGAAGCTGGCGACCTGGGTGGCGTGTTCCGGATCGGCGAACTTGCGCTCGGTGGGGAAGGTGTACTTTTCCAGCCATGGCAGCAGGCCCGGTGCGGGCGAGGCGATCATGTCGGTCTGCGGATAGTGCACGTGGGTGTCGATGAAGCCAGGCGTAATGAGCTTGCCGCTATAGTCGTGCACGGGCGTGCCTTCGGGCAGGAAGTGCACCAGCTGGGCGTAGTCGCCGGCCAGGTGGACCTTGCCGTCGTTGACCACCAGCAGGCCGTCTTCGTGCCAGCTGTAGGCGTTGCTGTGGTAGGCCGGGTCGTCGTTAAAGTGCAGCAGGCTGGCGCGGTATGCCTGGAAAGTGCCGGACGTGAGTGTACTTGCCATGATGATTCCTTGATTCCTTGATTCCGATATTGCGAGACGCAGGTGGTCGCTGACTGCCGGCATGCAGGTGCGCGGGCAGTCCCTTCTTGATGGTGTTGAAGCTAGCGCGCTGGCTAGTGGGATGTACAGCGATGCAGCGCTCCCGCCCCGGCGCTGCCGGAGAGTGAGAGCGCCTGCGTTACGGGCGATGTTGAAGAAATCAGGCGGTGCATGTGTGGTCCTGGGCTGGCGTGTCGGCCAATGCCGTTATCGTTTCTGCCGGCGAGGCAAGGGCGGCGGCTTCCCACACTTGCATCAGCTGCGCCGCCACCGATACGGCGATGACGGCGGGCGCCTTGTCGCGGATGCCGGGCAGGCCGATCGGGCATGTCATGTCTGCCATGCGCTCGGCCGGTATGCCCCGTTCGCGCAGGCGTCGTTCGAATTGTACACGTTTGGTGGCCGATCCGATCAGGCCGAACCAGGTAAAGTCGGTGCGGCGCAGTATGTGCTCGGACAATTGCTGGTCCAGCGCATGGCTGTGCGTGAGCACCAGGAAGGAGGCGCCGGCCGGCGCTTCCTCGATCACGGCTTCCGGCGTATCGGTCGCTTCGATGCGCACGTTGGCCGGCAGGGCGGACGGGAACATGTCCTCCCGCTCGTCTATCCACACGACCTGGCAAGGCAGCTCCGCCAGCGCGCGCACGATGGCCGCGCCCACGTGGCCGGCGCCAAACAGGTACAGGCGGGGCCGGTAGGGCAGGCAGGAATCGACCAGCCACTGGCGTCCCTCGTCATCGGGCCGCAGTTTGCAGTCGATGCCGGGGCCGGGCAGGGGCAGCAGCGCGGGACCGGCGCCGGACAGGCGCAGGCCGGCCGCGTCGTACATGCTGGCCGCTTCCGTGGACCCAAGCGGGATCAGGCGCCAGCTATCCTGGCCTTCGCCCTTGCGCCGCACCAGCGTGGCGAAATGGGCGTCGGCCTCCGGCATGATGCGCTCGAACGCCAGCTGCACGACCCCGCCGCAGCACTGGCCCAGGCTGGGGCCGAGCGGGAAGCGTTCCAGCCGCCGCTCCGCCGGCAGCGTACCGGCCGGCATGGCCAGCATTTCGCGGGCGATGTCGGTGGCGCGCATTTCCAGGTGGCCGCCGCCTATGGTGTCGTAGGCGCCATTGAGGGTGATGAGCATCTTGGCGCCCGGTTCGCGCGGCGCCGAACCGGCCACCTGCGCCACCGTCACCAGGATGCGCGGCTCGGCCAGTGCGGCGGCGGCCACCAATGCGCTGGTCGGAGAGGAAGTACCGTTTGCCATGTCGTTCAGCCTTGGGCCAGTTCCTGCACCGCGCTGATGGCGTTCAGGATCGCTTCGCTGGTGGCGGGAGCGCGCAGCGGCGGGTTGAACTTGTGGTCCGCCACGCTGGAGCAGGCGTCGCGGATCGCCAGGAACACCGAGAACGGCAGCAGCAGCGGCGGTTCGCCGACCGCCTTGGAGCGGTGGATGCTGTCGGTCACGTTGCTGTTCTTGAACAGGCGGATGTCGAAGTCCTCCGGGCAGTCCGATACGCCGGGGATCTTGTAGGTCGACGGTGCATGCGTCATCAGCTTGCCGCCCGCGTTCCACCACAGTTCCTCGGTGGTGAGCCAGCCCATGCCCTGGATGAAGGCGCCTTCCACCTGGCCCACGTCGATGGCCGGGTTGAGCGACTGGCCAGCGTCGTACAGGGCGTTCACTTTCAGCAGCTTCCATTCGCCCGTCAGCGTATCGACCACCACTTCGGATACCGAGGCGCCGTAGGCATAGTACGAGAACGGGTTGCCGCTCATGGTTTTCGGGTCCCAGTGCAGGCCGGGGGTGGCGTAGAAGCCGTCCGACCACAGCTGGACGCGGGCCATGTAGGCCTTCTGCACCAGTTCCGGGAAAGGCACGGTATCGCCGTTGACATGCACCAGGCCCGATTCGAAGCGTACGTCATCGGCTTCGCCACCGTGGCGCTTGGCGGCAAAATCGGCCAGGCGCTTGCGGATGGTGTTGGCGGCGTCCTGCGCGGCCTTGCCGTTCAGGTCAGCGCCGGTCGATGCGGCCGTGGCCGAGGTGTTGGCCACCTTGCTGGTGTTGGTGGCGCTGGCGCGCACCATGTCCAGGCCTATGCCCAGTTCGTGCGCCACCACCTGGCACACCTTGGTGTTGATGCCCTGGCCCATTTCCGTGCCGCCGTGGTTGACCAGCACCGAGCCGTCCGTGTACACGTGCACCAGCGCGCCGGCCTGGTTGAAGTGGGTGACGTTGAAGGCGATGCCGAACTTGACCGGGGTTAGCGCCAGGCCGCGCTTGAGCACGGGGCTGGTGGCGTTGAAGGCGTTGATCTCGTCGCGGCGCTGGCGGTAGTCGCTCTCGCTGACCAGCTGTTCCACCAGTTCGTGGATCACGTTGTCGACGATCTTCTGGCCGTACTGCGTGACGTTGCGGCCTTCCTCGTCGTTGCGGCCGTAGAAGTTCACCTTGCGCACGTCCAGCGCGTCCATGCCCAGGTTGCGCGCGATCTCGTCCACGATGTACTCGATGGCGATGGCGCCCTGCGGGCCGCCAAAGCCGCGGAAGGCGGTGTTGGACTGGGTGTTGGTCTTGCCGCACATGGCGCGGATGTCCACGTCGCCCAGGTAGTAGGTATTGTCGAAGTGGCACACGGCGCGGGTGGCCACCGGGGCCGACAGGTCGGCCGAGTAGCCGGCGCGCGACACCATCTGCACCTTGGCGGCGCTGATGCGGCCATCGTCGCCGTAGCCGATCTCATACTCGTAGTAGAAGCAGTGGCGTTTGCCGGTCACCATCATGTCGTCGTCGCGGTCGGCGCGCAGCTTCACGGGGCGTTTGGTGCGCGCGGCCGCGATGGCGGCGCAGGCGGCCCACAGCGCGGACTGCGATTCCTTGCCGCCGAAACCACCGCCCATGCGGCGGCATTCCACCACGATGTCGTGCGAATGGCGGTGCAGGGCGTGGGCCACCACGTGCTGCATCTCGGTCGGGTGCTGGGTCGAGCAGAACACGTGCATGCCGTCGCCTTCCTTCGGCACGGCGTACGAAATCTGGCCTTCCAGGTAGAACTGCTCCTGGCCGCCCACGTGCAGCTCGCCCTTGAGGCGGTGGGTGGAACGCTCGAAGGCCGCCTGCGCGTCGCCGCGCGCCAGGTGCATGGGCGGCACCACGAACGATTGCGCGTCACGGGCGGCCTGCGGGGTCAGGATGGCCGGCAGTTCCTCGTATTCGATCACGGCCTTGCGGGCGGCGCGGCGGGCCTGGTCGTGGCTCGTGGCGACGACGATGAAAATGGGCTGGCCGACATACTGCACCAGTCCCTCGGACAGGATAGGGTCGTCGTGGATGATGGGGCCGCAGTCGTTGGTACCCGGGATATCCTTGTGGGTGTAGACCGCCACCACGCCGGGCATGCGGCGCACCGGCTCCAGGTCCATGGACAGGATGTTGGCGTGCGCCTTGGCCGACAGGCCCAGCGCGGCGTGCAGCGTGCCTTGCGCTTCGGCGATGTCGTCGGTGTAGGTGGCTTCGCCCAGCACGTGCAGCACGGCCGATTCATGTTTGTGCGACTTGCCCACTTCGGCCCAGGCCATCGGTACCTGCTGGGTCAGGAAAGCTTCCGTTTTGCTGTTCATGCTGCGGCGCCTCCTTCAGCGTAGTTGAATGCGTTGATAGCCTGGATGGGCATGGCGCCGTCCGGGCGCGTCTCCAGCCAGTAGCGGCGCAGCAGGTTCTGGGCCGTCTTCATGCGGTAGTCGGCGCTGGCGCGCATGTCCGTCAGCGGCGTGTAGTCCTTGGCCAGTGCGGCCATCGCCAGTTTCAGGTTCTCTTCGTTCCATGGCTTGCCGTTCAGGGCCGCCTCGGCCAATGGTGCGCGGCGCGAGGTGGCGGCCATGCCGCCGTAGGCGATGTGGGCGTCGCTCACGATGCCGGCGTCGTCCAGCGTGATGGCGTAGGCGCCGCAGACGGCGGAAATGTCCTGGTCATAGCGCTTGGCCAGCTTGTAGGTGCGGAACTGCACACCCTTGCGCGGCAGCGGAATGCGCACGGCCTCCACGAACTCGCCCGGCGCCCAGTCCTTCTTCATGTAGTCGAGGTAGAACTTCTCGAGCAGCAGCACGCGCTGGCCCTGTGCGCTGCGCAGCACGATCTCGGCGCCCAGCGCGATCATCCACGGTGCGGAGTCGCCGATGGGCGAGCCGTTGGCGACGCTGCCGCCCAGGGTGCCCGTGTTGCGGATCGGCTGGGAAGCGAAGCGCTGCCACATTTCCGTCAGCTCGTCCTTGTAGTGTTCGCAGACGGCGCCGTAGGCGTCGTTCAGGTTGACGGCGGCGCCGATGTGCAGCATGCCGTCGCGTACTTCCATCTCGTGCAGTTCCTTGACCATGCGGACGTAGATCATGTCGCCCAGGTCGCGCATCTGCTTGGTGACCCACAGGCCCACGTCGGTGGAGCCAGCCACGATGGTGGCGCTGGGTTTTTCGGCCCGCAGGGTGGCCAGTTCGGCCAGCGTGCGGGGGGCATGGAAGGTCTGGCCGTCGTGGCTGTAGCTGAACATGGCGTCGCGCTGCAGGGCTTGCAGCGCCGTCTTGAGCGCATCGCGGTCGAACTGCACGGCAGGCAGTTCGACCATGCGGCGCGCGGCGTCGATGATGGGGCGGTAGCCGGTGCAGCGGCACAGGTTACCGGACAGGGTTTCGTCGATGGTCTTGCGGCAGGGCGCTGCCGTCTGGCCTTCCTGCTTGAGGTAGAGGCTCCACAGCGACATGGCGAAGCCGGGGGTGCAGAAGCCGCACTGCGAGCCGTGGCACTCGACCAGCGCTTCCTGCACCGGGTGCAGGGCGCCGTCGGCCTGTTGCAGGTCTTCCACGGTGAATACGGCCTTGCCGTCGAGCGTTGGCACGAACTGGATGCAGGAGTTCACCGACTGCATGGCCACTTCGCCGTTCGGCTGGAGTTCGGCCACGACCACGGTGCAGGCGCCGCAATCGCCTTCGGCGCAGCCTTCCTTGGTGCCGGTGCAGTGCAGGTCTTCCCGCAGGTGCTGGAGCAGGGTACGGGTCGGTGCGCCTTGCGCGACGGTGTGGACCTCGCCGCGGTAGAAAAATCGAATTGGTTCTGACATTGGATGCTCCGCGCTGTTGAACTGATGCTGTTTGCACAGGTTAGCAGCCACCGGCCCACCTACCAATATCCGGGCTGCGATGGCTACTATGCTCAATTGATTATAGAAATCTGCTTTTGTATCGTTTGAATCTGATAAAACAGTGTCGTTACGTCAGGATTTCGGTTGGAA
>JAZJZQ010000523.1:0-5339 GCA_040389625.1 Pseudomonadota bacterium | reverse complement strand
GGCGGCCGTGATGTAGGCGCCGACCGCCTCGTGGATGGACAGGCCGGGAAACAGCGGTATCAGCAGCGCCGTGCCGGGCGCCGACCAGGCCGTAATGACGGGCGCCTTCATTACCCAGCTCAGGAAGATGCCCGATACGGCGGCGCCGATGGAGATGCCCCACACCCACGAGGCGAACATCTCATTCGACAAATGCGCCGCCTGGGCGGCCTGGTAGAAAATGGTCAGCGGGCCTGCCAGCGACACCAGCACGGCCAAAAAACCGGCGGCGACGGCGGAGACGGACCAGTCGGACCAGCGCATACCGAATACGCTCTCGCTGGTTGGTGATGCTGTATCGTCAGGGCGCAACGGCTCCTGCCTGTGCTGGGCGGTTTGATGCATCTGTGTCTCCTGCTGTCGTTATGGTTGGCCGCCGGTTATGGGTGGCGGTCCGTTGGCGGCGGCGCGTGCCGCTGCCAGTCTTACGTCGTGCGCCTCTCAGCCGGCGAGGAAGCGGGACAAGGCCTGGCTGAACGCCTGCGCCGCTTCGATGTTGGAAATATGCGATGCCTCCAGCGTCACCAGCTCAGCGCCCGGGATCAGCTCCCGCATGGCCTGCGCGTCGGCCACCGTCGTTACCGGATCGGCAGCGCCGGCAATGACCAGCGTGGGCACGGCAATTGAAGACAATTGCGCGCGCAGATCGGCCACGGCCAGCGCCTCGCAACAGGCCGCGTAGCCTTCCGCACTGCCGGCGCGCAGCGTGGCCGCCAGCGCCGCCACCGCCAGCGGTTCGACAGCCGCGAACGCCGGCGTGAACCAGCGCCCCGGCGCACCGTCGGCAATGCCGTCCAGCCCATCCCTGCGCGCCAGCGCGGCGCGCTCGCGCCAGCCGGCCTCGGTGCCGATGCGCGCCGCCGAATTGGCGATCACCAGCTTGCGCAGCCGCTGCGGCGCGTGGACGCCCAGCCACTGCGCCGTGGCGCCACCCATCGAAATGCCGCAGAAGTGGGCCCGCTCGATGTCGAGATGGTCGAGCAGCGCCAGAGCATCCTGCCCCAGTTGCGCCAGGCTGTAGGGACCGGCCGGCGCGGCGGACTGGCCATGACCCCGCGTGTCGTAGCGGATCACGCGGAACTGGCCGCGCAGGCTGTCGGCCTGCGGCTGCCACATGCGCCAGTCCGTGCCGAGCGAGTTGGAGAACATCAGCGCCGGCAGATGGGCGTCGCCCTCGGTTTCAAAATGGATCTCGGTGTCTTTGATGCGAACGACTGGCATGAACTGGCTCCCGGTACGGATATTGGATTAACCCTGGTCGCCGCCACCGACCGGCAGCACGGTGCCGGTGATGTAGGACGCTTCGCTCGAGGCGAGGAACAGGATGGCGCGCACTTGCTCGTCTATGGAGCCGTAACGGTGCATCAGGCTGCTGGCCACGGTCTGGTCGATGATGCCCTGATACCAGACCTGCTCCTGCGCGCTGAGCGGCTTTTCGTTGCGCGGGATGCGCCGCGGCGGCGCTTCCGTACCGCCGGTGGCCACCGCGTTGACGCGGATGCCGTCCTGCGCATGCTCCATCGCCAGGCTGGCCGTCATGGCGTTGACGCCGCCCTTGGAGGCCGCGTACGGAATACGGTAGATGCTGCGGGTGGCGATCGACGAGACGTTGACGATCACGCCCTGCCGGCGCGCCACCATGTCCGGCAGCACGGCGCGGCAGCACCACAACGTGGGGAACAGCGAGCGCCGGATTTCCGCCTCGATCTGCTCGGGCGTATATTCCTGGTAGGGCTGGGCCCAGATGGTGCCGCCCACGTTATTGATCAGCACATCGACCCGGCCGTAGGCGGACAACGCGGCTGCGACCAGCTGTTCGGCGCCGGCCCAGGTTTCCAGGTCCACCCTGGCCACCAGCGCCAGCGCGCCCAGGGCCTGTACTTCGGCCGCCACTTCTTCCACCAGCTGCGAGCGGTCGGCCAGCACCAGTTGCGCGCCCTCCTCCGCCAGCGCCAGGGCCACGCCGCGGCCTATGCCCTGGGCCGCGCCCGTGACGATGACAACCTGTCCTTCAAAACGCCGTGCACTCATGCTGCCACCTCGCTGCTTGCAGAGAACTTCTCGAAATAGAAATTGGCTGGGCTCACGCCGCATTCGGCCAGCCAGCGCCGCACCGCGTCCACCATGGGCACGGGGCCGCACAGGTAGAGATCGACGTCGCCGTCGTTGAGCCACGCCTGATCGACATGCTGGGTCACATAGCCCTTGCGCGGATGCGGGCTGTCGACGGAAGCGACCACCGTGCGGTAGCTGAACTGCGGATGGCTGGCCGCGATGCGCTCCAGATGGTCGAGCGCGACCAGGTCCACGTCGTTGGTCACGCCGAACACCATGCGCACCGGCTGGCGGAAGCCGCTGGCCGCCAGCACCTGCAGCATCGACAGGAAGGGCGCAATGCCCGTGCCGCCGGCCAGCAGCAGCAAGGGACGCTGCACTTCGCGCAGGTAGAAGCTGCCGTACGGACCGGAGAACGAGATCGGCTGGCCGACCTGCGCATCGTGCGCCAGGAAGGTGCTCATGCGGCCCTGCGGCACGTTGCGCACCACGAAGTCGTAGCGGCGCGCACCGGGCGCGGAGCTGAACGAATAGGAGCGTGTGAGCGCCGTACCGGGCACTTCGACATTGACGTACTGGCCCGACAGGAAGCCCACATCGGCGCCCTCCTCCAGTTCGATCGAAAAGCCCAGCGTCGTATCGGACAGCCGCTTGACCTGCGCCAGGCTGCCGGCGTAACGGGACACGCCCGTCTTGCAGGCCGCCGACGTGGCGGGAATACGCACCACGCAGTCCGAGGTGGGTTTCATCTGGCAGGCCAGCACGTGGCGCCGGGCCGCGTCTTCCGGCGTCAGCGCGTCCTCGATGTAGCTCGACTCGGGCATGTCGTAGCTGCCCGACTCGCACAGCCCGCGGCAGGTGCCGCAGGCGCCGTCGCGGCAATCGAGCGGAATGTTGACCTTCTGGCGATATGCGGCGTCGGCCAGCTTTTCGTTGTCGTTGCATGAAATGAAGCGGGTCACCCCGTCTTCAAACTGCAGTGCGATGCGGTAGCTCATCGTCTGTCTCCTGGTTCTGTTGCGGTAAAGCGGTTGCGGCGTGCGGTGCGTACCTACAGGTGGTAGATGTCGATCACCTGGTGGATGTAGTCGTTCTTCAGCACCACGTATTTATTGGTGATCAGCGGCTGCTCGCCCGAGAAGTCGATTTCGTAGCGCATCATGCCGAAGTGGCTGAAGTCGGTCTGGTAGCGGTGGCTCAGCGTGTGCCAGTTGAAGCGCACCGTCACCCGCGCTCCGTCCTGCCGCTCGATCTCCACGTTGGAGATGTTGTGGCTGGTGCGCGTGTCCGGCATGGTGGCGCTCGAACGCTCGGTCTTGATGCGGAACACGCGGTCTTCCAGGCCCTGGCGGGTGGGATAGAAGATCAGCGAGATCTCGCGCTGCGGATCGGTGATCAGCTGGTCGTCATCGTCCCACGACGGCATCCAGTACTGGACTTCCGGGTGGTAGCAGGCCAGCCAGTCATCCCACTGCTGGTCGTCCAGCAGGCGCGATTCGCGGTACAAGAAGGCGCAGATATCGGTGATGGAAACGGTGCTCATGCCTGCTCCCCTTCACTGCGCACGGCGCGCTGCATCACTTCCAGCCAGTAGCGGTGCTGGATGGTGTACAGGCCTTCGTCCTCCGTCTTCACGCCGCTCATCACCGGCTTCAGGCCGATTTCGCGGGCGGCCGCATCGGCGCCGTCTATCCAGTGCTCGCTGCCGCGGCACATGTCATTCCATTCCAGCGCGCTGCCCATATAGCCCTGCTGGCAGGCGCGGAATTCTTCCAGGTCGTCCGGCGTGGCCATGCCGCTGACGTTGAAGAAGTCCTCGTACTGGCGGATGCGGCGGGCACGGGCCTCGTCCGGCTCGCCCTTGGGCGCGATGCAGTAGATCGTCACTTCCGTCTTGTCGACCGAGATCGGGCGCAGCAGGCGGATCTGGGACCCGAACTGGTCCATCAGGTACACGTTGGGATACAGGCACAGGTTACGCGAGCGGCCTATCATCCAGTCGGCCGTGGCGCCGCCGAAGCGCTGCGCGTATTCCTCGCGGCGCGGGAAGTTGGGCCGGTCCTGCGGATTGGCCCACTGGGTCCACAGCAACAGGTGGCCATGTTCGAAAGCATAGAAGCCGCCGCCCTGCTTGCCCCACTTGCCCGCATCCATGGCGCGGATGTTGTCGGGACGGGTCTCCGATTCATCCTTGCGGCGGTTGGTGGTGGCCGCGTAGTTCCAGTGCACGGCCGACACGTGGTAGCCGTCGGCACCGTTCTCGGCCTGCAGCTTCCAGTTGCCGTCGAAGGTGTAGGTCGACGAACCGCGCAGCACTTCCAGCCCGTCCGGCGACTGGTTGACGATCATGTCGATGATCTTTCCGGCCTCGCCCAGGAATTCGGCCAGCGGCGCCACGTCGGCATTGAGGCTGCCGAACAGGAAGCCCTTGTAGCTCTCGAAACGCGCCACCTTCTTCAGGTCGTGCGAGCCTTCCTTGTTGAAGCAGTCCGGGTAGCCGGCATCCTCCGGGTCCTTCACCTTCAGCAGCTTGCCGCTGTTGTTGAAGGTCCAGCCGTGGAACGGGCAGGTGTAGGTTGCCTTGTTGCCGCGCTTGTGCCGGCACAGCTGCGCGCCGCGGTGGGTGCAGGCATTGATGAAGGCATTGAGCTCGCCCTGGCGGTTGCGCGCGATGAACACCGGCTGGCGCCCGATGTGGGTGCTGTAGTAGTCGTTGTTCTGCGGGATCTGGCTTTCATGGGCCAGGTATATCCAGTTGCCTTCGAAGATGTGCTTCATCTCCAGTTCGAACAGGGCCGGGTCGGTAAAGGCGCGGCGGTGCAGGCGATAGTCGCCGCGCTCCTTGTCCTCGACCAGGAAGCCGTCCAGGCTTTCCAGCCTGGGTGCGGTGGCGGGATGGATGGGGATCATGATCTATCTCTCCCTCAGGCTGCGGCGCGCACGCGCTCCACCACGGCGGCAGGGGCCACTGGCGTTTCGGCGTACAGCTGGAAGTCGAAGTCGATCTCGGCGTACGGCGCCTGCAGGCCCTTGGCGGCGATGGCGGCCGGCTCGGCGACGTGGCGCACCGGCGGCACCAGGCCTTCGCGGCTGGCGAAGGCGAAATCGTCCCACAGGTACTTGTCGCCGTCGATGTTGATCTGGGTGGTCAGCTTGCGCTGGCCGTCGGCGCTGATGAAGAAGTGGATGTGGGCCGGACGGTGGCCGTGGCGGCCCAGCTGGTCCAGCAGGCGCTGGGTGGTGCC
>JAZJZQ010000522.1:0-1972 GCA_040389625.1 Pseudomonadota bacterium | reverse complement strand
GACGAGCCGACCAACCACATGGACATGGAATCGATCGAGTCGCTCAACGTGGCGCTTGAAAAGTACGCCGGCACCCTGATCTTCGTGTCGCACGACCGCGAATTCGTGTCGTCGCTGGCCAACCGCATCATCGAGATCAAGGAAAACGAAGTGGTCGACTTCCACGGCAACTACGAAGACTACCTGACCAGCCAGGGCATCGATTAATACCGGGGGCGCCATTCCCCCGGCGGGATGGCGCCCGGCACGAAGCGCCGCAATGTGCGATAGTGTCGCTTCACGTTTTACGTCACCGAACACCATGCAAACTTTACCGATCAAGTCCGTCGAGTATGAACATCCCCAGGACGGCGCCAGCTGCACCGCGCGCGCCTGGGCCCGCACCCCGGCCACGCCGACACAGGCCGAGCGCACCGAACTGCGCGAGCGCATCAAGCGCCTGCTCAAGGAGCGCGAAGCGGTGCTGGTGGCCCACTACTACGTGGACGCCGACCTGCAGGACCTGGCCGAGGAAACGGGCGGCTGCGTCTCCGATTCGCTGGAAATGGCCCGTTTCGGACGCGACCATCCGGCCAAGACGCTGGTGGTGGCCGGCGTGCGCTTCATGGGCGAGACGGCCAAGATCCTGAGCCCGGAAAAACGCATCCTGATGCCGGACCTGGACGCCACCTGCTCGCTCGACCTGGGCTGCCCGGTGGATGAATTCACCGCCTTCTGCGACGCCCATCCCGACCGCACCGTGGTGGTGTACGCCAACACCAGCGCGGCCGTGAAGGCGCGCGCCGACTGGATGGTGACGTCCTCCATCGGCCTCGACATCGTGGCCCACCTGCACGCGCAGGGCAAGAAAATCCTGTGGGCGCCGGACAAGCACCTCGGTTCCTACATCCAGAAGCAGACCGGCGCCGACATGCTGCTGTGGCAGGGCTCCTGCCTGGTGCACGACGAGTTCAAGGGCATCGAACTGGACCTGCTCAAGGCCCAATACCCGAACGCCAAGGTGCTGGTGCACCCCGAGTCGCCCGCCAACGTGGTGGCGCTGGCCGACGTGGTCGGCTCCACCTCGCAGATGATCAACGCGGCCGTCGAATCGGACGCCGACACCTTCATCGTCGCCACCGACAACGGCATCCTGCACAAGATGCGCGCCGCCGCGCCGGGCAAGACCTTCATCGAAGCGCCCACCGCCGGCAACAGCGCCACCTGCAAGAGCTGCGCCCATTGCCCGTGGATGGCCATGAACGGCCTGCAGAACCTGGCCGACGTGCTGGAAAACATGGGCAACGAAATCCATGTGGACCCGGCCGTGGGGCAGGCCGCCGTCAAGTCGATCAACCGCATGCTCGATTTCGCCGCGGCGAAAAAAGCCAAGGTCCAGCCGGGCGCTGACCTGGCGCAGGAAGCTGCACTGTTTTCCGGAGTCGGTCCAGCATGAGTACCCTCGTCAATCGTTTTGCCCCGTTCGACGCGGCCCTGAAAACCGCGTTTGAAGCGAACCTGCTGGCGGCGCTTTTGGAAGACGTCGGCAGCGGCGACCTGACGGGCGAGCTGGTGCCTGCCGGCGGCCGCGCCACCGCGCGCGTGATCGTGCGCGAAGACGCCGTGCTGTGCGGCGCGCCCTGGTTCGAAGGCATCATGCACTGCCTGGACGCCAGCATCGAAATCGACTGGCAGTACGCCGAGGGCGAGATGATGACGGCCGGCAGTCTGGTCTGCACCATCCAGGGCCCGGCCCGCGCCTTGCTGACGGCCGAGCGCAGTGCGCTCAATTTCCTGCAGCTGCTGTCGGGCGTGGCAACCGTCACGCGCCGCTATGTGGATGTGGTGGAGGGCACCAGCGCCGCCATCCTCGACACTCGCAAGACCTTGCCCGGCCTGCGCCTGGCGCAGAAATACGCGGTGCGCGTGGGCGGCGGCCAGAACCAGCGCCTGGCGCTGTACGACGGCATCCTGATCAAGGAAAACCATATCG
>JAZJZQ010000521.1:0-1576 GCA_040389625.1 Pseudomonadota bacterium | reverse complement strand
TGCGCATCTACGGCAAGATCCTGGGCGTGATGGTGCACTCGGTGAAGGACGAAGCGGACCTGCGCATCGCCCTGAAGGAACTGAAGAACAAGCACACGGTGCTGATCGACACGGTCGGCGTGAGCCAGCGCGACCAGATGGTGACGGAACAGGTGGCCATGCTGCAAGGGGCCGGCGCCGACGTCAAACGCCTGCTGTGCCTGAACGCGACGGCCACCCAGGAAACCTTGAACGAAGTGGTGCGGGCCTACCAGGGCAGCGGCCTGGCCGGCTGCATCATGACCAAGCTCGACGAGGCGGCCGCCATCGGCAACGTGCTCGACGTGGTGATCCGCCAGAAACTGAACCTGTTCTATGTGTCGAACGGCCAGCGCGTGCCGGAAGACCTGCACCTGGCCGACCCGGCCTGGCTGATCGACCGCGCCTTCAAGCTCAAGCGCGACGCCATCCCCGGCCAGTACCTCGATGCCGAATTGCCGCTGCTGATGTCCAACGCCGGTGCCGACAGCTCGCTGCGCGAGGTGCGCCTTGGCTAATTTCGATTTCGACCAGGCCGAAGGCCTGCGCCGGATGCTGGCCGGCCCCACGCCACGCATCGTCACCTTCCTGTCGGCCACGCCGCAAGACGACAAGGCCGCCATGCTGGTCAACCTGGGCGCCTCGCTGGCCCGTGCCGGCAACGACGTGCTGCTGATGGATGCCTGCGCCGGTGGCCACGGCGTCGCCTCGCGCCTGGGCGTGGACGGCGGCGCCAGCCTGCTCAACGTGGCGCGCCAGGAGTGCGCCCTGAACCAGGTGCTGTACCAGGCGCCGCAGGGTTTTGCCGTGGCGTCCATGACGCGCGGCGAAGCGCGCTGCGGCCCGGACGAGGCGCGCCGCCTGGCCAAGGCCTTCGACGTGCTGGTCAAGCAGACCGGCATGGTGATCGTGGATGGCGAATTCGACGGCGGCCCGTTCCCCGTGCCCGTCATGGCCAGCGCCGAAATCGTGGTGCAGGTTTCCAACAACGCCAGCTCGATCACGGCCGCCTACAGCATGATCAAGCGCCTGAACCAGGAGCTGGGCCGGCGTCCGTTCGGAATTCTCGTCACCGGGGCTTCCGAAACGGAAGCAAAGGTGGTATACGATAACATGGCGCAAGCAGCGAGCCGTTACCTGGCAGTCAACTTGGTGTCCATGGGCTCGGTGCCGGCCGACGAATACCTGCAGCGGGCGGCGCGCCTGGGGCGGGCCGTGGTCGACGCGTTCCCGCTGGCCGGCGCTTCGGTCGCGTTTCGTCAACTGGCGGGGCGGTTTGCGCTGGCCGGCTCGCCTTCCTTACGCGCGGGGAGTCATAACCATTTTAGCGCCTAACGAATAACAAGATTTTATGTACACGGTCAAAGGGAAACCGAGCAGAGACAGCTTGCTGACGGAGCATATGCCGTTGGTCAAGCGCCTCGCCCACCACATGAAGGCCAAGCTGCCACCGAGCGTGGAGGTGGACGATCTGGTCCAGGCCGGGATGATAGGCTTGCTCGATGCCATCAGCCGATATGAGGAAACCCATGGCGCCCAGTTCGAAACCTATGCCGTG
>JAZJZQ010000520.1:0-1821 GCA_040389625.1 Pseudomonadota bacterium | reverse complement strand
AACAAGGAAGTGGCGAAGAAGGAGTGGTTCAACTCGGCCCAGTTCCCGAAAGCGAGCTTCGTCTCGAGCGGCATCAAGAGCGCCGGCGCCGGCAAGCTGACCGTGTCGGGCAAACTCACCATCAAGGGCAAGAGCACCGACGTCAGCTTCCCCCTGTCCGTCAAGACCGACGGCGCCAGGCAAGTGTTCGACGGCGCCCTGCCCATCAAGCGCCTGGCCTACAACATCGGCGAAGGCGAGTGGAAAGATACCAGCATGGTGGCCGATGAGGTTATCATCAAGTTTCACGTCGTCGCTGGCCAGTAGTTCGTTAATTAACCCGTACCGGAGTTATTCTTCATGAAATTGCAGATCCTGATCGCCACCGTGCTGGCCGCGTCCACCGCCTCCGCCGTTGCCGCCACCTACAACATCGACCCTAGCCACACCTATCCCAGCTTCGAGGCCGACCACATGGGCCTGTCCGTCTGGCGCGGCAAGTTCGACAAGACCAGCGGCACCGTGACGCTGGACCGCGCGGCCAAGACGGGCGCCATGGACATCACCATCGACGCCGGCTCGATCGACTTCGGCTTCGAAAAGATGAACACGCACGCCAAGTCGCCCGACATGTTCAACGTGGAGAAATTCCCCACCGTGACCTACAAGAGCAAGTCGTTCAAGTTCAACGGCGACAACCTGGTGAGCGTGGACGGCGAACTGACCATGCTGGGCGTGACCAAGCCGGTGACGCTGACGGTCAACAAGTTCAAGTGCATCATGCACCCGCGCTTCAAGCGTGAAGTGTGCGGCGCCGACGCCACGGCCGAATTCAAGCGCACCGATTTCGGCCTGAACTACGCCATCCCGACCTTCGCGCCGGAAGTGAAGCTGGCGATCCAGGTCGAAGCCATCAAGTCCGAATAAGCCGTATAGTTCCTGACAGCCCCCGCTGGGCCGGCATGCCGGTTCCAGCGGGGGCTGTTTCGTTTACGGCCCGGCCGCGCGTTACCCTCAATCGCGCCAGTCATATTCCATTTGCCGCGCCGTGCGCAGCGCCAGCGCGCGCCCGGCCAGCCGCTCCACCAGGTGCAGCGACATGTCGATGCCGGCCGAAATGCCGCCCGAGGTGACGATGCCGCCCTCGTCGACCCAGCGCCGCTGTTCGCACACGTCCACCTGCGGGAACATCTTGCGCAGCAGCTCGATGTCGGCCCAGTGGGTGGTGGCGCGCTTGCCATTCAACAGGCCGCCCTGCGCCAGCAGCAGGGCGCCGGTGCAGACGGATGCCACCAGTTCGCAGCGCCCGGCCATGGCGGCGATCCAGGCGATGACGTCGGGCTTGTCCAGCTCCGCCGTCACCACGCCGCCCGGCACGATCAGCACGTCGATGGCCGGGGCATCGTCGAACTGCGCATCGGGAAACACGCTCAGGCCGGCCCGCGCGCGCAGCATGGCCTTGCCGCGGCCTATCGTCAACACCTTGAACGGCGGCGGCGCGCCGGGCGTCAGCTGGGCGCTGACCCGGCTGGCGCAGGTGAACACTTCGTACGGTCCGGCGAAGTCGAGCACCTCGACGTCGTCAAAAACATAAATGGCGATGGTGCGTGTCATGTGAACTCCCGTGGTTGAAGGACTTCATTGTGTCAGTTCCATGGTTGACACAAATGACGATGATGGATGAATATCTGCCATCATGACAAAAGACCACACCACATCCGTCCGGACGCCACGGCGACAACCCCAGGCCGCCCATCCTGCCCACGATATCTGGGTGCTCGTGTTTCCCGGCTTCCTGCTGCTCGACGCCACCGGCCCGATCCAGGTCTTCTCCAGCGCCAA
>JAZJZQ010000519.1:7497-23137 GCA_040389625.1 Pseudomonadota bacterium | reverse complement strand
GAGATTGACGGACATGGTGGTTCTCCAGGTTGGGAGGTGGGGTGAAAAGCGCCGCCGGTGACGGGCACCGGCCGGCGCCGCTGATACTGAGCTCGAGGCTGTCGTCGCCGCTTACGCTTCGACGTATTTCTTCAGGAATTTCTGGGTGGTCTCGAGCAGGTTGGTTTTCAGGACCTCGTCCAGGGCGTCGACCAGGCGGTCGATTTCGGCCCGGGTGATGGTCAGCGGCGGCGTCAGGAACAGCAGGTCGAAATCGTGCGGCGGGCTGTAAGTGAGGATGTTGTGCTTCTCGAACAGCTGGTTGATGATGCCGCCGGTGGTGAGCTTGGCGACGATCTGCGAGGCCGCGCCCGGGATCAGGCTGGCGAACTTGGCAGCCACGTTCTCGAAGCGCACGCAGCACAGCAGGCCCACGCCGCGCACTTCCTTCATGATGGCGTGGCGGGCCATCAGCGTTTCGAGCCGCTGCACCAGGTATTCGCCCTGCACCCGTGCGTTCTCCAGCAGGTCTTCCTCATGCAGGATGTTGATCGCTTCGATGGCCGACACGATCTCCTCGCCGAAGCCGTTGTAGGTGGTGGAGTGGACGGTGGCGTCCTTCATGTTGCCGTAGGCCTGCTGGAAGATGCCCTGGCGCGCCACGAAGCCGCCGAACGAGCCCTTGCCGCCGCCGAAGGCCTTGGAGAAGGTGACGATGTCGGGCGTGAAGTTGTAGTGGTTGAAGGCGAACATCTTGCCGGTGCGGCCAAAGCCGGTGAACACTTCGTCGAGGATCAGCGTGACATCGTACTTGGTGCACAGGGCACGCACGCGGGTGAAGTAGCCCGGTGGCGGGGTGCGCACGCCCTCGGCCCGGATCGCCTCGACGATGAAGGTCGAGACCTTGGTCTTGCCGAAGGTGCTCTTGTGCTCCTTGAATACCCGTTCCAGCGCGTCGGCGTCGCCGAAGGGAATGGCGACGGTGTCGGGCATGAGCTTGAAGTGCTTGTTCTGGTGGCTCTCGGAGCCCGATACGGACAGCGTGGCGTGGGTCTTGCCGTGGAAGGAAATGTCGGTGTGGACCACGATGCGCCGGTCCGGGCCTGCCACCTTGGAGGCCATCTTCATGGCGCCCTCGTTGGCCTCGGCGCCGCTGTTGCAGAAGAACACCACTTCCAGGTCGTCCGGCAGGATCTGGGCCAGGTTGTGGGCCAGCGCGCCCTGGTAGGGCGAGGGGAAGAACTTCCAGATCTCGAGCTGGCGCTGCTGGGCCCACGCGGCGCGGGCGGCCAGGATGCGGGGATGGTTGTGCCCCATGTTCATGATGCCGAACTGGGCCGTGAAGTCGATCACCTCGGCGCCGTCGTCGAAGGTGATGGTGGTGTTTTCGGCCCGCACCGGGCGCTTGCCGGCGAAGCCCAGCATGTTCATCATCTTGCCCAGCGAGGGATTGATGTGGCGTGCGAACAGCTCATACGCGGTGCGGTTGCTCATGGCGGCCGCATCGGCCACGGTGTACAGGGCAGGGAGGTCGGTCTTTGCTGCCAGATTGCTATTTTTCAATTAATACCCCTTGGTAGGTGAACACGGATAAATTCAGGAGGACAGGGCGGGCCGGCCCGCCGTCCCCGGTCAGAACAGCACTTTGAGCAGGCCCAGTGCGCCCTGTTTCCATGGCGTGCTGTTGGTGTTGCCGGACTTGCCTTCGAACGACTTGAGGTTGGCCAGGTACCAGCGGTAGCAGCGCACCAGCGTGTCCTGGTTGGAGTAGCGCGGCGCATAGCCCAGCACCCGTTCCGCCTTGTCGATCGAGACGTAGTAATCGATGACGATCTTCTGGTATAGCCGCTTGTAGAGCGGGATGATGCCCAGCCCCTCCATCCGGCGCAGCAGCCACAGGGCCGGTGCGGCCGGGATCATGACGATCTTCTTGCCGAAGCCGGCCGCGTCCAGCACCGACTGGTAGTCTTCCTTGATGGAGGCAAAATGCTTGGCGCCGATGTTGAAGGTGTCGTTGCTGGCCGTGTCGTCCTTGAGCATGCACAGGTAGATGGCCTGGCACAGGTCTTCCACGTCGAGGAACTGGTAGCGGTTGCGGCCCGAGCCGAGCAGGGGGAAACCCTTGCCGTCCTTGGCCCAGTCGTTGAGCAGGGCGAAGGTGCCGAGCCGGCCGGGGCCGAGGAAGGTGCGCGGACGCAGGATGGGCACGCACATGCCGCGCGCCCGGTACTCGTGGCACAGGGCTTCGGCCGCGATCTTGGCGCGGTTGTAGGGGTCGTGGTAGTCCTGCAGTTCGGCGTCCTCGTACACGGGCGACTGGTCGGGAATGCCATACACGGCGGTCGAGGAGATGTAGATGAACTTGCGCACGCCGTTGCGGAACGCCCGCTCCAGCAGGGCGCGCGTGCCATCCACCACGATGGACTGGATGGCGTCGGCCGGATAGGACGGCGCGGCCGAGGCGCAGTGGATCACCACGTCGACGTTGTGCAGCAGCTCCTGGCCCAGCATGGGCTCCAGGATGCTGCCCTGGATGAACGGCTGCGCCTTGTCGGCATAGTAGTCCGAGCGCACCAGGTCCCAGAACACCAGGTCCTGGCAACCGCGTTGCAGCAGGTAGTCCGCCATGTTCTGGCCCAGCACGCCGCTGGCGCCCGTCAGCAGTATCTTCATTGTGGCTTCCCCTGGTTGAGCGTGGACAGTTGCAGCGGGTTGGGGCCGACGGTGAAGCTGGCCAGCAATGCCCGGTGGTCCGAGATGTTGTCGAGCGTCCTGGTGCAATAGGAGGTCGGCGTCAATTCCCTGGACAGGAAGATGTAGTCGATGCGCCAGTTGAGCAGCTTGCCGATGCGGAAGGTGTCCGGCGGCGCCGTGCAGTGGTTGGCCGAGTAGACGTCCACCAGGTGTTCGCGGAACCACTGGGTGGCGTGCATGGCCGAGGACGAGTTGAAATCGCCGCCGATCACCACCGGGTTGCGGTTGGCCGCGATGTCGTCCGTCACCTTCTTGAGCGTGGCCTCGCGCCGCCGGGCGTTCGCCTGCAGGTCGGCCGCGAAGCGGCCCGGATGGTCCAGCAGTTCCAGGTGCATATGCACCGGCAGGTGGATGTTGTAGACGGAAATGGTGCGGCCGGCCACGGCCAGGTCGGTGCGCAGCACCTGGCCGTCCGGGCCGCCGTCGTCGAAGCCACGGCGCGCCACGATGGGCCACTTGGACATGGTCACCACTTCACCCTCGGCATCGATGTAGCGGTCCTTGACGGCGGCCTTCAGTTGCGCGATGCGGTTGGTCGGGCCCCAGCTGTGGTCGGGATGCTCTTGCAGGTGCTCCTGGAACAGGACGATGTCGTTGGCCTCGTAGCTGACGGCGTCGACCAGTTCCCGTTCCGACGGATGCCAGTATTGGGTGTTGAAGCTGACGATGTGCAGGCCGGCCGGGGCGGACGTCGCCTCCTTGCTGACCTTGGGCAGGCGATGGACATACTGGTACATGGGCACCGACAGGGTCAGCGCCAGCAGCGAGGCGACGATCACCTGGCGGGGATGGATGTGATGGCTCGTTTCGGACATGGGATGGAGTCTCCGTTGGTTCAGTGTGCGGTGCGGGCGGCATGGGGGGCGGCCAATCCCGCGGGACGGTTGAGCAGGTAAGCCACGACGCCGGTCAGGTTGAGCAGGGTCTGGCTGACGAAATAGGCGTTGTAGACATTGGCGCCGCCGGACAGGTGGACCAGCGTGAACAGCTGGTCGAACGCCAGGTGGCCCACGCCCAGGCCGCCGGGCGACAGCGGCAGTGTCGTGATGGCCATGCCGAGCGGGAAGATGGCGCCCAGCGCATGCCAGGCCGCCCCGGCCCCCGTCAGGCGGGCCGTCAGCGCGACGAAGAACAGGAACGACAGTCCCTGCGACAGGGTCGATAGCAAGGTGGCCAGGACGAGGGTGCGCGAGCGGTCGCGATACACGCGGCAAGCCAGGAAGCCGGCCCGCAGCCTGGCCGGCAGGCTGTCGCCGTCGGCGTGGGCGGCTCCGGCCGGCGCCTTGAGCAGCTTGAGGGCGGCCATCAGCACGGCGCACAGCACGATGTAGCCATAGACCAGCGCAATGACGGGGCGCAGCAGGACGATCTGCCACAGGGCGTCCAGCTTGGGCGTGATGAACACGGCGCCCACCAGGAACAGCCCCAGCATGCCGATCAGGCGGTCCAGCAGGATGGCCCACAGGGCAGTGGACTTGCCCTTGCCGGGATTGTCCTTGATCAGGTAATACACTTTGATGAAGTCGCCGCCGAGCGAGCCGGGCATGACGGTGGTGAAGAAGAAGCCGATCAGCTGCAGCAGCACGGATCTGGCCATGCCGATGCGGTAGCCGGCCGCCGTCAGCAGCAGCTTCCAGCGCAGCGACGCCAGCAGCACCGGGCCGGCCAGCCAGAATGCGCACGCCCCCAGCGTGAGGGGCAGGTCGGTGGCAAAGACGCGCAGTTGCGCCAGCTCGAGCTTGCCGGTCGACATCATCCACAGGAACAGCGCCAGCGCCAGGGCCAGCTTGACGGCCAGCGGCAGCAGGCGGCGTGGCGCCTGCGTGGGCACGGCATGCTGGCGCTGGGCGGCCGGATTGAGCGAGTGTACGGCCTGTTTCATAACGGCGCGGGCAGACGGCTGAGCAGGAGCATGGCCGGCGCCAGGCAGATGATGCATTTGACCAGTTTCGCTTCCAGGCTGGCCTTGGAGAATATGGCCAGCACGGCACCGGCCGAAAAGCACAGCAGCATGATGTCGATCGGCGCTGAAAACAGCAGGTTGCCGATGGCCGATTCCTGCGCATATAACAGCGCGATGAAGGTCAGGCCGCTGCCGAGCGAGAATAGATAGGAAGAATGTTTAAGCATGGCGGGGGATTTCCTTTATTTAAATAAAAACAAGGCGACTAGACTCAGCAGCATTAAGGCCGCCATCGATTTATTGCGATAGATGAGCGCGGTGGGATCGCCGTCCTGTTCGCTATGCACGCGGTGCATGAAGACCAGCAGCGCGCCCGACATGGCGGTCATGAAGACGGCGATGGTGAATTGATTGCTGAATTTCTGGCTGCTGCGGTGCAAGAACATGAGCAGCGACTGCAGGGCCAGCACCATGAAGATGTCGTGGGCCCGCACCAGCGTTTCGTAGTGGTATTGGGCCAGCACCGGGCGCGTCTCGCCCGAACCGCCCAGCGCCTGCAATTCCTTCATCCGCTTCATGACGGCCAGTCCCATGCAGGAAAAGGTGACGGCCGCCAGGATCCAGAAGTCGACCTGGGTTCCCACCGCATAGGCGCCCGTCAGGGCGCGCAGCGTAAAGCCGGACCCCACGCAGACGATGTCCACCTGGGCTACATGCTTGAGCCTGGTGCAATAGGCGATGTTGATGATGAAATACATCAACAGCAAGAACATGATCTGGGGACTGGCGATATAGGCGAGGAAGATGGCACTGGGGCAGGACACGGCCAGCAAGGCGCACAGGAACGAGGCGCCGATGCGGCCGCTGGCGATGGGGCGGAAGCGCTTGACGGGATGGGCGCGGTCCTTGCGGATATCCATCATGTCGTTGAAGACATAAATGGACGAGGCGGCCAGGCAGAAGGCGCAGAAAGCGCAGACAATACTGAGGATACTACTTTGCAGTTCCGCTTCCGCTTCCAGCATGGAAAAGCCGACCACCGGCACCACCAGGTTCTTGATCCATTGCTTGACCCGGATGGCATCGAAAAAATCCCTGCCATTTACCTGATGTATGACATCGGCCGTCAATCCACTGTCGTTGCTTAACATAATCAAGTTCCTTTTGGTAGGCGCTGCATGACACGCCTCGGTTTAAATCGGCAGGGGTGACTATATGGATAATATGGATAAAGAATTAATGCAAAATAATTAAAAATGCGCAAATTCAGTCATTTTTGCAACTTTTTTGCGGGGACAACGAGACAATTGGGCGGGGCTGGCGGGCAGGGACGAAAAAAAGCCAACCACGGGTGGGTTGGCTGGAGGCGGGCGGGGCGGGAGCGCGGGCGTGGCGGCGGCCGGCGCCGGCAGGGGGCGTCAGCGCGTGGCCAGCGCCTTGACGGCGTCCATGGCGGCGTTGCCCGGCCTGGTGGCCTGCACCTGGTTGCGTCCGCTTTCCTTGGCCACGTACATGGCGCGGTCGGCGGCCACGAACAGCGATTCGGTGCTGTCGAGCTGGCAGGGCAGGATGCTCGACACGCCGATGCTGACCGTGATCCAGGGCGAGGTGGGCGAACGGGGATGGGGCAGCTGCAGCGACTCCACGTGGGCGCGGATCGACTCGGCCAGCAGGTAGGCCGAGTCGGCGTCCGTTTCGGCGAACAGCAGCACGAATTCCTCGCCGCCGTAGCGCGCCGCCAGGTCGGTCGGGCGCAACGCGTGCGAGGCGATGGCCTGGGCCACCTGCTGCAGGCAGGCGTCGCCGGCCGGGTGGCCCAGGGTGTCGTTGTACAGCTTGAAGTGGTCCACGTCCAGCACCACCAGCGACAGCGGCAGGCCGCTGCGCAGGGAGCGCTGCCATTCCTTTTCCAGGAAGGCGTCGAAGTGGCGGCGGTTGGCGATCATGGTCAGCGGATCGACCATGGCCGCGCGCTGCAGCGCATCTTCGGATTGCTTGTGGTGAGTGATGTCGTGCAGCAGGCCGATGAACAGCGGCTGGCGCAGATACATGGGCGTGAGCGTCAGGTCCATGCAGACGGAGCTGCCGTTGCGGTGGCGGATGATCACTTCGCGCGTGCCGTGGCTGTGGGCAGCCTGTGGCGCGGCCGAATAGCGTTCGAAGTAGTCCAGGTATTCCTGGGCCACCATGGGATTGAGCAGGTCGGTGATGGAACGGCCGGCCAGTTCGTTTTCCTGGTAGCCCAGGTATTTGTCGCAGGCCGGGTTGGTGAACTGGATGCGGCCGTCCGCTTCGATGATCAGCAGGCCCTCGGCCATGTTGTTGACGATGGTGCGCAGCCGTTCGGCCTGTTCTTCCTGGGTTTCGCTGTTGCTGCGAATTTGCAGCTGGGTGCGCACGCGGGCGCACACCTCGGCCATGCGCAGCGGCTTGCCGATGTAGTCGACGGCGCCGATGTCGAAGCCGGCCACCACGTGCTCCGTCTCCGTGCGCGCGCTCATGAAGATGACGGGGATGCGCTCGGTGGCGGCGTGGCTCTTGAGCTGGCGGCACGTTTCGAAGCCGTCCATGCCGGGCATGACCACGTCCAGCAGGATCAGGTCCGGATGGACCCGGCGCGCGATCTGCAGCGCCCGTTCGCCCGAGGTGGCGACAAAGGTCTGGTAGCCCTGTTGCACCATCAGCTTGCGCAGCATGCCCAAGTTGTCCGGGGCGTCGTCCACGATGAGGATGGCGGCGTCGCGCCGCGCCGCAAAGCTCAATCCTGCTCGGTTCATTGCATGGGGTCCTGGTGGGGGCGGCCACCTGCCGGCGCATGCCGGCCGCCGGCAGCACCGTGCGGCGCGGCCGTGGCGGCGATGGCGGGGCAGGGGCAGAGGGCGGAATGTTGTGCGCTTGCGTACAAAGGCTGGCCTGACGGTAAGGTGACTATCCGTTCAAATAATACCGCTTTGCAATGTGCAATTGTAAAAAAATATGCAGGGGGAATCGAGGAAGACTTCAGATTTCATGCGGAACTGCCGTAATTGCACGAATTTGCGTGCCATTATTGCATGATTGTCATTTCCGTACGGAATTTTTGTTACTTTTGGTGATAAATCTTTGCCTCAAGGTATAGTGCCTGGAGGCAATCTCGCGCCGGCGGCGCCGGCGCGGGAGCTGGGGGGGGGCGTCAAGCCTTGGCGGCGATCAGCTTGCCCAGGATGGCGATGCCGGCGCGGATGCGCTCCGGCGGCACCGTCACGAACGACAGGCGCAAGGTATTGGTTTCCGGCTCGTTGGCGTAGAACGGCGCGCCCGGGACGAAGGCCACCTGGTTGGCGATCGCTTCATCGAGCAGTTCCATGGCGTTGATGTGCTGGGGCAGGGTGACCCAGATGAACATGCCGCCTTCGGGCTTGGTCCACTTGACGCTGGCCGGGAAGTGTTCGGCCATCGCCTCGAGCATGACCCGGCACTGGTCGCCGTACAGGTGGCGGATCTGCGGGATGTGACGCTCGAGGAAGCCATCCTTGATCACGCGGTGCACCACCATCTGGGTCAGCTGCGAAGTGTGCAGGTCGGCCGCCTGCTTGGCCAGTTCCAGGCGGCGCACCAGCGGCAGCGGGGCCACCACGTAGCCCAGGCGGATGCCGGGGGTCAGCACCTTGGAGAAGGAACCCATGTAGATCACGCCGTCCGGGTTCATGGCCACCATCTTCGGCAGCGGCTCGCCCTTGTAGCTCAGGGCGCCGTACGGATCATCCTCGATCAGCGGCAGGCCGAGGCGGGCGCAGGTTTCCACCAGCTGCTGGCGGCGCTCCACCGACAGCGTGCGGCCGGTCGGGTTCTGGAAGTTGGGCAGGGCGTACAGCAGGCGCGCGCCTTGCGCCACCTTGTCCAGCGACGACGGCACCAGGCCGTGGTCGTCCGTCTCCACCGACACGAACTCGGGGCGGTACACCGAGAACGCTTGCAGCGCGCCCAGGTAGGACGGCGTTTCCACCAGCACGCGGCTGCCTTCGTCGATCAGTACCTTGCCCAGCAGGTCCAGCGCCTGCTGCGAGCCGGACGTCATCAACACCTGTTCCGGCACGATCTTGGCGCCGTTGGCCGACAGCGAGTCGGCGATCCACTGGCGCAGCGGCAGGTAGCCGTCGGTGGGGCCATACTGCAGCGCCACGTTGCCCGAGTCGGTCAACACCTGGTCGAACGCTTCCTTCATTTCGGCCACGGGGAAGGTGGCGGGCGAGGGCAGGCCGCCGGCGAACGAGATGATCTCGGGACGCTGGGTGATCTTCAGGATCTCGCGGATGAAGGAGCTTTGCATCTGCTGCGCGCGCTCGGCGAAGCGCCACGGCATCGGATTCGGGTTTTCAATTTTCATACATGTCTCACTGAGTGGATGCCGGGCGCGGCCCGGGCTATGGTCAGGCGCGCTTGTGGCGGCCTGCGAAAGAGCGGCGCCGGGTGGGCGCCGCCCGCGAATTAGGCGACTTCGACCACCAGGTCGATCTCGACGCAGCAGCCGAGCGGAATCTGGGCCACGCCGAAGGCGGCGCGCGCGTGCTTGCCGGCGTCGCCGAACACTTCGCCCAGCAGCTCGGAGGCGCCGTTGGTGACCAGGTGATGTTCGGTGAAGTCGGGCGTCGAGTTCACCAGGCTGGTGAGCTTGACGATGCGGCGCACGCGCGTCAGGTCGCCGCCCACGGCTTCCTGCAGGGTGCCCATCAGGGCCACGGCCACGCCGCGCGCGGCGGCCTTGCCCTCTTCGGTGCTGATGTTCTTGCCCAGCTGGCCCACCCACGGCGACCCGTCAGCCTTGCGCGCGATATGGCCGGACAGGAATACCAGGTTGCCGCTCTGGACGTACATGACGTAGGCGGCTACCGGCGCGGCGGGCGCGGTCAGGGTGATGTCGAGGGCTTTGAGTTTTTCGTAGACGGACATGAGGGATCCAATAAAGTAAAGTCGAACGAGCGACGGGTTTAGATAGTGCGTGTCTGTGGCCGTGGATGTGCGATCTGGTGCGGCTGGCATAGCGGGCGCGCCCTGCGCGGCAGACCGATATTGTACGTCGTGCCGGGGGCGATGCCCACCAAGCGGGCAAAATCAGAATTCTCTACGGTTTTAGCGTCGCTTTACCTGCATTTTGCGGCCCGCGCCCACCACAACGATCACTGCCAGTGCAAATAGCATGGTTTCCCATTCCAGCGACTCGCCCAGCAACAGGGCCGCGCCCAGCATCGTCAGGAAGGGCTGGACCAGCTGCACCTGGCCGACCCGGGCCACCCCGCCCAGCGCCATGCCGCGGTACCAGAAGAAGAAACCGATAAACATCGAGAACAGCGACACGTAGGCGAAACCGGCCCAGGCGCGGGCACCGGCAGCGGCAAGGCGGGCCGGATCGTGCCAGGCCAGCCAGGCCACGGCCGGCGCTAGCACGGGGGCGGCCAGCACCAGGGCCCAGCAGATCACCTGCTGCCCGCCCAGGCTCTGGGCCAGCTTGCCGCCTTCCGCGTAGCCCATGGCCGCTAGCAGCACGGCCGCCAGCAGCGCCAGGTCGGCCGGGCGCAGGCTGCCGCCGCTGCCGCGCAGGGCGAAGCCGGCCACCAGCGCCGAGCCGAGCATGGCCATGCACCAGAAGCCGGCCGAGGGCCGCTCGCCCCCGCGCAGGGCGGCCCACACGGCCGTGGCCAGCGGCAGCATGCCGACCAGTACGGCGCCGTGGGCGGCCGGTACGGTGCGCATGGCGATCGACGTCAGCCACGGGAAGCCGACGATGCAGCCGCCGGCCACGCAGGCCAGCGGCATGAGGGCGGAGCGCGGCGGCCATGGCGTGCGGTTCCAGCGCAGCCACACGGCGGCGCAGATGGCCGCCGCCACGGCCCGGCCCAGCGCCACGAAGGCCGGATCAAGGTCGGCCACGGCCATCCGGGTGAAGGGCAGGGTGAGGCTGAACATGGCCACCCCGATCAGCCCGAGCAGCATGCCGGCGGCATCGTCGCCCAGGCGGGAGGTAGAGGCCAGGGGCCGGGTAATGGTCGGTTGTGCTTGCATGGCATATTCCTGTTCATGACGTTAGGTGTCGCTAGAAAAGCAGGCGCCGGTCGGACGGCCGGTGCCGTTCAAAAGGTCTGCGCCGCCCGGCTGGCCCGTGCCGCTCGCGCGGTAAGGCGGATGGCGGCGCTGTGCCGGTACAGCGGGCTGGCGTGGATGCCGGTGTTCAGGCGCCTTGCAGTACGCCCGCCAGCATGGCCGTATCGACATTGCCGCCGCTCAGGGGCAGGCCGATGCTGCGGCCGCGCCAGGCCGGGTCCTGCTGCAGGGCCAGGGCGGCGGCCAGCGCGGCGGCGCCGGCCCCTTCGGCCACGTTGTGGGTGGCGCGGTGATACAGGCGCATGGCGGCGGCCACCTGCTCGTCGCTGACGGCCACCACGTCCTGCACCTGGTCGAGGATCATGGCCAGCGATTGCGGATCGGGCACGCGGCAAGCCAGGCCGTCGGCCAACACGGTGGTGACGGGCGACTCGACGCTGCGCCGGGCCCGGAACGACAGCTGGTAGGCCAGCGCGTGCTGCGACACGACGCCGATGATGGGCATGCTCAGTCCCAGCGCATTCCTGGCCGCGATGGCGCCGCAGATGCTGGAGCCCTGGCCGATCGGCGCCAGCAGCAGGTCCAGCCCGGGGCGGGCGCGCAGCAGTTCCACCCACGCCGTGGCCACGCCGGCCATCAGGTCTGGATGGTAGGAGGGGACCATGTGCAGGCCGTCGCGCTCGGCCAGCATCAGCGCGTGCTCCCGTGCGGCCTGGAACTCGTCGCCATGCTCGATCAGTTGGGCGCCCAGCGCGCGCATGCCGGCGTTTTTTTCCGTGCTGTTCCCGTGCGGGACCACGATGGTGGCCTGCAGGCCGTGGCGCCGGGCCGCATAGGCCAGCGACAGGCCATGGTTGCCGCGGGTGGCCAGCACGATGCCTTTGACGCCGGGCAAACGGCGTGCAAGTGCTGCCACATAGACCAGCCCGCCGCGTACCTTGAAGGCGCCGGTGGGGGTATGATTTTCGTGCTTGATCCACGTTTCGGCGCCCAGTGCTTCGTTCAGCAGGGGCCAGCTGTATTGTGGCGTGGGCGGCATGGCGGCGTAGACGGTGGCGCCGGCGGCATCAAGGTCGGAACAGGTGGGCAGGTGCATGGCTTGGGCTCCTCAGGTGGTGGCTTTGTGTGGATCACAGGTGTATCCTAAGCGACAATACCAGTACAGTCCCAATACACTTTTCCATATAATTTTAGATACTGTGACGGTAATATGACCAATACACTGTCTTCGGCCGCCCCCGCGCGTGCCGGCAAGGCGCGGCCGGTGGCGCTGGTGGCGCTGCTGTCGCGCGAATCGGGTGAATCGCTGATCGACCAGATCGTCCGCTCGGTGGCGGCCCGCATCGACGACCGCCTGCTGCGGGGCGGTGCGCGCATGCCTTCGATCCGCCAGTTCGCCGCCAGCCATGGCGTTTCCGCCTTCACGGTGGTGGCCAGCTACGACAAGCTGGTGGCGCGCGGCTACCTGGAATCGCGGCGCGGCGCCGGCTTCTATGTGCGGGAGCGGGCCGCGCTCGGCCCCACCGTGGCGGCGCCCGGCGCCGGACAGGCGGCCAGCCTGCCGCAGGAACGCTTCGACGCCAAGCCGATCGACGTGGTCTGGCTGGTGCGCAATATGTTCCGCCAGGTGCCGCACCAGCAGATGCCCGGTTCCGGCGTGCTGCCGGCCGAATGGCTGGACGGCCCCACGGTTGCCAATGCGCTGCGCGCCGTCAGCCGCCAGCATCCGGGCCTGCTGCTCAATTACGGCGTGCCGCAAGGCTCGCTGCTGCTGCGCCAGCAGTTGCAGCGCAAGCTGGCCGAGCTGGAAATTGGCGCCGAACCAGAACAGATCGTCACCACGGCCGGCGTGACCCAGGCGCTGGACCTGGTGGCGCGCGAATTCCTGCGGCCCGGCGATACGGTCTTTGTCGACGACCCGGCCTGGTTCTTGATGTTCGGCTCCTTCGCCGCGCTGGGCGCCAAGGTGGTGGGCGTGCCGCGCCTGGCCGACGGGCCCGACATCGCCCAGCTCACCCAGCTGGCCGCCATCCACCGGCCCAAGCTGTACGTCATCAATTCGGTGCTGCACAATCCCAGTTCCACCTCGCTGTCGGCGGCCAAGGCGTTCCAGGTGCTGCGGCTGGCCGAGGAATACGGTTTCGTCATCGTGGAGGACGACATCTATTGCGACCTGCATCCGGGCAGCGCCGTGCAGCCGGCCACGCGCATGGCGGCGCTCGATCAGCTGCGCCGCGTCATCTACCTGGGTGGCTTTTCCAAGACCATGGCAGCCAACCTGCGGGTGGGCTACATCGCCACCTCGCACGAATGGGCCGAGCGCCTGGCCGACCGCAAGATGCTCTCGACCCTGACCACCAGCGACATCGGCGAACGGGTGGTGTACAAGGTGCTGTCCGAAGGCGCCTACCGCAAGCATGCGGACCGGGTGCGCGCGCGGCTCGATGGCGTGCGCGTGAAGACCATACGGCAGCTGGAACGGCTGGGGATGACGATCGATGTGGTGCCGGCGGCGGGCATGTTCGTGTGGGCCGACGCCGGCTGCGACACCAACGCCCTGACCGAGCGCGCCTCGGCCGAAGGCCTGCTGCTGGCGCCGGGCAGCCTGTTCTCGCCGCAGCAACTGCCATCGACCCGCATGCGCCTCAACGTGGCGGCCATGCAGGATGCTGCGGTGTGGCGCTTTCTTGAACGGGAACTGCCGCGCGGACGCGCGGCGCGCCACGACAAGCCGTAAGTAGGACCGGACGTCATTTTCACACTGCACGGGCTGCCGTATGCAGCCGTGCATCGCTGGAGCGCACGCCTATGGATTCCGTCTTCGATCTGCTCGAACACTGGACCTGTCTGCAGCCAGACAAGGTGCTGTTCGAATTCCGCGACCGGCTGGGGCAGGTCAGCGCCCGCCACACTTACCGCAGCTTCCATGCGCGTACGCTGGCGCTGGCGGCGCAGCTGCTGGCCACGCCCGGCGTGGCGCCGGGCGCGCGCGTGCTGCTGGCCCATCCGGCCGGGCTGGAGGGCGTGGCGGCGTTGCTGGCCTGCGCGCGCGCCGGCCTGGTCGGGGTGCCGGTGGCGCTGCCGCGCAGCGCCGGCGACACGGCCATGCGCCGCCTGCGCGCCATCGGCGGCAACTGCGGTGCGGCGGCCCTGTTGACGGACGAGGTGCATGCGGCGCGGCTGGTGCAGCTGTTTGCGGCGGCCGGCACGGCGCCGCCCTGGCCGCTGCTGGCGCTGGGCGACAGCCCTGGGGCGCCGGCGGCAGTGACAGTACTTCCGGCACTGCCGGCCCGGCGGCACGAACCGCTGCTGTTCCTGCAGTACACATCCGGTTCGACCGGCTTGCCGCGCGGCGTCATGGTCACCCACGACAACGTGATCGCCAACGCCCGCGCCACGCTGGACCATGTACCTACGGGCGTCTCCTGGCTGCCGCAGCATCACGACATGGGCCTGATAGGCTACTACCTTTTCCCCATCGTCGCCGGCGGCAGCAACTACGGCTTTGCTCCGGTCGACTTCCTGCGCCGCCCGGCGCTGTGGCTGCGCCTGATCGCGGAAGTGGGCGCCACCTACAGCTCCTCGCCCAATTTTGGCTATGAATACTGCCTGCGCGAGGGCAAAGTCGCCGACGCGGAACTGGACGGTGTGGACCTGTCCTGCCTGCGGGTGCTGATGAACGCCGGCGAACCGGCGCGGCCGGACACGATACGGCGCTTCCATCGCCGCTTTGCCCGCTTCGGCCTGGCGCGCGGCGCCTGCACGGTGGCCTATGGGCTGGCGGAGAATACGCTCAACGTCACCCATGGCGGTTGCGGCAGCGTCGCCGTGCTGCGCACACCGCATGCCGGCCCGCTGGTGCTGGCCGCACCGGATGGCGATGCGGGGGCGGTGGAATACGCGAGCTGCGGCGCACCCGTGGCCTGGGTCTCCGTGCGGATAGGCGCGCCCGGCAGCGGCCGGGCGCTGGCGGAGCTGGAAGTGGGTGAGATCCTGGTCGGCGGGCCGTGTGTCACACCCGGTTACTGGGACAACGCGGCGGCCACGCGCGCCCTGCTGGGGCGGCCGGAGCGGGAGGATGACGATGCAGCCGCGCCGCAGGACAACGCCGGCGGGGCAGGCCACCTGCGTACCGGCGATCTCGGTTTCTTCTATCAGGGCCAACTGTATGTATGCGGCCGCAGCAAGGACATGCTGATCATAGGTGGCGCCAATTTCTTCCCGGACGACCTGGAGGCGGCGCTGGCCGCCTGCGGCGCTGCCGTGCGACCCCGCGGCATCTGCGCCTTCCAGTGTGGCGACGGCGGCGTGACGGTGCTGGCCGAGCCACAACGGACCGATGCGCTGCCCGATCCGGCCTCGATGGCACTGGCAATACGCGCCGTTTGCGGCCTGCTGCCGGACGCCTTGCATCTGGTTGCGCCAGGCTCGGTGGCCATGACCACCTCCGGCAAGATCGCACGGGCCGAGACGCGGGCCTTGTTCGAGGCGGGCAAGCTCGCAGCGCTGGCCAGCTGGCGCAACGATGCGGCGTTGTTGTCCCCGGACGGGGAGCTCGGCGCGACGCCGGAAAGCTGGCGCGGCGCCGTGCAGCGCGCATTTGCCCGGCAGGGCATCGACAGCGACAGCGTAGCGCTGGCCGACCTGGGTATCGATTCCCTGGCGCTGACGGAAATCCAGCTGGAACTGGAAGACATGCTGCGCCGCTTCGGTTCCGGCGCGCTGGCCGAGGCACTCGATGCGCAGCTGCTGCAGCGGCTGTCCCAGCGCAGCCTGCTGGCGGCGCTGGCGGGACTCGATCACGGTCCGGATACGGGAGAACAGGCAGCCATGGCGGCGCTGGACCAGCTGCGTAGCTCGCTCGACGATGCCATCGCCGCCCGCATGCTGGAAGACCGGGCGCGCCCGCTGCAGGGGATCGGCGAT
>JAZJZQ010000519.1:0-7397 GCA_040389625.1 Pseudomonadota bacterium | reverse complement strand
GCGTCAATTACGTGATGACATATGAAGCCATGCGCGGCGCCAATGTGGAGGGCACGCGCACGGCCCTGCGGCTGGCGCGCGACAGCGGCGCGCGCTGCCTGCACCTGGTATCGAGTACCTTCATCTTCGGCTGGAGCGCCAAGGGCGTGCTGCTGGAATCGGACTGCAACGCCGGCATGGAGGCGCTGGACTTCGGCTATGCACAAAGCAAATGGGTGGCCGAGCAGCAGGCGCTGGCGGCCCGCGCCGGCGGCATGGACGTGCGCATTTACCGGCCCTCGCTGATTTCTGTCTCGACCCAGGGCGCGGGCGACACCAACGATGTGGCCCTGCGCATGCTCGCCTTCATGATACGGCACGGGATCGCCGTCGACACGCCTAACCAGCTCAGCATCGTCGCGGCCGACGTGATCGCCCACAACATCGTCGGCATCTCGCGCCTGGCGCAGGCGCCGGCCGTGCCGCTGCATGTGACGGCGGACCGCTATTACAGCATGACGGCCCTCACACGCGTGATCGAGCGCGACTTCGGCTACCGTTTCCGCTATTACGACATTCCCCATTTCATCGACCAGCTCAACCTGCGCTGTTCGGCCAGCGATCCGGTCTATCCGCTGCTCGATTTCTTCAACCGTTCGGCCGACAAGATCGCCGCCATGCAGCTCAAACGCTACAGCAGCAGCGCCTACCGTCAGGCCCGCGACAGTCTGGCCGACGGCCGGGCCGACCCGTCGCTGGAGCAGACGGCCAGCTATCTGGTGCGCTACCTGCTGGAGCAGGGCTTGATCGCGCCGCTCACGGCGACCGGGCCGGCGTGGCGGGAGTGAGGCGACGCACCAGCAGATCGCACAGCCAGGCCGCCAGCAGGCCGGCCGCCGCGTCGGCCACCGTATGCTGCTTGGACAGGCAGACCGACGCCACGATCACGGCCAGCGCCACGCCGCCCGGCAAGCGCCAGCGCAGGTCGCTGCGGGCGAGCGCAGCGGCCGATAGGGCCGCCAGCGACACGTGCAGCGATGGCAGCAGGTTGCGCGGCGGGTCGATCGCGTGCAGATGGCGCAGGGCAAAGGCCGTGAGCGGGTCCAGGCCGGCGGCACTGGCCTGGCGGCGCAGTTCGGGCGCCTCGGCCGGCAGCAGTACAAAACACATGACGGAAAGGGCGATCAGCAGCGCATAGCTGCGTGCCGTGTGCCGGAACAGGGCGGACGACTGTAACAGTACAGCCGGCATGCCCATCCAGACAATGCCGCACAGATAGGGCCACAGTGCCAGGCCGGCGAAAGGGATGGCGTCGTCCAGCGGGGACCAGGGATTAAAAACAGGCGCTGGATGCAGCCATATACCGGCCGCGAAATAGCCCAGCGCCCAAAACCCGGCGAGTCCCATACTCCAGGCTAACCGGGTGCCCAAGGATAGTGGTGGTTCAGTGGCCCGCATCGTTCAGATGGCCATGCCGATCATGACTGCCCTCCTGTGTGTGGATGCCGGGCGGGCCGGTGCCGCCGGTGTTGGCCGCTGGCGGCGCCGGGCCGGCACGTGCCGCATGGCCGGCACAGTTCAATATAGGCCTGATGGCGGGCGGGGAAATACGTCAATTGTCACACGTCAAGAGGCAAGTTTTACGTTTTGGCAGGCATTTTTTCCTCAAGGCTTGAATTCGCTCATATAATCCCCACCTTCGGAAAATCCGTGCAACAAAATCTGTATCAACCGAGACTAACTAGAGGTAAAAATGGCTGACAACGAAAAGCAAACCCTGGGCTTTCAAGCTGAAGTGAAGCAGCTGCTGCAATTGATGATCCACTCGCTGTACTCGAACAAGGAGATCTTCCTGCGCGAGCTGGTGTCGAACGCATCGGATGCGGCCGACAAGCTGCGCTTCGAGGCGATCAACAATGATGCCCTGTATGGCAACGATCACGAACTTAAGATCAAGGTTAGCTTCGACAAGGAAGCGCGCACCATTACCATTTCCGACAACGGCATCGGCATGAACCGCGAGGAAGCCATCTCGCACCTGGGCACCATCGCCAAGTCGGGCACCAAGGAATTCTTCGGCAAGCTGTCGGGCGACCAGCAGCAGGACGCGGCCCTGATCGGCCAGTTCGGCGTGGGCTTCTACTCCGGCTTCATCGTGGCCGACAAGATCACCGTCGAGACCCGCCGTGCCGGCGCCGCCGCCAACGAGGCCGTGCGCTGGGAGTCCGGCGGCGAGGGCGATTACAGCGTGGAGCAGATCGAGAAAACCTCGCGCGGCACCGACATCATCCTGCACCTGCGCGAAGGCGAGGACGAGCTGCTGTCGAGCTGGAAGATCAAGTCCATCATCCGCAAATACTCGGACCACATCTCGCTGCCCATCATGATGCGCAAGGAAGAGTGGGACGACGAGAAGAAGGAAACCGTGCTCAAGGACGAGCTGGAGACCATCAACCAGGCCAGCGCCCTGTGGGCCCGCAACAAGGCCGACATCACCGACGAGCAGTACGAGGAATTCTACAAGCATGTCTCGCACGACTTCCAGGCGCCGCTGATCCACACCCACAACCGGGTGGAAGGCCGCAGCGAATACACGCAGCTGCTGTACGTGCCGGCCAAGGCGCCGTTCGACCTGTGGGACCGCAACAAGCGCACCGGCATCAAGCTGTACGTCAAGCGCGTGTTCATCATGGACGATGCCGAGCAGCTGATGCCGACCTACCTGCGCTTCGTCAAGGGTGTGATCGACTCGGCCGACCTGCCGCTGAACGTGTCGCGCGAAATCCTGCAGGAGTCGCGCGACGTCAAGGTGATCCGCGACGGCTCGACCAAGCGCGTGATCGGCATGCTCGAAGAGCTGGCCAATGCCGAAGAACAGGACAAGAAGGACAAGTACGCCACCTTCTGGAAGGAGTTCGGCCAGGTGCTGAAAGAGGGCATCGGCGAGGACGCCACCAACAAGGAGCGCCTGTCCAAGCTGCTGCGCTTCGCCTCCACCCATAACGACAACGACGAGCAGAACGTCTCGTTCGAGCAGTATGTGGCGCGCCTGAAGGAAGGCCAGGACAAGATCTACTACGTCACGGCCGACAACTACACGGCCGCCAAGAACAGCCCGCACCTGGAAATCTTCCGCAAGAAGGGCGTGGAAGTGCTGCTGCTGACGGACCGCGTGGACGAGTGGATGCTGTCGTTCCTGCAGGACTACGAGGGCAAGGAACTGGTGTCCGTGGCCAAGGGCGGCCTGGACCTGGGCAAGCTGGAAGACGAGGCCGAGAAGAAGGAACACGAGGAAACCGAGTCGTCCTACAAGGACCTGGTGGCCAAGATGAAGGAAGCGCTGGGCGAGAAGGCCAAGGACGTGCGCGTCACGTTCCGCCTGACCGATTCGCCGGCCTGCCTGGTGGCGGACGAGCACGAACTGTCGGGTAACCTGCTGCGCATGCTGAAGGCGGCCGGCCAGAGCGCGCCCGATTCCAAGCCCATCCTGGAAATCAACCCCAACCATCCGCTGGTGACGCGCCTGAAGTATCAGGATGCCGGCAGCCAGTTCAACGACTGGGCCCACATCCTGTTCGACCAGGCCATGCTGGCCGAAGGCGGTTCGCTCAGCGATCCGGCCACCTTCGTCAAGCGCCTGAACGAAATGCTGCTCAACGGCGCAGCCAAGTAAGCGGTATAGGCCGGACCCGGCCTGCTGGCCGGGGATGGCGGACTGGCGCCATGTTCACGCAAGTGAGCATGGCGCCTTTTTATTTGGGCGCCGGAACGACCTGCGCTTGCTTATCGCTTGCGAGGCAGGGTCTTTCCATGCGCGGCCAGGTGGCGCTAGCTGCGCCGCCGCCGTGCCAGCAGCATGACGGGCAGGCCAGCGGCCAGCAAAGCCAGGCCGCTCGGTTCCGGCACGGGCGGTGCATTGACGAAGCCGCGGATTTCGCCGTTCGGATAGGCGTCCGAGTGGATGTTGAGGTAGGCTTCGCCGCTGGTCAGGCCGCCCAGCAGCGCCGCTTCCGCCCCGGCCGTGGTGCCGCCGTGGTCTGCGATGAAGGCGGGATTCCAGCTGCTGGTCAGGGAGGTATCGAACAGGTGGCTGTAGGCGCCGCTATGGCCACCGAGCGGGAAGCCGAAGAGGCTGGGCAGTTCCGTCGCCACCGGGGCATTGCCGCTACCCGGCGAGGCCGTGCAGCAGTGGATGTGGGCGGCTGTTGTGGTGCCGGTCAGGCCGCCGTAGGCCACCGTGACCTGCAGCTGGTGCATCAGTTCGTCGAAATCGATCACGGCTGCGCCGATGCCGGTGGAAGCGTTGGGCGGGTCCTCATGGGCCCCGTCGAGCAGGAATGCCTGGCTGGTCGCGTGGGCCGCCGTCATGGTCGAGAGCAGCATCGCGAGCGCTGCCGCACCATGTTGGATATGCTTGTTCATCTTGTCTCCTTTCCTGGTTCTTGAAGCGGCGGGCAGACCGCTGCCCGCCCCCGTTAGACCGTCCCGGAAAAGGAGGAGTTCCTACAGCTGACGTAAGCCGTCAGCGCTGCAGCTGGGCGCAGAACTCCAGCAGCAGCTGCTCGCCTTGCGGCCACGGGCCGTAGCCGGCATCGCCGTTGATATGGCCGGCGTCGCCGATGATGACGAGGCGGCTGCCCCACGCGGCGGCGAACTGCCGGGCGCGTTCGATGCTGACGTAGGGGTCGTTGGTGCTGGCCACGACGATGGTGGGGAAGGGCAGGGGCGCCAGCTGCATGGGCTGGAAGCCAGTGGTGCAGTCGGGGTAGCTGGGCGCATCGACGTCGCTGGGCGCGACCAGGAAGGCGCCAGCCACGGGCGCGCGCGAACCGGAGGCGGCCCAGCGCGTGACGAGCGAGCAGCTCAGGCTGTGGGCCGCCAGCACGGGCGGACGTGCGCAGCCGGCGATGGCCGCGTCCAGTTCGGCCACCCATTCGGCGCAGTCGGGCGTATCCCAGTCGCGGTGCGGCACGCGCAGCCAGCCGGGATGTTGGGCTTCCCACCGGGTTTGCCAGTGCTGCGGTCCCGAGTTCCACAATCCGGCCAGCGTCAGTACCTGCGGTTCCATGCCTAGTCCTTTCATTGTTGAGAGAAAGGCAATGATAGCCGAATCCGCGCGCTGGCGCCGGCAGCTAAGCGCAGCTGTGCCGTTACAGTTCCGTACGCAGGGCGAACAGTTCCGGGAACAGCACCACGTCCAGCATCTTGCGCAGGTAGCTCACGCCGGCCGTGCCGCCGGTGCCGGTCTTGAAGCCGATGATGCGCTCGACCGTCGTCACGTGGCGGAAGCGCCAGAAGCGGAACGCCGTCTCCAGGTCGACCAGCTTTTCGGCCAGCTCGTACAGGGCCCAGTGGCGGGTGGGGTCGCGGTACACTTCCAGCCAGGCCGCCTTGACGGAGGCGTCCGCCACGGTGGGCTGGGTCCAGTCCGCGTTCAGGCGCTCGGGCGCGATGGCCAGGCCGTTACGGGCCAGCAGGCGTACGGATTCGTCGTACACGGACGGCGTGCGCAAGGCCGTATCGAGCAGCTGGAACACCTCCGGCGTGGCGGTGTGGACGCTCAGCAGGGCCGCGTTCTTGTTCCCCAGGATGAATTCGATCTCGCGGTACTGGTAGGACTGGAAGCCGGACGAGGCGCCCAGGTAGGGGCGGATGGCCGTGTATTCAGGCGGCGTCATGGTGGCCAGCACGTCCCAGGCATGCACCAGCTGGTCCATGATGCGGGCCACGCGGGCCAGCATCTTGAAGGCGGGCGCCAGGTCGTCGGCCTGCAGGTGGGCGCGCACGGCGTGCATCTCGTGCAGCATCAGCTTCATCCACAGTTCGCTGGTCTGGTGCTGGACGATGAACAGCATCTCGTTGTGGTTGGGCGACAGCGGGTGCTGGGCGTTGAGGATCTGGTCCAGGCCCAGGTAGTCGCCATAGCTCATCGATTTGCTGAAGTCCATCTGGGCGCCGTGCCACTGGGCGTCCGGGGTGGCTTGGCCTGCGCCGGCCGCGTGCGGGCAGCCGCCGGCGGCCGGTGCTTGGTTCTGTTCTGTCATGGTGTTCTCTCTTATCAGGTCACGGCGTCGCGCTTGGCGTCCACGTCGTAGGCTAGTCGGTCCAGGATATCGCGCAGGATCTCGACCGCGTCCCACACGTCGGCGTAGCTGGTGTACAGCGGCGTGAAGCCGAAGCGCATGATGGCCGGTTCACGGTAATCGCCGATCACGCCGCGCGCGATCAGGGCCGCCATCACGGCATAGCCATGGGGATGGGTGAAGCTGACCTGGCTGCCGCGGCGGGCATGCTCGCGCGGCGTTACCAGTTCCAGCGGGTGGGCGGCGCAGCGCTGTTCCACCAGCGCGATGAACAGGTCGGTCAGCGCCAGCGACTTGGCGCGGATGGCGTCCATGGTGGTCTGCGCGAACACGTCCAGGCCGCATTCGACCATGGCCAGCGACACCACGGGCTGGGTGCCGCACAGGGCACGGCCGATGCCGTCCGTGGGCGCGAACTGGGGCGCCATGGCGAACGGCGCCGCGTGCCCCCACCAGCCCGACAGTGGCTGGCGGAAGCGGGCCTGGTGCCGTGCCGGCACCCAGATGAAGGCCGGCGCGCCGGGGCCGCCGTTCAGGTATTTATAAGTGCAGCCGACGGCCAGGTCGGCGCCGCCCCCATGCAGGTCGACCGGCATGGCGCCGGCCGAGTGGGCCAGGTCCCACACGATCAGGGCGCCGCGGCCATGGGCCAGGGCGCTGGTGGTGGCCATGTCGTGCTGGTAGCCGGTACGGTAGTTGACGTGGGTGAGCATGACGACGGCCGTGTCGGCATCGATGGCCTGGGCCAGTTCGTCGACCGAATCGACCAGGCGCACGGCGTAGCCCCGCTCCAGCCAGGACGACAGGCCCTGCGCCATATAGATATCGGTGGGGAAGTTGCTGCGCTCGGTGACGATGATGCGGCGCCCGGCCCGCTCGGGGTCGGCGGCCTGCATGTGCAGGGCGGCGGCCAGCGCCTTGAACAGGTTGACGGAGGTGGTGTCCGTTACCACCACTTCGCCGGCGGCGGCGCCGAGCAGGGGCGCCAGCCGGTCGCCCAGGCGGCGCGGCAGGTCGAACCAGCCGGCCGTATTCCAGCTGCGGATCAGGTCGTGGCCCCATTCGCGGGCGATCACGTCCTGGGCCCGGGCCAGCGCCGCCTTGGGACGGGCGCCCAGGGAGTTGCCATCCAGATAAATAACGCCTTGCGGCAAGTCGAACTGGTCGCGCAGGGCGGCGAGCGGATCGTGCGCGTCGCGTTCCTGACAGTCTGTGCGATTAGTCATTAAGTAACTTTCTTCGGGTAGAGGAAATACTTGAGGCCTCAACATTTAAGGCTTGAGCCGCGAGTGTAGCAATTTTTTCTTCGTTTTAGCCAGAAAAGGGCCGGGCGCG
>JAZJZQ010000518.1:0-2627 GCA_040389625.1 Pseudomonadota bacterium | reverse complement strand
GCGCCGAGGGCGGCGGCCAGGACGGATTTGAAGGTGTGCAGGGCGGAGGTGGTCATGTCGGGTGTGCCTTTTCTTGTTCGGATGGTTGATTCTTGCGAGATTGCTATTGAGCGCCTTGCCCGTGCCGCGGTGGCACAGCGGTACAGCGTGACGCTGAAAATTGGAGATTCGGCTATCATAACAAAATTGTTATCCGTAGCAGTGGCCGGCGTGGCCAGATGCAGGGGCAGCGCCGGCAGGGACAACCGTCATCCACCAACCGACTGAGCACATCATGCTGATGCCCCGTACTCCCGCGATGCGTATTGTTTCGCCCGTTTCGCCCGAATCCTGCACTGCCGATGCTGCCGCGCGCCCGGCCCATGGCGCCGTCAATGTGGTGGCCGAGATCAGCGCGGGGCTGCTGGCCCCGTCCGCCGCCGTGTCGCCCAAGTTCTTCTACGACAGCCTCGGTTCGCGCCTGTTCGAAGCCATCTGCGAACTGCCCGAATATTATCCGACCCGCACCGAGGCCGCCATCTTCGCCCGCCACGGCAGCGACATCGCGCGCGAGGCCGGCGCCGGCTGTACGCTGATCGACCTGGGCGCGGGCAACTGCGCCAAGGCCGCCGCCCTGTTTCCCCTGCTGCAGCCGGCCCAGTATGTGCCGGTCGATATTTCGCGCGACTTCCTGGCCGAAGCCGTGCGCGGCCTGCAGCAGCGCTTTCCGGAAATCGGCATGCTGGCGCTGGGCCTGGATTTCTCGAAAGGGTGCGCGCTGCCCGACAGCGTGCGCCGCACGCGCCGGCTGTTCTTCTATCCCGGCTCGTCGATCGGCAATTTCGGGCCGGACGAGGCGCAGCGATTCCTGCGCGGCCTGCGCGACAGCACGGGCGAGGATGGCGGCTTGCTGATCGGCGTGGACCTGGTCAAGGACACGGCCGTGCTCGACGCGGCCTACGACGATGCGCTGGGCGTGACGGCCGCCTTCAACCTCAACCTGCTCAATCACCTGAACCACCTGGCCGGCGCCGACTTCGACGTGCGCGACTGGCTGCACCGCGCCTTCTTCAACGAGCAGGCCAGCCGCATCGAGATGCACCTGGAGGCGCGCCACGGGTTGACGGTGCGTTGGCAGGGCGGCGAGCGCCATTTCGGCGCCGGTGAACGCATCCACACGGAATACAGCTACAAATACACGCGTGCCGGTTTTGTCGCGCTGCTGGAACGGGCCGGCTTCGAGGCCACCCGCATCTGGACCGATCCGGCCGGCTGGTTCGCCGTGATCCACGCGCGCGCGGCGCGCGCCTGAGCCCATGAGCATGCACCAGCCCCCGCAACTGGCAGGCGCCCAGGCGCTGTGGCGCGCCCGCTACGAAACCGTGCGGCGCCGCACGCTGGCGTTGGCCGAGCCGCTGTCGGACGAGGACTGCGGCGCGCAGTCGATGCCCGACGCCAGTCCCATCAAATGGCACCTGGCGCATACGACGTGGTTTTTCGAGACCTTCATCCTGGAGCGCATGGAACCCGGCTTCGCGCCTTTCCATCCGGCGTTCCGGGTGCTGTTCAATTCCTACTACAACGGGGTGGGGCAGAAGCATCCGCGCGCCCAGCGCGGCCTGCTCACGCGGCCGTCGATGACGGAGGTGCGCGCTTACCGCGCCGACGTGGACCGCCGCATCGCGCTGCTGACGGACAGCGTTAGCGATGCGGAACAGGTGCGGGAACTGGGCGCGCTGCTCACGCTGGGCATGCAACACGAACAGCAGCACCAGGAGCTGATGCTGACGGACGTGAAGCACCTGCTGGCGCAAAATCCACTGCTGCCGGCGTACCACGATGCGGCGCCTACTGGCGCTTCCATCGCCGCTTTTGCTGTCACTTCTTCTGTCACTTCTGCTGCCATTTCTGGCGCCGCGCCACTGGAGCCTGCCGCCGCACCCGGGCCGCAGACCTGGATAAAACTCGATGGCGGCATGGTGGACATCGGCCATGAGGGCGACGGCTTCAGCTTCGACAATGAATTGCCCCGGCACCGGCAATACGTGGCGCCGTTCGTGCTGGCCTCGCGGCTGGTGACCAATGGCGAATACCTGGCCTTCATCGAGGCCGGCGGCTACAGCAATCCCGATTTGTGGCTGGCCGAGGGCTGGGACTGGGTGCAGGCCAACCGGCTGCGGCAACCGCTGTACTGGCTGCGCGGCGACGAGAATGATGGTGCCGGACGGTGGCGCGAATTCACGCTGCACGGCGCGCAGCCGCTGGACCTGGCGCGGCCAGTGACGCACGTGTCGCTGTTCGAGGCCGACGCCTATGCCCACTGGGCCGGCGCGCGCCTGCCGACGGAGGCGGAATGGGAGTTGGCCGCGCGGGGCAGCCCCGACATCGCCCAATTGTTCGGCCACTGCTGGCAATGGACCAGCAGCAGCTACGCGCCGTATCCCGGCTACCGCGCCGCGCCGGGGGCGCTGGGCGAATACAACGGCAAGTTCATGGTCAACCAATATGTGCTGCGCGGCTCGTCGTGCGCCACGCCGGCCGGCCATGCGCGCGCCAGCTACCGCAATTTCTTCCCGGCCGGCGCGCGCTGGCAGTTCACCGGCATCCGCCTGGCACGCGAGCCGTAATCAAGCCGCGAAAATGGGGTA
>JAZJZQ010000517.1:0-5716 GCA_040389625.1 Pseudomonadota bacterium | reverse complement strand
GCGCATTTATTTCGGCGCCTCGGCCGGCGTGGGCAAGACCTACGCCATGCTGGCGGCCGCCCGCAAGCTGCAGGCCGACGGCCAGCCCGTGCTGGTGGGCGTGATCGAAACCCATGGCCGCGGCGAGACGGCCGCCCTGCTCGACGGGCTGGACGTGCTGCCCCTCAAGCAGATCGCTTACCGCGGCAAGCAGCTGGCCGAATTCGACATCGACGCGGCGCTGGCCCGCCGTCCGCCCCGCATCCTGATCGACGAGCTGGCGCACTCCAACGCGCCCGGCGCGCGCCACCCCAAGCGCTGGCAGGACGTGGACGAGTTGCTGGACGCGGGCATCGACGTGCTCACCACCGTCAACGTGCAGCACCTGGAGAGCCTGAACGACGTGGTGGGCGGCATCACCGGCATCCGCGTGGCCGAGACCGTGCCCGACACCGTGTTCGACGCGGCCGACGAGGTGGTGCTGGTCGACCTGCCGGCCGACGAACTGCTGGCCCGCCTCAAGGCCGGCAAGGTCTACCAGCAACAGCAGGCCGAGCGCGCGTCGCAGAACTTTTTCCGCAAGGGCAACCTGATCGCCCTGCGCGAGCTGGCCCTGCGCCGCACGGCCGACCGCATCGAGGACGACGTGCGGGCCTACCGGGTCGAGCAATCGATCGGCGACATCTGGAAGACGGGCGCCGCGCTGCTGGCCTGCGTGGGCCCCCGTCCCGGCGCCGAGCACACGGTGCGCAGCACGGCGCGCCTGGCCAGCCAGCTGGGCACCCCCTGGCACGCCGTCTATGTGGAAACGCCGGCCCTGCAGCGCTTGCCGGCGCCCGAGCGCGAACGGATACTGAACACGCTCAAGCTGGCCGACAACCTGGGCGCCGCCACGGCCGTGCTGTCGGGCGACGACGTGGCGGCGGCGGTGGTCGATTACGCGCGCAGCCACAACCTGTCCAAGATCGTCATGGCGCGCGGCGCCCATCACCGGCCGTGGCGCCGCTCGCACCTGCGCGACGTGGCCCGCTACGGCCCCGACATCGACCTGATCGAAATCGGCGCCCCGCGCCAGGACGAGCAGGCCGCGCCGCCGCGCGCGCGGCCCGAGGCGGACGGCGACGGCGAGGACGACGACGGCAAGCGCCTGGCCGGCTACCTGTGGGCCGGCGGCGCCAGCCTGGCCACGGCGCTGGCGGCCACGCCCATGCTGGCCTACCTGGACCTGGCCAACATCGCCATGCTGTTCCTGCTGGCCGTGCTGCTGGTGGCGGTGCGTTTCGGGCGCGGCCCGTCGGTGCTGGCCACCTGCGTCAGCGTGGCCTGCTTCGACTTCTTCTTCGTGCCGCCCCGTTTCACCTTCGCCATCTCCGACCTGCAGTACCTGGTCACCTTCGCCGTCATGCTGGCCGTGGGCCTGATCACGGGCCACCTGACGGCCGGCCTGCGCTTCCAGGCCCGCGTGGCCTCGCGCCGCGAGGCCCGTTCGCGCGCCCTGTACGAGTACGCGCGCGAGCTGTCGGGCGCGCTGCAGACGGAGCAGATCTTCGAGATCACCCAGCGCTTCATCCAGAGCGCCTTCCGTGCCCGCGCCACGTTGCTGGTGCCGGACGAGGGCGGCCGCCTCAAGCTGCCGCCGCAGGACCCGTCCGACGCGGCCGCCATGGCCCACCTGGCCGTGTTCGACAGCGGCATCGCCCAGTGGGCCTACGACCACGCCGAGTGCGCGGGCCTGGGCACGGACACGTTGCCGGCCAGCCGCATCTTCTACCTGCCGCTGGTGGCGCCCATGCGCACCCGCGGCGTGCTGGCGATCCAGCCCCAGCATCGGCGCTGGATCATGATCCCGGAACAGCGCCAGCACCTCGACACCTTCGCCGCCCTGGCCGCCATCGCGCTCGAGCGGGTGCACTACATCGAGGTGGCGCAGGATGCGCTGGTCAACATGGAGTCGGAGCGGCTGCGCAACTCGCTGCTGGCGGCCTTGTCGCACGACCTGCGCACGCCGCTCACGTCGCTGGTGGGCATGTCCGAAACGCTGGCCGGTTCGCGCCCGCCGCTGGCGCCGCCCCAGCTGGCGCTGGCCGGCGCGCTGCACGACGAGGCCCAGCGCATGAGCGCCCTGGTGTCCAACCTGCTCGACATGGCCCGCATCCAGAGCGGCGAAGTGACCTTCAACCTGCAGTGGCAGCCGCTGGAGGAAGTGGTGGGCAGCGCGTTGCGCGTGTGCGGCCCCCAGCTCAAGGGGCACGTGGTGGCCACCGGCCTGCCGCCGGAATTGCCGCTGTTGCGCTTTGACGCCGTGCTGATCGAACGGGTGTTGTGCAACCTGCTGGAGAACGCGGCCAAGTACACGCCGCCCGGCTCGCACGTGACCATCATCGCCCAGCTGCGCGGCGCGTGGGTCGACGTGACGGTCCACGATGACGGCCCAGGCCTGCCGCACGGGCGCGAGGAAGCCATCTTCGAAAAATTCACGCGTGGCGAGCGCGAGTCGGCCAAGCCGGGTGTGGGACTGGGGCTGGCCATCTGCCGCGCCATCGTCGAGGCCCACGGCGGCAAGATCCACGCCGCGCCGTCGCCGGCCGGCGGCGCCGCCTTCGTGTTCTCGCTGCCAGTGGGCAGCCCGCCGCCGCTGCCGGCGCCCGAGCCGGAGCCGGAACCGGAGCCGGAACCGGAGCCCGGACACCCCCCCCCGACCTGAACCCGGACTTGATGGACGCAACGATGAATGAACCCATGCCGACCGCGCTGCTGGTCGAGGACGAACCGCAGATCCGCCGCTTCGTGCGCGGCGCGCTGGAAGAGGAGGGCTGGCAGGTGCACGAGGCGGCCACGCTGCAGCGCGGCCTGATCGATGCCGGCACCCGCAAGCCCGACCTGGTGGTGCTGGACCTGGGCCTGCCCGACGGCGACGGCGTGGACTTCATCGCCGACCTGCGCAAGTGGTCGGCGGTGCCGGTGATCGTGCTGTCGGCCCGGGTCAACGAGGCCGACAAGATCCGCGCGCTCGACGCCGGCGCCGACGACTACCTGACCAAGCCGTTCGGCGTGGGCGAGCTGCTGGCGCGGGTGCGCGCCACGCTGCGGCGCCAGCGCCAGCCGGCCGCCGCCAACGCCGGCCTGGTGCGCTTTGGCGCGGTGGAAGTGGATTTGCCGAACCGGCGCGTCACGCGCGCCGGCCAGAACGTGCACCTGACGCCCACCGAATACCGGCTGCTGGCGGTCCTGGTGGGCAACGCCGGGCGCGTGATGACCAACCCCCAGTTGCTGCGCGCCGTGTGGGGCCCGTCGCAGGCCGAGAATGGCCACTACCTGCGCATCTACATGGGCCATCTGCGCCACAAGCTGGAGGACGACCCCACCCAGCCGCGCTACCTGCTGACGGAAACGGCCGTCGGCTACCGCCTGCAACTGCCGGCCTGAGGGCGCGCGAGGGGCGGGCGCCTTATTTGCTCAGCGTGCGCATGGCCCGCTCCAGCCCCTCTATCGTCAGCGGGAACATGCGGTTGTTCATCAGCTGGCGGATCACGGAGACGGACTGCCGGTACTGCCACACCCCTTCCGGTTCCGGATTGAGCCAGACGAACTTGGGGAAGGCGTTGGTGAAACGGGCCAGCCATTCCGAACCGGCTTCCTCGTTGTTGTACTCCACCGAGCCGCCCGGCTGCAAGATCTCGTAGGGACTCATGGTGGCGTCGCCGACGAAAATGAGCTTGGTGTCGGGCGGGTACTTGCGCAGGATGTCCCAGGTGGGAAAACGCTCGGCATGGCGGCGCCGGTTGTTCTTCCACAGGTGGTCGTACACGCAGTTGTGGAAGTAGAAGAACTCCATGTTCTTGAACTCCGTCTTGGAGGCCGAGAACAGTTCCTCCGTGCGCTCGATATGGTCGTCCATGGTACCGCCCACGTCGAACAGCATCAGCACCTTGACCTTGTTCTTGCGCTCGGGGCGCATCTTGATGTCGAGGTAGCCGGCGTTGCTGGCCGTGGCGCGGATGGTGGCGTCGAGCGCCAGTTCCTCCTCGGCCCCTTCGCGGGCGAACTTGCGCAGCCGGCGCAGCGCCACCTTGATGTTGCGCGTGCCCAGTTCGCGTTCGCCGTCGTAGTCCTTGTAGGCGCGCGCTTCCCACACCTTGACGGCGGTGCGGTTGCCGCCCTTGCCGCCGATGCGCACCCCTTCCGGATTGGTGCCGCCGTTGCCGAACGGGGAGGTGCCGCCCGTGCCTATCCACTTGCTGCCGCCTTCGTGGCGCTCCTTCTGTTCCTTCAGCAGTTCGGCCAGCCGGTCCATCAGCTTGTCGTAGCCGAATTTTTCCAGCTGGGCCTTCTGTTCCTCGCTCAGCTCGCGCTGCATGCGCTTGACCAGCCAGTCGAGCGGGATGGCGCTGTTGTTCTCGAAGGCGGCGTTGATGCCCTTGAAGTACTGGGCGAAGGCGCGGTCGAACTTGTCGAAGTGGGCTTCATCCTTGACCAGCGTCAGGCGCGACAGGTAATAGAAGTCGTCCATTGACGCTTCGATGACGTTCTTCTGCATCGCCTCGAGCAGGGTCAAGAACTCCTTGATCGTGACGGGGATTTTGGCGTCCTTGAGCGTGAAGAAAAAATCGATCAGCATGATGTCAGCGCTTTCCGCCCTGGTGCAGCTTGTAGTGCAGGTGGGCTTTGATTTCCGGCCACTCGCCGCGCACGATGCTGTACATGACGGTGTCGCGCACGGTGCCGTCGCGGCGCAGCGCGTGGTGGCGCAGCACGCCGTCGCGCCTGGCGCCCAGGCGTTCGATGGCGCGCTGCGACGTGTGGTTGAAGTTGTCGGTGCGCAGGCCGACCACGGCGCAGCCCAGCGTCTCGAACGCGTGGCCCAGCAGCAGCAGCTTGCAGGTGGTGTTGACGTGGCTGCGTTGGCGGCTGCGCGCATACCAGGTGTAGCCGATTTCGGCCCGGTCCAGTTCCGGCACGATGTCGTGGAAGCTGGTGGTGCCCATCACGGCGCCGCTGGCCGCGTCGATCACGGCGAACGCCAGCCGGGCAGGGCGCATGGCGATGGCGCGTTCGATGTAGGCCTCCGTGTCTTCCGGCGCCGGCACCGAGGTGATGCGCAGCTGCCACAGTTCGCCGTCGGCGGCGGCCGCGCGCAGGCCGTCGGCGTGCTGCATGGCCAGCGGTTCGAGCCGCACCCCGTTCCATTCCAGCGTGACGGGGACCGGTGCTTGCAGTGCCGCGTTCATCAGCGGTTGGTCCTGGCCATGAACACCAGGCGCTCGAACAGGTGGATGTCCTGCTCGTTCTTGAGCAGGGCGCCGTGCAGCGGCGGCACGATGGCCTTGGCGTCCTGGCTGCGCAGGGCTTCGGCCGGAATGTCCTCGGCCAGCAACAGCTTGAGCCAGTCCAGGAGCTCGGAAGTGGATGGCTTCTTCTTCAGGCCCTGCACGTCGCGCACTTCGTAGAAGGTCTGCAGGGCCTGGGCCAGCAGTTCCTTCTTCAGGTTGGGGTAGTGCACGGCCACGATCTGCTCCATCGTGTCGCGGTCGGGGAACTTAATGTAGTGGAAGAAGCAGCGGCGCAGGAAGGCGTCCGGCAATTCCTTCTCGTTGTTGGAGGTGATGATGACGAGCGGGCGGTGCTTGGCCACCACCATCTCGCGCGTCTCGTAGACGTAGAACTCCATGCGGTCCAGTTCGCGCAGCAGGTCGTTGGGGAATTCGATGTCGGCCTTGTCGATCTCGTCGATCAGCAG
>JAZJZQ010000516.1:0-5392 GCA_040389625.1 Pseudomonadota bacterium | reverse complement strand
CCACATATTCCTTGCCTTCGGCGCGCATCTTGCCCGCTTCCTTGGCGCCCGCCTCACCCTTGTAGGCGATGAAGTCGTCGTAGGAAATGGTCTGGGCGCGGATGAAGCCGCGTTCGAAGTCGGTGTGGATCACGCCGGCCGCCTGCGGCGCCGTGTCGCCCACGTGGATGGTCCAGGCGCGCACTTCCTTCACGCCGGCCGTGAAGTAGGTCTGCAGGCCCAGCAGCTTGTAGGCGGCGCGGATCAGGCGGTCCAGGCCCGGCTCTTCCATGCCCATGTCGGCCAGGAAGGCGCCCTTGTCGGCGTCGTCCAGGTCGGCGATTTCCGATTCGATGGCGGCGCAGATGGCGACGATGGGCGCGTTCTGCGCGGCGGCGAAGGCGGTCAGCTGGTCCAGCAGCGGGTTGTTGGTGAAGCCGGAATCGGACACGTTGGCCACGTACATGGCCGGCTTGGCCGTGATCAGGCACAGCGACTTGATGAGCAGCATCTCGTCGGCGTCCAGGCCCAGGGTGCGCACCGGCTTGCCTTCGTTCAGGTGCGGCATCAGGCGCTCGCACAGGGCCACCAGCTTGGCGGCATCCTTGTCGCCGGAGCGGGCTTTCTTGTTTTCGCGGTGGATGGCTTTTTCCACGGTGCCCATGTCGGCCAGGGCCAGCTCGGTCTGGATCACTTCGATGTCGTCCAGCGGGCTGATCTTGCCGGCCACGTGGATCACGTTGTCATCCTCGAAGCAACGTACGACGTTAACGATGGCATCGGTCTCGCGGATGTGGGACAGGAACTGGTTGCCCAGGCCCTCGCCCTTGGAGGCGCCCGCCACGAGGCCGGCGATGTCGACGAATTCGACGATGGCATTGACCATGCGCTCGGGCTTGACGATCTCGGCCAGCTTGTCCATGCGCGGATCAGGTACTTCGACCACGCCCACGTTGGGCTCGATGGTGCAGAACGGGTAGTTTTCGGCCGGGATGCCGGCCTTGGTCAGGGCGTTGAAGAGGGTGGACTTGCCGACGTTAGGCAGGCCGACGATGCCGCATTGGAGACTCATGTGAACCTTTAATTATCAATCATGCCGGCGAGCGGCACTGAAAAACGGCCGGCGAGGCGGCGTTTACTGGAATTTTTGCTGTTTTGCAGCGTTCAAGGGTCAATTGTAACTCTCTCGCCACCGCTATTCAAAAAAATCCCCGACAATGGGGGCTAAAATGGACGCTTTATCCACCAAACAGGAAACCGCATGATCTTGCGTAACGCCGGACGGGAACAATTCCGTCACTTCATGACTATCCCCACCCGGTGGATAGATAACGACCAATATGGCCACGTCAACAACGTCGTGTACTACAGCTATTTCGACACGGCCGTGAACCAGTTCCTGATCGAACGGGGCGTGCTCGACATCCACCACGACCAGGTGGTCGGCTATGTGGTCGACAGCGCCTGCGCCTACTTCAGCCAGCTGTCCTTCCCCGACCTGCTGCACGTGGGCCTGCGCGTGAGCAAGCTGGGCAACTCCAGCGTGCGCTACGAGATCGGCATCTACCGCAACGACGAGCCGGTACCGGCCGCCGCCGGCCACTTCGTGCACGTCTACGTGGACCGCGACACCAATAAACCGGTCACCATTCCCGACCACGTGCGGGCCGTGCTGGCCACCCTGTAAAGGCGAACGATCTGGGTTATCCTGTCGCCACCCAAAAACAGGAGACCCTCGATGCCGCTTTCCCCTATCCGTGCCAAGCTGGCCACCACCGCCCTGCTCGCCAGCCTGATCGGCTGCGCGCTGTGCAGCGTTCCCGCACTGGCCGCCGCGCCAGCCACCGCCACGGCGCAGTCGCCCGCGCAACAGAAGCTGGACCGGCTAGCCGACGCGTTCTACCAGGCCCGCGCCCGCTTTGACCCGCTGCTGTACGCCACCGCCAACGGCGACAGCCGCTATGACGACCAGATCGGCATGAACATCGCGCCCAAGGTGCGCACCCGGCAGTTCGCCCTGTACCACCGCATGCAGCGGCAATTGCGCGCCATCCCCCGCGCCACGCTGGGCGACAAGGACCAGCTCAACTACGACCTGCTGGCCTACGAACTGCAGTGCGCGCTGGACCTGGCGCCCTTCCCCGAACACCTGCTGCCGCTGAACCAGATGGACAACGTGCCCAGCACGCTGGCCAACTACGCGGGCGGCACGGGGTCGCAGCCGCTGTCCACGCCCAAACAGTACGACGCCTACCTGAGCCGCCTGAGCCAGCTGCCGGCCTGGATAGACCAGGCCATCGCCAACATGCGCGAGGGCATGCGCACCGGTGTCGTGCAGCCGAAAGCGATCACGCTCGCCATGCTGCCCCAGTTCCAGCAGCTGCGCAGCGCAACGCCGGAAACGAACATCTTCTACACCCCCATCAACAACCTGCCGGCCGGCTTTTCCGCCGCCGACAAGCAGCGCCTGACGGCGGCCTACCGCCAGCTGATCGCGGCGAAACTGGAACCGGCCCTGGAGCGCCTGAGCACCTTCCTGGAAAAGGACTACCTGCCGGCCAGCCGCGCCAGCACCGGCCTGGACGCCCTGCCCAACGGCGCGGCCTGGTACCAGGCCCGCATCAAGGACGCCACCAACCTGCCCCTGACGCCGGACGCCATCCACGCGCTGGGCCTGAAGGAAGTGGCCCGCATCCAGCAGCAGCTGGTCGAGCTGGGCCCCAAGCTGGGCTATGACGGCCCCACCAGCGGCTTGCCGCAGTGGGTCAGCGCGCAGGAGAAATACAAGCCGTTCACCAGCGATGCCCAGGTGCTGGACGCTTACCGCAAGATCAACGACGCCGTGCTGCAAAAGCTGCCCACCTATTTCAGCCTGCTGCCCAAGGCCAAGCTGGACCTGCAGCTGGAGCCGGAACTGACGCGCGCCACGGCGTCCGACCACTACACGCCGGTGGCGGCCGACGGCTCCCATCCGGGTGTGTTCTGGCCGGTGGTGAACGACGCCCACAAATACAGCACCTTCGGCATGGTCAGCCTGTTCCTGCATGAGGGCTTGCCGGGTCACCACCTGCACGCGGCGCTGCTCAAGGAGTTGCCGCTGCCGGACTTCCGCAAGTTCGACACGGAGAACCCGAACAGTGCCGCCTTCACGGAAGGCTGGGCGCTGTACAGCGAAACGCTGGGCAAGCAGTTCGGCCTGTACCAGCAGCCCGAGTTCTACTACGGCCACCTGAACGCGGAAATGCTGCGCGCCGTGCGGCTGGTGGTGGATACGGGCATACATGCCAAGGGCTGGACCCGCGAGCAGGCCATCCAGTACACGATGGAGACGCTGGGCTTCAGCGAGGCGCGGGCCCGCAACCAGATCGAGCGCTACATGGTGATGCCGGCCCAGGCGCTGAGCTACAAGATCGGCTCGCTGAAAATCCTGGAACTGCGCGAGCGCGCCCAGCAGGCGCTGGGCGACAAGTTCAGCTACCCGGCCTTCCACGCCGTGGTGATCGGCGACGGCACCCTGCCGCTGCCCATCCTGGAAGCGCGCGTCGACCGCTGGATCGCGGCGACCCGGTAATCCTGCCGGACCGGGCCGCACGCGGTAGCGCTTGCGGCCCCCTTCAGCTGTCCTGCACTTCCCGCCCCCAGGCATACAGTCCGTCCAGCACCGGCGTCAGACTGCGGCCCCGCGCGCTGAGCGCGTACTCCACCCGGGGCGGCACTTCCGCATAAACGGTGCGCACCACCAGGCCGTCGGCCTCAAGCTGGCGCAGCTGTTGCGTGAGCATTTTCTGGCTCACCGGCGGGATATTCCTTTGCAGCTGCCCGAAGCGCATCGTCCCCGATGCCAGCATATGCAGGATGACCGGTTTCCACTTGCCGCCGATCGCGTTGATGGCCGCCACCATCGGGCAGTCGAGGGGATTTTCTATGTGCCACTGCTTCGTCATGGGAACCTTTTCCATACTCAGGCACCAAAAAGTGCGTACTTGTCAGAATTTCAGCGTTGATTGATGATGCAGCCGACAGATCATACGACCGGCATCGAGGACCTCCCCATTATGAACGCTGCGCACATCATCCGCATCCCCATCCTGCCGTTCGGCATGGTCAACGCCCACCTGATACGGGGAGCGCAGGGCTGTGTACTGGTCGATGCCGGCTTGCCTGGATCGGAAGGCAAGATCGGCAAGGTGCTGGCCAGGGAAGGCCTGACGTTCCGCGATATCAGACTGATCGTCATCACCCATGCGCACGTGGACCACGCGGGCAGCGCGGCCCGGCTGCGCGAACTGTCGGGCGCCCCCATCGTGGCCCACGAGGGCGACCTGCCCCATCTGCGCCGCGAGTTGCCGATGACGTTTTGCGCCACCGGCTGGTTCGGCCGCCTGTTCCTCCGGACCCGGCTGATGTACCAGCCCTACGTGGGCTTCACGCCGGACTTGCTGCTGTCGGGGCGGGCGGAGCTGGACCTGGCGAGCTATGGGGTGCAGGGCACGGTGCGGCATGCGGCCGGGCACACGGCCGGCTCCATTGCCGTCGAACTGGGCAGCGGCGACGCCCTGGTCGGCGACCTGATCGCGTCGGGAATACTGCTGGGTGGTCTGGCCCGCACGGGGCACGCCAAACGGCCGCCATTCGAAGACGACCCGGCCACCACGGCGCAAGCCTTGCTGAACCTGGCGGATGCGGGTGCTCAGCGCTATTACATGGGGCATGGCGGCCCGCTGGAGGCGCACGAGGTGCGGCGCCACGCGCACCGCTTGCAGGCGCTGGCTGGCGCTGGCTGGCGCCAGCATGGCCAAGGAAGCTAAGGAAGTCACGGCAACCACGGCAGGTCCTGAGCGGTCCTGAGCGGACGGGCGCCGGACGGCGCCGCCGTCAGGCCGTATGCAGTTTCATGGTGGCCGCCTCGAATTTGCCTTCGCAAATCTGCGGTATCACGTGCAGGCTTTTTTCGATCGCTTCCTCGATCAGCATCTGGTCTTCGCGGCGCGGACGGTGCAGCACGAAGTCGGCCACCTGCTGCTGCAGGCTGAGCGAACGGGGATGGCCTATGCCCAGCCGCAGCCGCCAGTAGTCCTGCGTGCCCAGCGCGGCCGTGATGTCCTTCAGGCCGTTGTGGCCGCCGGCCGAGCCGCCCTTCTTGAGGCGGGCCACGCCCGGCATCAAATCGAGCTCGTCATGCACGACCAGCACTTCGTCCGGCGCGATCTTGTAGAAGCGGGCCAGCGCGCCCACGGACTGGCCGGAGCGGTTCATATAGGTTTGCGGTTCCAGCAGCCACACTTCGTTGCCGCCGATGGCGGTCTTGGCCACCAGCGCGTTGAAGCGGGTCTCGCGCTGCAGGCGCGCGCCCGGCAAGCTGTTGGCCAGGTTGTCGACCAGCCAGAAGCCGGCGTTGTGGCGGGTTTGTTCG
>JAZJZQ010000515.1:0-1602 GCA_040389625.1 Pseudomonadota bacterium | reverse complement strand
GCCGCCTGGCCCAGCATGAACTTGGCCGGGATGCCGGTGGCGCGGCTGGCCTCTTCCGCATGGGCGCCCAGCTTGGCCTGGAAGTTGCGCACATGGGACGGCGCGCCGCCCTTGGCCGCCTCCGCGCCGGCATCGGTGGCGCCGGTGGTGTTGCCGGCAGCGCCGGCGCCGCCGGCCGCCGCGATGGCCCGCTGCAGCAGGGCCGGATCGAAACGGCTGGTGGCTGGTGCGGCCGGCGTGGCCGCGCCGGCGCCATCGTTGCCGATGGCCAGCGCCTGGGTGTTGGCGGCCTGCTGCGACAACTGGCGGATCAGCACGTCGGCCAGGCCGATACCCTTCTTGGCGATGCTCTGGCTGGTCTGCTGGTCCAGCATGGTGGTAAACATCTTGCTCTGCTGGCTGTCGAGCATGCCATCCTGGGGCGTGGCGTCGCGCATGCTCTTCATCATCATGCCGACGAACATGGCTTCGAACTGGGTCGCGGCGCTTTTCAGCGCCTCGGGCGACCCGGCCTTGGCCGACTGGCGCAGGGCGCCCATGCCCTGCACATCGAGCGCAAGCTTGCCGGTCAGGTCGTTCTGGCTGTTCATGGGCGCATCCTTAAATGATTTCCAGCTCGGCCCGCAGGGCGCCAGCCGCCTTCATCGCTTGCAGGATGGCCAGCAAGTCCTGCGGCGTGGCGCCGATGGCGTTGAGGGCCTTGACCACCTCGGCCAGCGAGGCGCCGCCCTTGACCAGCATCACCTTGCCGCTATCTTTCTTGATGTCGACCTGGGTGTTCTGGGTCACGGTGGTGCGCCCGCCCGACAGCGCGTTGGGCTGGCTCACCTGCGGTTCGGCCGTGACGGCGATCGACAGGTTGCCGTGCGAAATGGCGCAGGTATCGAGCGTGACGGCCTGGTTCATCACCACCGACCCGGTGCGGGCGTTCATGATGACCTTGGCCGGCTGGGCCGCCGGATTGACCTGCATGTCCTGCAGCGTGCCGATGAAGCTGACCCGCTGGTCGCTGCTGCTAGGCGACTGGACCCGGATCACGCGCCCGTCCAGCGCATAGGCGATGCCGGGGCCGTACTTGTCGTTGATGGCTTCGACGATGCGGCTGGCAGTGGAAAAGTCGGTCGTGTTCAGTTCCAGCTTGATGAAGTTGTTCTCGCCCAGGGCCGAAGCCACGGCCCGCTCCACGGTGGCGCCGCCGGAAATCTTGCCCACGCTCAGGTGGTTGACCTGCAGCGAATTGCCGCCGGCAGCCACGCCCACGCCGCCCACCAGCACATTGCCCTGGGCCATGCCGTAGACCTGGCCGTCGGCGCCCTTGAGCGGCGTCATCAGCAACGTGCCGCCGCGCAGGCTCTTGGCGTTGCCCATGGAGGACACGGTGATGTCGAGCGTCTGCCCCGGCTGGGCGAACGGCGGCAGCGAGGCCGTCACCATCACGGCCGCCACATTCTTCAGTTGCAAGGTGGAGGCGGCCGGCAAGTTCACGCCCAGCTGCTGCAGCATGGACACCACGCTTTGCACCGTGAACGGGGTCTGGGTGGTCTGGTCGCCGCTGCCGTCCAGGCCCACGACCAGGCCGTAGCCGATCAGCTGGTTCTGGCG
>JAZJZQ010000514.1:0-3304 GCA_040389625.1 Pseudomonadota bacterium | reverse complement strand
TCCGGCGCCCAGTTCGCGCTGCTGCCGGCCGATAACGCCACCGGCAACTTCACCAAGATCGTGCAGCGGGTGCCGGTCAAGATCGTGCTCAAGCCGGAAGACATCAAGGCCCTCAGCGGCCGCCTGGTGCCGGGCATGTCGGCCCTGGCGGAAGTGGAAGTGAACCAGGGCGAGCCTGCCAAGGCCGTCAAAGTCGCGCAGCAATAAGGAGCACTGGCCATGACGAGCAGCACGCAAACCCTGCCGCCCGGCGCCAAGCCGCTCGGCCCGCCCATGGTGGGCGAGCACGTTTCGGCGCGCACCTGGATGGCCGTCGCGGCCGGCATGCTGGGCGCCTTCATGGCCGTGCTCGACATCCAGATCACCAACTCCTCGCTCAAGGACATCCTCGGCACGCTGTCGGCCACCCAGGAAGAGGGCTCGTGGATTTCCACCGCCTACCTGGTGGCGGAAATCATCATCATCCCCATGACGGCGCTGCTGGCGCGCGTGTTCGGCATGCGCGCCTACATGATGGGCACCACGGCATTGTTCCTCGTGTTTTCCACCCTGTGCGGCTCGGCCTGGAACCTGTCCAGCATGATCGGCTTCCGCATGCTGCAGGGCTTCACGGGCGGCGCCCTGATCCCCATGGCCATGACGCTGGTGATGGCCAAGCTGCCCGCCTCCAAGCGCGCCACCGGCATGGCCATCTTCGGCCTGACGGCCACGCTGGCGCCGTCCATGGGCCCGACCCTGGGCGGCTACCTGAGTGAAATCTACGGCTGGCCCTCCATCTTCTACATCAACTGGGTGCCCGGCCTGCTGCTGATCGCCGGCATCTCGTATGGCCTGGACCGCGAACCGATCCGGCTCGACCAGCTGTTCAACGCCGACTGGCTGGGCATCGCCTTCATGGCCGTGGGCCTGGGCAGCCTGACCGTGTTCCTGGAAGAGGGCAACTCCAAGGACTGGTTCGACTCGGCCTTCATCGTCACCTTCGCCGCGCTGGCCATCATCGGCCTACTGGGCTGGGTGGTCACCAGCACCATGCGCGCCCAGCCCTTCGTCAACCTGGGCCTGTACGGCCAGCGCAACTTCGTGGCCGCCACGGCGCTGTCGGCCTGCATGGGCATGGGCCTGTACGGTTCCTCGTTCCTGCTGCCGCTGTACCTGGGCCAGATCGCCGGCTACTCGCCGATGCAGATCGGTGAAGTGATCATGTGGGCCGGCCTGCCGCAACTGTTCATCATGCCGTTCGTGGCCAAGCTGTCGTCCAAGGTCGACAACCGCATCCTGTGCACCTTCGGCCTGCTGCTGTTCGGCGGCTCGTGCCTGATGAACGCCTACATGGACGCCACCACCGGTTACGACCAGCTGCTGATCTCGCAGATCGTGCGTGCCGCCGGCCAGCCGTTCGTGATGCTGACGCTGTCGAACTTCGCCATGAACGGCATCTCGCCCAAGGACACGCCGTCCGCCTCGAGCCTGATCAACATGACCCGCAACCTGGGCGGCTCGATCGGCATCGCCCTGCTGGCCACGGCGCTGAGCGCACGCGAGCACTTCCACTCGCAGCGCCTGGGCGAAGCCGTCAACAGCTTCTCCAGCGCCACCCAGCTGCGCCTGGACCAGCTGACCCAGTCCTTCATCGGCAAGGGTTTCGATGCCAATACGGCGTCCGACATGGCGCTCAAGGCGGTGGACGGCATCGTGCGGCGCGAAGCCTACGTGATGGCCTACAACGACGGTTTCTTCCTGGTCGGCGCGGTGCTGATCGGCTGCATCTTCGTGCTGTGGTTCTCCGACAAGGTCAAGGCCCCGTCCAGCGGCGGTGGCGGCGGCGCGCATTAAGAACAATCAAGAACAAACCATACTATTTATACTGATTCCGAGGTAATGCCATGTACACAGCATTCAAACGCCTGACCCTGGCCGCATCCGTTGCGCTGGCAGTAACCGGCTGCGCCACCGTGGGCAGCGACTTCGCCGCGCCCAAGAACGTGGCCGACAGCAGCTTCCGCCACCAGGCCGCCGGCAGCGCCAGCGAGGCGCACCTGCCGGCCCAGTGGTGGACCGTGTTCGGCGACGCCACGCTCGATCGCCTGGAGCAGACGGCCCTGCGCGACAACCCCGGCGTGAAAGCCGCCGCCCAGCGCCTGCTGCAGGTGCAGGCGCAGTCGGATGTGACGCGCGCCAACCAGTCGCCGTCGGTCAACCTGAGCACCTCGGCCGCCAACTCGCGCACCTCGGCTGAAACGTCGCAGGCGCTGGCGCTGGGCGGGCGCGCCATCAAGGGCAACCAGTACACGGTGGGCGCTTCGTTGTCGTATGAAGTGGACTTGCTGGGCCGCGTGCGGCGCCTGGTGGAAGCGTCCGACGCGCAGGCCCTGGCGGCCGAAGCGGACCGCGACGGCGTGCTGTTGCTGCTGTCCTCGCAGGTCGCCACCACCTACTGGCAGCTGCGCGGCATGGATGCGGAAATGGCGATCCTGAAGGGCGCCCTCGATACCCGCCGCGAGACGGAAGAACTGGTGACGGCCCGCTTCAATGCCGGCCTGTCGAACGAACTCGATGTCTCGCGCGCCCGCATCGAACGGGCCAACGCCCAGGCCGACCTGCATGAAGTGCAGCGTCAGCGCAACCTGCTCGAACACAGCCTGGCCACGCTGGTGGGCGCCTCGCCGTCGGCCATGCAGCTGCCGGCGGCCGACAACGCCGGCGCGCTGCCGGCGCCGCCCGCCATTCCCGTCGGCCTGCCGGCCAGCCTGCTGGCCCAGCGTCCCGACCTGGCCGGCAGCGTGGCCAACCTGCGCGCGACCAACGCCCAGATCGGCGTGGCCGAAGGTGCGTTCTATCCTTCGCTGTCGCTGACCAGCAATTTCGGCTTCGCTTCCGAGAACCTGCGCGAGCTGGCCAAGGGCGGCGCGCGCCAGTTCAGCGTCGGTCCGCTGGCGCTGTCGCTGCCCATCTTCGACGGTGGCCGCAACAAGGCCAACCTGGCCGTGGCCAAGGCCCGTTACGAGGAAGCCGTGGCCAACCATGAAGGCAAGCTGTTGACGGCCCTGCGCGAAGTGGAAGACGCGCTGTCGGACGCGGAACAGCGCCAGTTGCAGGGCCAGGCGCAGTCGGCCTCGCAAGTGGCGGCGGCGCGCGCCTACCTGGTGGCGCGGGCGCGCTACGAGCGTGGCGTGTCGACCTACCTGGACGTGACCGACGCCCAGCGCAGCTCGCTGGCTGCCGACCGCGCCGCCGTGCAGATCAACACCCAGCGCCTGCTGGCCACGGTGTCCGTGGCGCGCGCCCTGGGCGCCGGCTGGCAGCC
>JAZJZQ010000513.1:0-8029 GCA_040389625.1 Pseudomonadota bacterium | reverse complement strand
GATGGCGATATCGAAGCGGCGCCGCGCGATCTGGCGCAATGGGCCGCCAGCCCCGCGTCCGGGCGCGCGTCCGCACTGGCAGCCTGGCGCGGCGTGGCGTCCGATCCGGCCACGGCCAGGCTGCTCAAGCGCCTGTACTACGAGGCTGATGGCGCCTACGTCCGCCAGCAGATCGGCATCTACAACGACGAGCGGCGGTTGCTGGCATGGCGAGTGCAGGAGTCCACGGCGGGGAGGGCGCAATGGAGCGCCTTCGCGCTGCCAGCGGCGGCGGCGAGTGACGGATTTGCGTCCTCGCCGACGGGCGACGCCTCGCCGGAAGCCGCGGCGATTGCAGCGAACTCCGCCAGCATCGCCAGCGCCACCAGCACGACCAGCACGACCAGCACGACCAGCACGACCAGCACGACCAGCACCATCGGCACCATCGGCACCACCGGGCCCACCGGGACCACCGGCACAACCAACACCAGCACCAACACCAGCACCGCCTCCGGCATGGTCGCCGACGCAGTCACGCCGCTGGCGACCACCGGCCAGATGCCAACTGCTGCCGCGCGGCTGTTTGCCGACCTGCCGCAGGGCTGGCAACCGTGGACTCGGGTGGCGCGCTGGCCGCAGGCTGGCCGGCGCCTGATCCTGCAGGCACAGTTGCCCCACCCGGCCGCGGCCGGCCAGACCATGCAGCTGCTGCTGATCGGCCGTGTACAGGCGGTCCATGGCGCGCGCATGCAAACGCAGCCGGCCTGCACGGGACGGGCCTGCGCCGCGCCAGGCGACGTCCGGCAGCTGACGCTGGAACTGGCGCCCGGTACGCGCAGCGTCCGGCTCGACGTGTCGCCGATCCAGGTCTATGCGCCTGAAGACCGCAAGTACCGGCACCTGGCCATCGCCGGTGGGCGGCTGGAATGGCAAGCGCTTGCCGTGCAGGGAGCGCCGGCCCGGGCGGCATCAGTCACCACGCCGGCCCAGGTCCAGCTGCGGGACCGCAACGGCACCCCGCTGTATGCCGACGGCGCGCCGACCCAGGCCGCGCTGGATGCGGGCATGGCAACGCTGCTCGGCGTGAACCCGGGCCAGGCCAATGGGATCGCCGGCATGCTGGCGCGCCTGCCGGCCACCGCCGGCGGCCCCGTCGCGGCCCGTCTCACGCTGGACTTGCCGCTGCAGGCACTGAGCCAGAATGTGCTGGACTGCATGGCCATGCGGCGCGGGCACTGGACCGGCAAGGGCTGCACGGGCGGCCAGGCGGCACCGGACGGGCGTCATGCCGGCATCGTCATCCTCGATACTGAAACGGGCGACCTGCTGGCCGCCGCCGGCGCGGGGACCGGCACGGTCAGTGCCGCCAACTGGGCCGAAGTGCGCGACTTTGACCGCGCCAACCCGGCGCGCAGCGCCCTGCGCCTGCCGGCACTGCAGCATGACGGCGGCGCCCACCAGAGCCCCGGCTCGACCTTCAAGATCGTCAGCGCGCTGGGCCTGGAGCTGGCCGCGCAGCGCGATCCGCAGATCGACAGCCTGCTGGCCGGCATGCCGCTGGCGGCCATCAACCGGATGGCGGCGCAGCGCGGCTTCGGTTTCCAGACCGATGCGGCGGCCTATCCGCTCGATACCCGGCTGGCCCACATCACCAATTACAAGGAGCAGAGCCTGGACCGGCGAGCCCAGGATGGGCGGCTAGGACTGGCGCAGGCGCTGACCTACAGCCTCAATACCTGGTTTGCCTGGTCCGGCGAATTGAGCGACGCCAGCCTGTTCGGCCGGCCCGACGGCGGCGCCCCCGACTTGCAAGCCCTCGACGCCGATGCGCTCGATGCCGTGCGCCCCGTCCTGGCGGCCGCCCACCGGCTTGGCTTCGGCCAGCCCCTGCGCCTGGACGGCGGCCTGCTGCCGCCCGATTTCCATTGGCAGCCCTGGGACGCGCTGCAAGCCACGCCGGCCCACATCGATCCTATCCACACCCGCCATGAACTGCGCCAGATGACGATAGGCTTGCGCATGCAGGCCACGCCGCTGCAAATGGCGCTGGCGGCAGGCGCGGTCGGGCAGGGCGCCGTGATCGCGCCGCGCATGCTGCTGGCGCTGGACGGTCAGGAAAGCACCGTCCCGCCGGAGCGCAAGTTGGGCATACGGCTGGACCGCATCCGGGCCGGCATGAAAGGCGTGATCGACGTGGGCACGGCCGCCGGCGCGTTCGGCGGCCCGGCGCTGGCCGCGCTGCGGCCCCACCTGTACGGCAAGACCGGCACCGCCCCCAGCGGCGACGGCACGGCGACGGTGTGGTTTGCCGGGTGGCTGGAGCCGGGCAGCCTGCCCGGCCAGCGCCACCGGCTGGCGCTGGCCGTCTTCGCCAGCCATTCCGAGGCCACCGGCGGCGAGCACGCGGCGCCGGTGGCGGCAACCATCCTGGCGACGCTGGCCGGCCAGAATCGGGAACAGAAGGGGAAATAGCCCTGTTTACGTCAGCATGGCCGGGCCCGATCTGTGGCATGATTTTGAAGCGTCCGCCGGCGGCCGCTCATTGTGCAGCGGCCCGGCGCGCTCTTAATTAGTCAACAGGAAAGTATGCGCTTGCCAGGAACCCGGTATCAGGAGCATGGCTGGGAGCAGGTGCGCAAACTGCTGGGACGCTGCTCGTTGCAGGCGTTCCGGCGGCTGGACATGCATCTGGTGCTCGACGCGGCGCAACATGGCGCGCTGCTGGACGGCTACGTCGATACGTTGGCCGCCTGCCTGCGCGCGGCCGAACGGACGGCCCGTGCCGAGGCGCCCGGCAACAGCTACGGCGACAGCGTGTGCGAACTGGCCCTGGGCCTGGCATTCGAACTGTATGCCCATCCATCGTTCTGGCAGGCTTTCGTGGCCACGCTGGCGGCCGAACATGCGCGCAGCGGCCCGTTCTGGGACGATCCCGCGTCGGAAGGGGCGCTGCGCAAGAAGGTCAACGACATGTACGCGGGCCTGCGCGACAAGGTCGATGCCGACAACTACACGGTCGCCACGGGCCGCGACTGCTCTCCCAACAAAATCTACACCTACCGCATGCTCGACACGGCCTGGCACGAGCTGGCGCAACTGTTCTCGGACTGGGAACTGCATCGCGAGCGGGTGGCTGCCATCCTCGGCCGGACGCCGGACGGCATGCCGTCCGAAGTGCGGCAAATGAAGAGCATCGGCGACTGCAAGGCCGAGTGGATCATCCGCTGGAGCGAAACCCAGGAGCGCTACGCCGGCGCCCCTGGCCCCTTGCACACGCGCTCCAAGCGCTTCTCGAGCCTGAAGAACAGCCCCGCGAAAATTGGCGCCATGCTGGCCGAAATTGGCGACTACGAGCAGTTGTCCTCCAACCAGGATCGCGCCGACCCATGGCAGGACGATGCCGGCGAGGCCGCGCTGTGGCTGGAAGACTACTGGCGGGTGATCGACGCATCGGCTGCGCAGGAGGCGGCCCACGGTCCGCTCGCCATGGCCGACCGTATCCTGCCCGCGCCGCCGGAGGAAGAATCCGATCTGCATCACGCGGGCGATCAGGGCGATCTTGAGCCAGAACCCGACGTCATGGAGGCCGCCCCGTACGATGCCGCGCAGCTGGCGGCCGAACAATTGGCTGCCGCCGCGCTTTCCCTGCCCCCCCGCTATCTGGAATTGGCACGGGCCGGGCAGGATACGGCCAGCTGGACGCTGCGCGTGCTGCATGCGGAATCGCTGCCGATCCGGCTGGCCGTGTACCACAAGTTGCTGGGGCCGGACGACGACAGCTATCCCGATGCCTGGCTGGACCCGGCCACCGGCGCGCTGCCCACCCTGCAGCAGCTGGCGGCGCTGGACGGCATATCCATGCCCACCTTGCGCAAGCGACGTAACGAAGCGATCGACCGACTGCAACTGGCCTATGCTGGAGCCGTGCGATGAAGGAGAACGAGATGAATTCGACACCGATGGACGACCGGCTGCGCGAGCGCCTGCTGCTGTCCCGGGCGGCGCCCGGCGACCGCCTGATGCTGGCCGACGCCACCCTGCTGGCGGCGCTGGACGGCAGCCGCCCGCTCACACCCAACGAGCGTATCGCGCTGCAGCAGTCGCCGCTGACGCTGCGCCGTTTCCGCCTGCTGGCGCTGGAACGGCGCGCGTCCACGGCGACGGGGAGGGGCACGCCCGGCACGCTGCCGGTGCTGCGCCCGGGCCAGCCGGCCAGCGCCGCCGCCAACGACGCCTTCTGGTGCGGCAGCGCCGGCATGCTGCGCGCCGCCGCCAGCGCGGGCGAACTGGAAATGCTGACCACCGACGACAACTTCTGGACCTTGCATTTCCTGCCCGAAGGCGAGGGCTGGCAAGTAGTGCTCAAGCTGGCCGGGGCGGCGCCGTTCGCCGCGCGCCTGCTGCGCGAACAGACCATGCTGCGCGTGGTCGATGGCGGCGGCGCCATCGTGCTGCAGGGCCGCCTGGACTCGGACGGCGAATGCGAAAAGAGCTGGCCGTTCGCCACCGCCCCGGCGCCGCACTTCCACCTGTACGGCGCGCGCTTCGCCGTCGAACCGGTCGCACCCTGAGTCATGGGACTGTTCAGACGCCGCCGCCGTCAGCCCACCGACACCAGCGCGTTGGGACGGTCGCAGATCGCCCAGCGTCTGGACCAGGGCGACATCGCGCCCGGGGTATGCTGCGTCGTCATCTTCAACCCGGGTGGCTATGCGCGCCGCGCGGCGGCCGGCAAGATCAACTGCGCTGAAGGTGAATCCGTATTCTGCTTCCACCCGGGCCCCTACAGCATCGACCTGACCCCGTTCGGCGCCGCGCCGGAGCTGGGCCTGCGCCTGCAGTTCGTCATCGACGCCGCCGATCCCCGCGTGACGCAGCAGCGTTTCGACCTCTTCCTGTACAGCGAGGCGGAGGCCGGGCTGGATGTGGACGGCATGCGCGGGCGGATCGAGGCCGCCGTGCGGACGGAGCTGGCCCAAGGCACGCTCGAACTCCCACCCTGCACCACGCTCGACGAGTGGAACGCCTTCCGCGCGGGCCTGAACCAGCTGCTCTACACCCGCTTCGGCGTCACGGTGGACGATTGCGTGCCGGTCGATCTTTGGGATGGCGTCGATTACGCCGACATCCTCGCCGAACGGGCCTTGCAGGCCGCCGCCGCAGCGGCGCCTACCCAGGACGGGCCAGACTCCGCCGCAAGCGGCGCTGGTGCTGCCGCCCCCGCCGCAAGTGGTGCCGGTGCCGCCATCCCCGCCGGCGCCACGGCTGCCGGCACCGGCCCGCAAGGATGGGAAGCCCCCGGTTACGTTGCCGGCAAGGTCGGGCCATCAGCCGGCCTGCCGCCCGCGGACAGCGACGCACGCTCCATGCGCCGCCTGTTCCTGGAACTGCCCGCCCTGACGACGGCACTGCGCCTGGCGCCCCTGCCTGCCGGCCCCGGGCCGTTCCGGGCGCAGCAAGCGCTGTTGCAGCGCCTGGCCTTGCTCAAGCTCGCTGTGGACAGCATGCCGTCGCTGGCCTGGGCCGCACCGGATCAGCCTCTGGAGGCGGACCAGCAGGCCCGCCGCAGCCGTAACAGTACAGCCGCCGTGGCCGCGCTGGACGAGGCGTGGTCGTTGTTGGCCCGGCTGCAACTGGCCGTACCGGTACAGTGGGCCGAACTGTCCGACGAGGCGGACCGCATCTGCGCCAATCTCGAACAGGCCCTGGCCCTGCGCCGCGCACCGTACGAACCGATACACGAGGACGAGCTGGCGCCGTCCACCCGCCGGGAGCCATCGCTATGACCCTGCCTGCCACCGCACTATGCATGGCCTTGCTGGCCGATGGCCGCCTGCTGACCATCACGGCCAGCCGCCGCCCGCGCGCCAACCGGGCCGACGTCAAGTGTACCGTGGCCGGTGCGCCGGCCATCTGCGAGCGCATGCAGGAGGTGGTGCGCCTGGCCCGCCACACGGAAGCGCGCTTCGACAGCCGCGAGCAGGTGGTGCTCAGCATGGATACGGCGCCGGAGCCGGACGAACGCGATTGGGAATTGGCCGCCGTACTGGCCGACCGCATGGTGCGTGGCCTGTACCGGCCCACGGGCGGCACCGTGCTGGCCCATGGCCGCTCCGACGCCTGGCATCTGGGCCGGGTGGCGGCCGGCGTCCCGCTTGCAATCGAGCGCATCCATCACCATCTGCCGGAAATGCCGGCGCTGGTGGCGGGCGCCGGCACTGCCGTGGCGCCGGATGTCGCCTGCCTGTCCATTTCACACCTCGGCGGCTTGAACGGCCATCCCGATCCGGCCGCCGCCGTATCGGCCGCCATGGCTTGGTTCCCCTTGCACAGCGGTGGCGTCAACGACAGCCTGGGCTGGGTCGAGGTGAGCGTCTACCCGATCGGGCAGGGCGGGGCGGACGAGGAGGATACGATCGCGGCGCCGGGCCTGGACCTGGGTGGACAGCTGGCCGTGCGCCAGGCGCTGGCCGGCGCCCGCCATTTCGACGGCCGGGGCCTGGGGCGCTGGCGCAGCGTGGTGCGCTTCGGCCAGCCCCGGTTCCAGGGCGCGTCCTACGAACTGGCGCTGGTCATGGCCGACCGCCTCGCGCGCGGGCGCGAGTGCGTGCCGCGCGGGCGCATCATCGCCACCGGCTGCTCCAGCGCCTGGCATGCGGGCCGGGTGGAGACGGTGGAAGGGTGCGGCCCCAAGCTGGAGTTGATAATGAAACAAGCTGCGGCAGGCGACCGGGTGTTGCTGCCGGCCGATTGGCAGGGGCAATTGCCGGAGGGCTTCGCCGCCGCACTGCGGACGCGCGGCGCCAGCTACGCATGCATCGAACGAATTGGCATGATCTGAAGCGCGCGCAAAATGAGTACCGGCAGGCCCCTGCTAAAATCGTTGGCGGGCTGGGGCGGTTGTAGTGGATGAACCCAAGAAGGAGTCTGGCATGTTCCAAATGTTTGGTTTTGGCGGCGTCAAGTGCCCGCGCTGTGGGCACAAGAATGACGGGCAGTCGGGCTATTGCGCCGATTGCGGCCTGACGCTGGGCGCACCGCGCAACGAACCGGTGCTGCGCGACAATCGCTGGATACCGGCCGCCGACGAACTGGCCGTCTATTTCGGCGTGCGGGCGCTGGCCGGCATCTTCACCAAGACCCTGCGCGTGCCGGCCACGGCCCGCGCCTTCATCCTGCAGGCCGACAAGACCACCGAAGTGCCGCAGGGCGAATATGAGATCGAAGGCTTCTTCACCCGCCTGAACCACCTGCTGCGCAACCAGCACGCGGAAATCCTCGTTACGCGCGGCACGCCGCTGCCGGTGGAGTTCGCGTTCGACGACCTGCACACGGCCGAACACCTGAAGATATCGGCCCGCTTCACGGTCGGCATCCGCATCGAGAACGTGCCGGCCTTCGCCCAGCACTTCATGACCGCGCCGGGCACCGTCACCACCGGCCACCTGCATGAGCTGCTGGCGTCGTCCGTGCGCCAGTTGGCGGCCGAATTCGTCGGCGCCCGCTCGATGCGCGACATGGCCCACAATCCCGACCTGCGCGCCCAGCTGGACGAACGGCTGCAGGCGGCGCTCAAGCTGCGCCTGGCCGAATTCGGGCTGGCCGTGGCGCAGGTGGAAACGGCCGCCCTGCGGCATGATAAGTTCGACAACAACCGCGAGCGCATCGGTACCCTGTGGCTGGTGGCCGACGAGCGCCACGTGCAGCTGGAACACGTCAAGCAGCTCGACCAGATCTACGACGAGGAAGAATGGCAGGCCATCTGGCGCGAAGAGCAGAAGATGCGCACCCAGTACCGCCGCGCGGAATTGCGCCAGGACGCCAGCGTCGAAAAGGCCGAGCTGACGTTGCAGGAAGCGGAGCGGGTGCAGGCCATCCGCGCCCGCGAGGTGGACTTGTACGGCCGCATCATGGAGTCCAAGACGCGCAAGGTGGCGCTGGAAAAGGGCGCCGGCACCACGCTGGCGGAGCTCGAGCATGAGCTGGCGAAAAACCGCGCCGTGCGCGCCGGCGACGCGGCCGAATGGGAGCATGTGCGCGAACTGGC
>JAZJZQ010000512.1:0-2994 GCA_040389625.1 Pseudomonadota bacterium | reverse complement strand
TGCTGTCGGATGTGCGGCACGAGCTGGCGATCCGCTACCTGAGCAATCCCAAGTTTCCCATAGGCCGCATCGCCGCGCTGCTGGGCTACACGCGGCAGGCATCATTCACGCGCTGGTTCATCGCCAGATTTGGTAAGCCGCCCAGCGCCTGGCGCGCTACGCGCCGCGTCGCAACGAAATAGCGGGTGGATATGCACAGCTGCAACATCAACGATACAGAAAGAAATGGGGACGTACCCCATTTTCAAAAAACGGAAATGGGGACGTACCCCAATTCGACTCAATTCGGAAAACGGAGATTCAATACAATTTTCTGGCGTGCTGCGCGCGGTGCGATCTTCCAGAAAAATGGGGTACGTCCCCATTTCAGAAGAATGGGGTACGTCCCCATTTTAGGCAGGCCGCGGGGAGCTGTGTTATGCCTCCGGTTTTTTTGGCGGGCGAGCTGGGCAGTCTTGTTGGGCCAGCTGGCGGCATAGCTCGGCCGTCGCTTCGTCGACGGGGAAGCAGCATTCGATGTGCACTTCGTCCAGCGTGACGTCGCGCGGGGTGCCGAAAGTGGTGATGGTGGAGAAGAAGCGCAGCTCGCCGCCGTCGTGCCGCAAGATGGTGTTCTGCAACGGCACGGGCGCCGCGTCGAGTTCGCGCAGGCGCCAGCGCGACGGCACGCCAGGGTAGGCCAGCACTTCGTCGAGCAGCCCGCGCGCCACCTGGTCGTCCGGCGAGCCGGCCACCACGCTGTGCAGGTGGTGGATCAGGTTGCCCGCCACTTCCTCCCAGTTGACGATGGCGCCGCGCAGGTCGGACGGGTCGAATATCTGACGCAGCATGTTGCGATGCAGTGTGCGCCGGCCGCCCATCACCAGCCGGTTGACGCGGGCCGAGGCCCGGTTGGCCATCAACACGTCCCAGTGGCGATTGAGCAGGAAGGCGGGATACGGTTCCTGCTGCCCCAGGATGAATTCGATCGCGCGCCGCATCTGCGCCAGCTCCGGTTTGACAAGCGCCGTTTCCGGATAGCGCGGCGCGAAGCCGGCCGCCACCATCAGCGCGTTGCGGGCCCGCAGCGGCATCTGCAGCGTGTCGGCCAGGCGTGTGAGTACTTCGCGGCTGGGCTGGGCCTTGCCCGTTTCCACGCAGCTCAGGTGGCGGGTGGACAGGCCCGCGTCCAGCGCCAGGTCGAGCTGGCTCAGGCGGCGCGCGGTCCGCCATTCGCGCAGCAAAATGCCCGCATGGGCGGGCGGGGAGGAGGGCGATGCTGGCAGGGTGTGGCGTTCCATCAGCCCATTCTACCCTTGGGGCTGCATGGCGGCCATGACCTGCCAGGTCATGCAAAGATGATCTTCCAGGTCATTGATCATGTGCGCCCACCTGGCGAATAATGCCATTCCCTCAGCACAGCCCCGGCGTTTGTCCTGATTGGGATAAAGTGTTGTTAATATGTACAAAATGCCGGAACGGCGCACACCCAAGGAGTAGCCATGAAGCAGCAATTGCAGATCGAAGGTATCGACGTCCTGGTGGAAGGGGAGGGGCAGGAAACCATCGTCATGCTCCACGGCTGGCCCGATACCTATCGGCTGTGGGACGCCCAGGTGGCCGCGCTGTCTCCCCATTACCGCTGCGTACGCTTCACCTTGCCCGGCTTCGATTGCAGCAAGCCGCGCCGCGCCTGGAGTCTGGCCGAAATGCTGGCCCTGTTCGAGCGCATCGTCACCCAGGTCAGCCCCGGCCGCAAGGTGACACTGATGCTGCACGATTGGGGCTGCGTGTTCGGCTATCAGTTCTACATGCACCATCCGGACTTGGTGTCGCGCATCGTGGGCGTGGACATCGGCGACGTGGAATCGCGGGGCTACGTGAAGTCGTTGTCGCTGGGCGCCAAGCTGATGGTGGTGTGGTACCAGGTCTGGCTGGCCGTGGCCTGGAAGGTGGGCGGCCGCATGGGCGACTGGATGACGCATTTCATGGTGCGCCTGATGAAGGTGCCGGCCGACCCGCGCTACATCAGTTCGGCCATGAACTTCCCCTATTACATCACCTGGACCGGCGCCCACGGCTCCTACCGTGACCGCAAGCGCTTCGTGCCCGCCTGCCCCATGCTGTTCATCTACGGCAGCAAGAAACCATTCATGTTCCATTCGCGGCCGTGGGCTGAGGCGCTCGATGCCCAGCCATTGAGCCGGGTACTGGGCTTCAAGGCCGATCACTGGCCCATGGTGCGCCAGCCGGAAGCGTTCAACGAGGCGGTTGCTGCCTGGCTGGGCGAGACGGCCGTCGCAGCGGCGGCGCCGGCAGTGCGGGCGAATTGAGTTTGCCTGCGCCCTGCCAATTGCCGCCTGCCACCGGCTGCTGACCCATTGCGTAACCGGCGGATCGGCGTGCTGGCGGCCTGGCCCGGGCCGGCGCCAGGCCGGAGGCGCAAAACTCGCAAATAAACGGCATCCTCTTGGTACAATTGCGTTTTCGATATAACGGCAAGTTTTCCCCCATGATAGATATCCAACTCCTCCGTAAAGACATAGCCACCGTCGCCGAGCGCCTGGCGACGCGTAAATTCCAGCTCGACGTGGCCGGTTTCAACGCCCTCGAAGCGGAACGCAAGGCGATCCAGACCCGTACCGAAGAACTGCAAGGCAAGCGCAACTCGCTGTCCAAGCAGATCGGCATGATGAAGGGCAAGGGGGAAGATACGTCGGCCGTGATGGCGGAAGTGGCCGGCCTGGGCGATGAGCTCAAAGCCAACGAGACGGCGCTGTCGGCCGTGCAAGCCAAGCTGGGCGATTTCATGCAGGCCATTCCCAACCTGCCGCACGAATCCGTGCCGGTGGGCACCGACGAGGCCGCCAACGTGGAAGTACGCCGCGTGGGCACCCCGCGCAGCTTCGACTTCGAGATCAAGGACCACGTGGACGTGGGCGCCGCGCTGGGCCTGGACTTCGACGTGGCCACCAAGCTGACCGGCTCGCGCTTCTCCGTGATGAAGGGCGGCAT
>JAZJZQ010000511.1:0-7784 GCA_040389625.1 Pseudomonadota bacterium | reverse complement strand
CTGTACAAGCAGGCCATCCGCTCGCGGCTGGAGAACCAGCCCAACCTGTGGCTGTTCCAGCAGGCCGTGGACGACCTGATGGTGGAGGGCGACCGCGTGGTCGGCGCCGTTACCCAGATCGGCCTCAAGTTCCGCTCGCGCGCCGTGGTGCTGACGGCCGGCACTTTCCTGGACGGTAAGATCCACGTCGGCCTGCAGAACTACTCGGCCGGCCGCGCCGGCGATCCGCCCGCCATTTCCCTGTCGGCCCGCCTGAAGGAATTGAAGCTGCCGCAAGGCCGCTTGAAGACGGGCACGCCGCCCCGTATCGACGGCCGCAGCATCGACTTCTCCGTCATGACGGAACAGCCGGGCGACCTGGACCCAGTGCCCGTGTTTTCCGTAATGGGTAACGCGGCCATGCACCCGCGCCAGATGCCGTGCTGGGTCACGCATACCAACAGCCAGACCCACGACATCATCCGTGCCGGCCTGGACCGCAGCCCCATGTACACGGGCGTCATCGAGGGCGTGGGCCCCCGCTACTGCCCGTCCATCGAGGACAAGATCCACCGCTTCTCGGCCAAGGAATCGCACCAGATCTTCCTGGAGCCGGAAGGCTTGACCACCAACGAGTTCTACCCCAACGGCATCTCCACCAGCCTGCCGTTCGACGTGCAGCTGAACCTGGTGCGCTCGATGAAGGGCATGGAAAACGCCTTCATCCTGCGTCCCGGCTATGCCATCGAATACGATTACTTCGACCCGCGCGGCCTGAAGGCGTCGCTGGAAACGAAGGCCGTGGCAGGCCTGTACTTCGCCGGCCAGATCAACGGCACCACCGGTTACGAGGAAGCGGCCGCGCAAGGCATGCTGGCCGGTATCAACGCGGCCCTGCAAACGTCGGGCCGCGAGGCGTGGACCCCGGGCCGTTCCGAAGCCTACCTGGGCGTGCTGGTCGACGACCTCGTCACGCAAGGCGTGCAGGAACCGTACCGCATGTTCACCAGCCGCGCCGAGTACCGCCTGAGCCTGCGCGAAGACAATGCCGACATGCGCCTGACGGAAATCGGCCGCAAGCTCGGTTGCGTGGGCGATGCCCAGTGGGCAGCGTTCGACCGCAAGCGCGAAGCGGTGGCGCTGGAACTGGAGCGGCTGCGTTCCACGTGGGTCAACCCGCGCATCCTGGCGGCGGCGGAGTCGGAGCGCGTGATCGGCCAGGCCATCGAGCGCGAATACTCGCTGGCCGACCTGCTGCGCCGCCCCGGCGTCGCGTACGACAAACTGATGAGCCTGTCCGGCATCGACGGCCGCGAGCTGGCCGGTCCCGGCGTGACGGACGAAGCCGTGCGCGAGCAGGTGGAAATCCAGCTCAAGTATTCGGGCTATATCGACCGCCAGAGCAAGGAAGTGGAACGCCACGAACACTACGAAAACCTCAAGCTGCCGGAAGCGTTCAACTACCTGGAGATCACGGCCCTGTCGGTGGAAGTGCGGCAGAAGCTGCACGCCCAGCGGCCGGAAACCCTGGGCCAGGCATCGCGCATTTCCGGCGTGACGCCGGCCGCCATTTCGCTGCTGCTGGTGCATTTGAAAAAGGCCGGTTTCGGCGGTTTCGTCACGCTTAAAGATGAGGTTGCCTAATGAAGGTGTTTGACCGTAACGCGCTGTCGCAGGTACTGAACGACGGCATCAAGGCCTTGCACCTGGACCTGAACGCGCAGCAAGTGGAACAGCTGCTGGACTACCTGGCGCTGCTCAACAAATGGAACAGCGTGTACAACCTGACGTCGGTGCGCGACCCGATGCAGATGGTGACGCTGCACCTGCTCGATTCGCTGGCCGCGGTGCCGGCGTTCGCGGGCGCGCGCAACGTGCTGGACGTGGGTGCGGGCGGCGGGTTGCCGGGGCTGGTGCTGGCCATCGCGCGGCCGGACATGAAAGTGTCGCTGATCGACACCGTGCACAAGAAGACGGCCTTCCTCAACCAGGTGAAGGCGGAGCTGGGCCTGGCCAACGTGAGCGTGTACACGATGCGGGTGGAGCAGCTGCAGGTGAAGCAGCCATTCGACGTCATCACCTCGCGGGCCTTTGCCGACCTGTCCGACTTCGTCAACTGGTCCGGGCACCTGCTGGAGGAGGGCGGGCAATTCATCGCCTTGAAAGGGGTGGCCCCGGCGGAGGAGCGGGAGCGGCTTCCGGAGCCATGGAAAGTGAGCAAATTACAGCCTTTGGAGGTGCCGGGGCTGGGCGCGGAGCGCCATCTGGTGTTCATCGCCAAAACTGAATAAACGATTTATACGATATAAATGGTTTATTCAGTATAAACAGTATAAATCGTTTATACCGTAGTAATAGTATAAATAATATTAATCGTATCGCCGGCAGCCCCATGAGGGCAGCCGCGCAGATACCGCAACTCCTGATAAGAATATACATGGCGAAAATTTTTTGCGTAGCGAATCAAAAGGGCGGCGTGGGCAAGACCACCACCAGCGTTAACCTGGCGGCCGGACTGGCCAAGCTGGACCAGCGCGTGCTGCTGGTGGACCTGGACCCACAAGGCAATGCCACCATGGGCGCCGGCATCAACAAGGCCGGACTGGCAGCCTCCACCTACGAGGTGATGCTGGGCGAGTCCGATGTCGCTACGGCGCGCCAGCGCTCGGAAGCGGGGCGCTTCGACGTGCTGCCGTCCAACCGCGAACTGGCCGGCGCCGAAGTGGAAATGGTCGAACTGGAAAACCGCGAGCGCCGCCTGAAGGATGCGCTGGCGCTGGTGGACAAGGACTATGAATTCATCCTGATCGACTGCCCGCCCGCCCTGTCGATGCTGACGCTGAACGGTTTGTGCGCCGCGCACGGCGTGATCATCCCCATGCAGTGCGAGTACTACGCGCTGGAAGGCTTGTCGGACCTGGTCAACACCATCAAGAAGGTGCATGCCAACCTGAACCAGGACTTGAAGATCATCGGCCTGCTGCGGGTGATGTTCGATCCGCGCATGACGCTGTCGCAGCAAGTGTCGGCCCAGCTCGAGCAGCACTTCGGCGACAAGGTGTTCAACACCATCATCCCGCGCAACGTGCGGCTGGCCGAAGCGCCATCGTACGGCTTGCCGGGCGTGACCTTCGATCCGTCGTCCAAGGGCGCGCAGGCATACATCGCCTTCGGCGCCGAGATGGTCGAACGCATCAAGAAAATGTAAGCATGCCGGCAACGGCATCCCTACGACAGAGAGAACATTAGGACAGCATGGCAACCAAAAAACTCAAAGGCCTCGGTCGCGGCCTCGACGCGCTGCTCGGCGGCGACGGCGACCTGAACAACCCGGCGCTCGGCACGCCGTCCGAACTGCCCGTGTCACAAATGCAAGCGGGCAAGTACCAGCCCCGTACCCGCATGGACGAGGGCGGCCTGCAGGAACTGGCCGCCTCCATCAAGACCCAGGGCATCATGCAACCGATACTGGTGCGTCCGGTAGGCAAGGATATGGTCACCGGCCTGACCCGGTATGAAATCATCGCCGGCGAACGCCGCTTCCGCGCCGCACAAATCGCCGGCCTGGAACAGCTCCCCGTCCTGGTGCGCGATGTGGACGACCAGGCGGCCGCCGCCATGGCCCTGATCGAAAACATCCAGCGCGAAGACTTGAATCCGCTGGAAGAGGCGCAAGGCATCCACCGCCTGATCACGGACTTCAGCTTCACCCATGAACAGGCGGCCACGGCCGTTGGCCGTTCGCGCAGCGCCGTCAGCAACCTGCTGCGCCTGATGAACCTGGCCGCGCCCGTGCAGACCATGCTGATGGCCGGCGACATCGACATGGGCCATGCCCGCGCGCTGCTGGCCGTGGACGCGGCCACCCAGATCACGCTGGCCAACCTGGTGGTGGCCAAGCGCCTGTCCGTGCGGGAAACGGAAAAGCTGGTCAACAAGACGCTGGAAGAGCAGAAGGCCCATCCGGCCGAAAAAGCCCAGAAGGAAAAGTCGGGCGACATCCTGCGCCTGGAAGAGGAACTGTCCGACGCCCTGGCCACGCCGGTGGTGTTCAAGATGGGGGCCAAGGGCCGTGGCCAGATGATCATCGACTTCGCCGACCTCGACATCCTGGATGGCGTACTGGCCCGCCTGCGCGCCTGAGCGGTTGTTGTCACAAGAATAAGGCGCCCGTGTGGCGCCTTATTTTTTATCGTTTTGAAAATTTTTCTCACGCAAGCACTTTCCTTGCGGATAACATGACAACCGCCCGGCGCAGGCCGACTGTTACTGTTGGGTAAATCCCACCGGCGCGGCGCCAGATACCGGAAATTGTTGCAAACAGGTTCCGCTGTCAGGTTCACATAAGCAAAACCCCATAAAATACTGGCTCGTATCCGGCGCCCCAAAAAGGTGCAAAGACTAGGTATATGGTACTAAAACCGTGTCTTTCAAGCCGCAAACGCTCTGCTGCGGTGCAGCAATGTTTGACGTTGATACGTAAAGACACTTATAATCCCGTGTCTTTGGTATATCGGCATCTCTAGGAAACCGGCACGTGAGTGATACAACACAAAGTATTTCCCGGCCCGTGTACCGAGTTGTCGCGCTCCAGTTGGTTATCGCCACTGGATTTGCATTGCTCGTGGGAACCATGGGCAACGCGTTGAAAGGTTGGTCGGCCGCTTACGGCGGAGGAATCGCAGTCATCGGGAGTCTGATGTACGCGATGATCGTCGCGGGCGGCTCAAATGACGCCAACCGAGCATTTCGGACGCATATCCGCGCCGAAGTGGTAAAGATTTTTATCACGGTAGTGCTGTTCGTTTTGGCACTAGCGCTGTTTCAGTCGGCCTCTTGGTTATGGCTGATCTTGGGTTTCGCGGTGGCAACCTTGGCTTACTGGTTCTCATTGCTCGCAGTTTAATCACCAAAATCTAATACTTATATGACCACAGAACACGCTGTTGAGGCGGCCCACGGGGCGCCGGCAAATGCCACCGAGTACATCCAACACCACCTGAGCCATCTGCGCGATCCGGGTAACTCCTTCAATCTGGACACGTTCTGGATTTCGGCGTTTCTGGGCCTGGTTTTCCTGGGCGTGTTCTACATGGCTTCGCGCAAGGCCACGGCCGGCGTGCCGGGCAAGCTGCAAAACTTCGTCGAAGCCGTGATGGAACTGGTGAACGACGTCGTCAATTCCGCCTTCCACGCCAAGAGCAAGGTCATCGCTCCGCTGGCCATCACCATTTTCGTCTGGGTCTGGCTGCTCAACGCCATGGACTTCCTGCCGGTCGACCTGCTGCCCAAGCTGTTCAGCTACGTGGGCGTGCACAAGCTGCGCGTGGTGCCGACCGCCGACGTCAACCACACCTTCGGCATGTCGTTCGGCGTCATGCTGTGCATTATTGGTTTCTCGATCAAGGCCAAGAGCCTGAGCGGCTGGTTCAAGGAACTGTTGACGGCGCCGTTCCACGCCCATGGCTTCATGGCCATCGTGCTGGCGCCCGTTAACTTCATCTTCCAGATGATCGAGCTGCTGGCAAAACCACTGTCGCTGTCGCTGCGACTGTTCGGCAACATGTATGCTGGCGAACTGATCTTTATTCTGATTGCTCTGCTGCCATGGTGGGCGCAGTGGCTGCTCGGTGGTCCATGGGTTATCTTCCACATCCTGGTGGTGACCCTGCAAGCGTTTGTGTTTATGGCGTTGACTGTCGTGTACCTGAGCCTCGCGGTTGAGAAGCACTAAGCAACATCGTTTTTCATTTTTTGGTATCTGTAGTCTTTTTTAAAATCTTAGGAGAAATAAATGCAAGCTCTGATCGCACAAGTACAAGGCATGACCGTTCTGGCAGCAGCCATCATCATCGGCCTGGGCGCCATCGGCACCGCGCTGGGTTTCGCTATTCTGGGCGGCAAGTTCCTGGAAGCGTCGGCACGTCAGCCTGAACTGATGCCACAACTGCAAACCAAGCTGTTCGTTATCGCTGGTCTGCTGGATGCGATCTCGATGATCGGCGTCGGTGTTGCTCTGCTGTACACCTTCAACAACCCGTTCCTGACCGCCGTCATCGCTGCTGTTGGTAAGTAATCTGCTCCAACCCTAGGAGAAACTTTTAGTTAGGAGCAAAGGTATGGACATCAATATGTCGCTCATCGGCCAGATGCTCACCTTCGCGGTGTTGGTCTGGGTCTCGATGAAGTTCGTATTTCCAGCGCTGAACACGGCGTTGGATGAGCGTGCCAAGCGTATCGCTGACGGTCTGGCTGCGGCCGACCAGGGGCAAGCTGCCATGGTTGTCGCTGAGAAGCGTGCGGCCGAAGCACTGGCCGGTGCACGCGAAGAAGCTTCGCAGCGCGTTGCCGACGCCGAAAAGCGTGCGCAACTGGTTGGCGAAGAAATCAAAGCTAATGCACAAGCCGAAGCGGACCGCATCATTGCGCAAGCCAAGGCAGACGCCGATCAGCAAGTGGCCAAGGCTCGCGAAGCACTGCGCGCTCAGGTGGCTGACCTGGCTGTCAAGGGCGCCGAGCAAATCCTGAAGCGCGAAGTTTCCGCAGCGGCCCACGCCGAACTGCTGTCGCGCCTGGCTGTCGAGCTGTAATCATGGCAGAAAACGCAACCGTCGCCCGTCCCTACGCGGAAGCTCTGTTCCGCGTAGCCCAAGCAGGTAAGGAATCGTTCAGCCTCGCGGCGTGGTCCGATCTGGTGTCCGAACTGGCCCAGATTGGTACCCACCCCGAGGTACAAGCGTTCGCCCGCAATCCGAAAGTGTCGGATGGCGATGTGATCGCCGCTGTCACCGCCCTGGTGAAGTCGCCGCTGAATACGGAAGCCAAGAACTTCCTGGCTATGCTGGTCGAAAATGGCCGCATCAATCTGCTGCCGGAAATCGGCGCGCAATTCCAGCTGTTGAAAAACAGTGTGGAAGGTGCGGCGGATGCAGCCATCTCCAGCGCCTTCGAGCTGAGCGCGGCGCAAGTGGCCGAGCTGGTCGCGACGCTGGAAAAGAAATTCAGCCGCAAGCTCAATCCGGCCGTCACGGTCGATCCATCGCTGATCGGTGGCGTGCGCGTGGTGGTGGGCGATGAAGTGCTCGACACTTCGGTCCGCGCCAAGCTGCAGCAAATGCGTGCTGCGCTGGTGGCCTAAGGGACCGCCTGCTTAGAACAGATTCTTCCCCTCGCGCAAGCTGAGAGAAACACTTTTAGGAGTTAGTATGCAACTCAACCCATCTGAAATCAGCGAGTTGATCAAGAGCCGGATCCAAGGTCTTGACGGCGGCGCTGAAGTGCGTAACCAAGGCACGGTTATTTCCGTCGCCGACGGTATCTGCCGCATCCACGGCCTGTCGGACGTGATGCAAGGCGAGATGCTGGAATTCCCTGGCAACACCTTTGGTCTGGCGATGAACCTGGAGCGTGACTCCGTCGGCGCCGTGATCCTGGGTGCTTACGAGCACATCTCCGAAGGCGACACGGTCAAGTGCACCGGCCGCATTCTGGAAGTGCCGGTCGGTCCTGAGCTGCGTGGCCGTGTGGTCAACGCGCTGGGCCAGCCGATCGACGGCAAAGGCGCCATCGACGCCAAGCTGACCTCGCCAATCGAAAAAATCGCCCCCGGCGTGATCGCCCGCGAATCCGTGTCGCAGCCGATGCAGACCGGCCTGAAATCGATCGACGCCATGGTGCCGATCGGCCGTGGCCAGCGCGAGCTGATCATTGGCGACCGCCAGACCGGTAAGTCGGCCGTGGCCGTCGACGCCATCATCAACCAGAAGGGCCAGGGCATGACGTGTATCTACGTCGCCATCGGCCAG
>JAZJZQ010000510.1:0-1607 GCA_040389625.1 Pseudomonadota bacterium | reverse complement strand
GCCGATCAGCGCTTCCACGTAATGGACGTCGCGCAGGGCCGCGCTCTTGGCGCCCGTGCTGGCCCACAGCAGCCATTGCGGGGTGGCGCCGAAGGCGGCGAACACGGCAAAGCCGCTGTCGCGCTGCCAGTCGCGGTAGGCCAGGCGGGCGGCGGCCACGGCGGCCCGGCCGCACAGGGCGGCCGCGTCCGGCGCGCCGCCCGCCTGCAGCAGGGCGTCCACGGCCACGTCGATGCGGCTGATGAACACGCTGGCCACGCTGGCGATGCGCTGCACCGACAGTTTCGCCTCCAGCCGGCGCGCCAGGCCGCGGCGGTGGGCGGCGCGCACGGCGGCCGTCTGGCTGGCCGTGAAGATCAGGGTCACGTTGACGTTGATGCCGGCGAAGATCACTTCCTCCAGCGCGGCGATGCCGGCCGGCGTGGCCGGGATCTTGATCATGGCGTTGGGCCGGTTGATGGCTTGCCACAGGCGGCGCGCGGCGGCCACGGTGGCGGCCGCGTCGTGCGCCAGCCGGGGCGACACTTCAAAGCTGACGAAGCCGGCGCGCCCATCGCTGTCGGCGTAGGTGGCGGCCAGCAAGTCGCAGGCGCGCTGCACGTCCGGCAGCACCAGCGCCTCGTAGCGCGCTTCCGGCTCGGCCACGGCGCGGCGCAGGCCGGGCAGGGCGGTCCGGTAGGCCGGATCGTGGCGGATGGCCTGGTGGAAGATGGCGGGATTGGAGGTGACGCCGGCGATGCCGTCCACGGCAATCAGTTCGGCCAGCTGGCCGGAGGCGATCAGGTTGTGGCTCAGGTTGTCGAGCCAGATTTGCTGCCCCAGCGCACGAACGGCGCGCAGGCGGCTGTGCTGCAGGATGCTGCTTTCGATCATATCCATACCCGGGCTCCGGTGAGGCATCAAAAGTTATTCTTTGCTAAAGCTTGCAAATTGCATGTCGCACGGTGGCAACAGTTGGTGCATGTCAAGATTTTTAAATGGCTGTTGCTTTTTTGTCCGTTTGGAAAAAATTAGTCCAGTCGGAAAAGCCAGGAATTGGCCTGTGTCATGGTGCGGCCCCGGGGCCGCACTGGCCATCCCCATGCAAGGGCGGTCCCCTACTATGCTACAGGGGCGATATGTTCGACAAATACGATTTTTGTTCGCTATTTATATGAATAAGATATGAATATTTGCGGGCACTTAGGAATTTTCCCTCATTTTTTTTCATGCTAGCATGGCCGTTACTTTGCAGAATGCAAAGGCAAATGTGGGGAATTTCACATGTTTCCAACGCCCGCGGACTTGCGGGCGCGATGACAGATGTCCTGCCCGGCCCATCCGGCCGGCATGGATTTTTAAACTGGTGTTCTACCAAAGGGAGTTGCACTCATGATAAGAAAAAACAAGGTTTTTGCCGCCCGTACGCTGATCGCGCTGGCCGTGGCCGGCGCCTTCCCGCTGCACGCGGCCATGGCGGACGAAGCGGGGCAGGACGCACCCGCCGCCGACAAGGCCGTGCCGGGCCAGCTGGAAACGGTGATCGTGACGGCCCAGCGCCGCGCCGAGAACATCAAGGACGTGCCGATGTCGATCGCCACGCTGAAAGGCGACAAGCTCGACGTGCT
>JAZJZQ010000509.1:5021-9756 GCA_040389625.1 Pseudomonadota bacterium | reverse complement strand
TCGTACAGGTCGCCGCGGAAGATGGAGCGGCAGAATTCCACGGCCCGCCCGTCGCGCAGGAAACCGAGCCGCTCCACGGCCAGGCCGGCGTCGCCCGGCTTCGCTTGCAGCAGCTCGGCCTGCTCGGCGTTGAGCAACAGGGCGCTGAGCCGCTGCAGTGCCCGCACCGGGCGGTTGCCGGCTTGTTCCAGCGCTTCATACATCGATACCTGCACCGCCTCCACCGACGGCAGGGCGGTGGCGACGATGGTCGCGTATTCCAGGCACATCGGTATCTCGTCGGCGTAACGGATGCGGTGGAAGCGGTACACGGGGGCACCCGGACTGAGCCGCAGCCGCAACGCCTCTTCCGGCGTCACCGTCCCTTCCGAACGCTTGAGCCAGACGCTGCGCGGCGTGCGCCCGCGCGCCCGCATGTCCTCCGAGAACGAAGTCAGCTTGGCGAAATTCTTTTCGATGCGGGTGTTGATGAAGTTGCCCGAACCGGGCCGGCGCACCAGCAAACCTTCCTCCACCAGGCCATCGATCGCCTTGCGCACCGTGATGCGCGAGATCGACAGGTCGGCCGCCAGCTGGCGTTCCGCCGGCAGCGCTTCGTCCGGTCCGTACAGGCGCTTGTCGATCGCTTCGCGCAAGGCGCGCTGCAGTTGCTGGTACAGGGGCAGGCTGCTGTGCTGCCCCAGATTTTGCATGAGCTGGACTAGCGTGGTCATCCGGTCGTCTCCCGTGGCAGGCCGCGTACCTGGCGCGGCCTAGCGTGTCTGTGTGTGGCCCGATCATACCAAAAAGGCTGGGCCGTTGGTATGGTCGTGGTATCAGGCCGCTTCCCTGTGGTACACCCCAATGAATTATCTAAACGAAAACAAAGTGGTCTGTGTGTCATGTACAACAAGCGAAAAAAATCAGTAAATTGGTAGTGATCTGGTATTGGTCTGGAGTATATTGGCGTTCAATTGGTTTTGTAAGTGGTTGTAAAGAGGAACCTGCAGGACACCGCGGCGGCGGTGGAAGCGGGCACCGATGAATAAGAACGCTAACAGGCTTGCGATGCCAGGCCGCAATCAAGGGGGATTACATGAAGTGCAATACCGCAACGACGTACCAGATTCTGAAGCAGGGCTCCAGCCACCGGACCCCGATCGCCACGGCCGTCGCGCTGCTGGCGATGAGCATGGCCATGCCGGCCACCGCGCAGGATAGCCAGCCGAGCGACCAGGTCGTGGTGGTGACGGGCATGCGCGCCTCGCTGCAGCAGTCGCTGAACCAGAAGAAGAATGCGGAATCGCTGGTGGAAGTGATCACCGCGGAAGACATCGGCAAGATGCCGGACAAGAACGTGGCCGACTCGCTGTCGCGCGTGGCCGGCGTGACCACCACCAGCGCCGGTTCGGCTGAAGGCTCGTTCGGCGAGAACGAACACGTGCAGATGCGCGGCATGCTGTCGCAGATGACGCTGACCACCCTCAACGGCCACACCGTCTCCAGCGGCGACTGGTATGGTCCCAACATCGCCAACGGTGGCCGCAGCGTGTCCTACACCCTGCTGCCGTCGGACCTGGTGGGCCGCATCGTGGTGCACAAGTCCTCGCAGGCCGACCTGCTCGAAGGCGGCGCGGCCGGCACGGTCGACATCCAGACCCGCAAGCCACTGGAATTCAAGGAGCGCCTGACCACTTCCGCATCGATCGAGGCCGCCTATTCGACGGCCGCCAAGTCCACCGACCCCGCCATCTCGGCCCTGGTCAACTGGAAGAGCGAAGACAACACCTTCGGCATCCTGGGCCAGGTGTTCTCGCAAACGCGCAAGCTGCAGCGCGCCGGTTCCGAAGGCGTGTGGTGGGACAAGACGGGCGCCAACTATCCCGATCCGGCCCTGGCCAACAAGAACATCAGCCTGTTGAGCGGCGCCGTGCTGTTCCAGCAGGAGCGCAAGCGCCAGGGCGGTTACCTGGAAGCGCAATGGAAGCCGGCCACCAATGTGACGCTGGACCTGTCGGGCTTCATGTCGACCGTGGACGCGAAGAACTACAACACCAACTACATGGCCGACACCATCAACGCCGTCAACGGCCCGGGCTGGAACGGCAATGCCGTCAAGCCGACCCAGCCGGCAACCGTGGTGGGCAACACCATCACCTCCGTGTTCTACGGCAAGGATGCCTTCGGCGCCAATTCGGCCGGCGCCTGGTCGGTGGTGGAAGACGTGGCGGCCCGTCCGGACGCCAAGACCGATTCCAAGTTCCTCAACTTCGACGGCAAATGGGTGGTCAACAAGGACCTGACCCTGACGGGCAAACTGGGCCATACCACCGGCAGCGGCAAGACGACGGACGTGGGCTTTGAAGTGCTGAGCGGCTGGAACCAGGGCGCCGGCTATTCGCTGACTCCGGACGGCATCTTCGTGCTGAACGTGCCGGGCGGCGACAAGTTCGTGCGCGCCGGCGGCGGCATCGGCGGCTGGGGCGGCTACAGCTCGTCCACCGACAAGGAAAACTATGGCCAGGTGGACGGCGAATTCAAGCTCAACTCGGACGTGGTGCCATCGATCCAGTTCGGCGTGCGTCTGGCCAAGCATGAGCGCGACCTGACCAAGCTGAACATGGTACTGGGCGCCGGCGCCACGGACGACACCCAGATTCCCGACAGCGCCATCGGCAACTATGGCAACAACTGGTATGGCAACCTGCCCGTCAATCCGACGCCAGGCTTCAACCCGTTCAAGATCAGCAACGACTATGTGGCGTCGTGGGTGGCCAAATACGCCACCTTCAACACCCATGCCACGCAGCAGGAATTCAACATCAAGGAAGATGCGAGCGCGGCCTACGCCATGGCCAACCTGCAGCCGACGGACGCCATCAGCGGCAACGTGGGCGTACGTTTCGTGCGCACCAAGATGGATATCCACGCCTTCCTGCCGGGTGGCAAACCCGAGTACGAGCAGAGCTTCAACGACGTGCTGCCCAGCCTGAACCTGCGTGCCGACCTGGGCCAGAACCTGGTGGGCCGCTTCGCCCTGAACCGCGGCATGTCCCGTCCCGACTTCGGCCAGCTGGCCGGCAACGACCTGCGCGACACGGAGCACAATGGCGTGGGCAGCAACCCTTACCTGAAGCCCATCCGCAGCAACAACATCGACTTCAGCGCCGAGTGGTACTTCGCGCCGAAGGCACTGCTGTCGGCCGGTATCTTCGCCAGCAAGCTCGATGGCGTGATCGCCTACGGCCACAGCATCCTGCCGTATGCCGACGCTTCCAAGGGCGGCGTGATCGCCAACTACGACATCTCGTCCCCGGTCAACACGGACGGCAAGCTGAAAGGCATGGACCTGGCATACGAGCAGAACGTGTGGGGCGGCATCGGCGTGAGCGCCAACTACACCTACGCGGATGGCGAACAGACCGGCAAGCTGGCCGAAGGCACCTGCAACGGCAAGGCCGGCGAAGACTGCACGCTGTACGGCACCTCGAAGAACTCCTACAACGTGGGCGCCTTCTACGAGGACGACCGTTTCAGCGCCCGTATCGGCTACAGCCACCGTTCGACCTACAAGCTGGGTAACCGCGGCGGCGCCGACTACTTCCAGAGCGCCAACGGTTCGCTGAACATTTCGCTCAACTACACGCTCAACAAGTCGGTGCAGTTCACGCTGGAAGCGCAGAACCTGAACGACCCGCTGCTGACCGTGTACAAGACCGACACCACCCAGATCGCCGGCGTGTACAAGAACGGCAAGACCGTGTATGGCGGCGTGCGCATCAAGTACTGATACGCACCGTGACCTGCCTGGCTGATACGTTCAGCTGAAGCAGCAGCCAGCCCGCATCCGCGCAAGCACAACTTGCCGGCTGCGGGCTTTTTTCTGGAAGAGATCCGATATGACATCCTGCACAAGAAGGACGGCGGCCCTGGTCGCCACCACGGTGGCACTGGCGGTGGGCGCATCGTGGGCGCAGGCCGCGCCGCCCTTTGTCTACAGCCCCTACAAGCATCTGGCCATGTGGAACGACGCGGCCACCAACGTCATCACGGCCGCGCCGGACGGTGTGCGCACGCCCTACATCAGCGGCGCCACCAGCCCGTTCGGACGGCAGGCGCTGACCTGGGCCTTTGCCAGCGGCGAATGCGGCGACGAGATGTGGGGCACGCAGCGCGGCCAGGACGTGGCCGCGGCCAACGTGGCGGCGTTCGACGGGGCCGGCATCGGCTACCTGATTTCCACCGGCGGGCAGGGCGCAGTCTTCACCTGCGCCAGTGCCGATGGCATGGAACGTTTCATCGCCCGCTACGACTCGCCGCACCTGGCCGGCATCGACTTCGACATCGAGGCCGGGCAGAGCGCGCAGCAGATCAGCGCACTGCTGGCGGCGGCCGCCGCCGTGCAGGCGCAGCGTCCGGCCCTGCGTTTCAGCCTGACGGTGCCCACGCTCGCCGCCTCGGACGGCAGCCTGCGCAGCCTGAACGAAACGGGCGTGGCGGTGTTGGGCGCGGCGCGCCGCAGCGGCCTGCGCGACTATGCGCTGAACCTGATGGTGATGGACTACGGCCCCGCCAGCCGGGCCGCGTGCGTGGTGCGCGCGGGGCGCTGCCAGATGGGCTTGTCCGCCGTCCAGGCCGCGCGCAACGTGCATCGCAAGTACGGCGTACCGTATGAGCAGATCGAATTGACGGCCATGATAGGGGTGAACGATGTGCAGGAAAATGTGTTCACCGTGGCCGACGCGCGCATGCTGGC
>JAZJZQ010000509.1:0-4921 GCA_040389625.1 Pseudomonadota bacterium | reverse complement strand
GGGTGAACGATGTGCAGGAAAATGTGTTCACCGTGGCCGACGCGCGCATGCTGGCCGGTGCCGCGCACCGCATGAAGCTGGCCGGTTTGCATTTCTGGTCGCTGGACCGCGACACGCCATGCCCCCTGTCGGCCACCGGCGCGGAGGCCACCTGCAGCAGCCTGCCGCACGTGCCCAGCGGAGCCTACGCGCGCGCGTTCGGCGCGGTCGCGCGCACGGCGGGCCGGTAACTGGCCGCCGGGCCGGCCAGTTTGGCCGTTACCCGGTCGGCTCGCCGCCCAGGCAACGCGCCCGGGCGGCTGGTGACAGGTCAGGGCGTGCTGTCCGGTAGCGGCGTGCCACCGGCGGGCGCCAGGCGCGCCGCCGCGGCAGCCTGCCGGCGCTGCCACAGTGTCGTCAGGCCATACATCAGCAGCAGGATGGCCAGCCACGCGGCATACACCACCGGCAGCGACGGCGCATACCCCGGCGGTAGCGTGTAGCGTATCGGCGTGCCTTGCGGCAGGGCGCCAAAGCGCAGCAGGAAGTAGAGCCCCGACAGCAGGTGGATCAGCGCGATATGCACGACGTAGAAGAACAGGGGCGCGCCGCCGAACAGCAGCAGCACCGGCACGCTGGGCATGCGCTCGAACAGGGCCAGCAGCGGCAAGGCGATGCCCAGCGTGACGCACAGGTACAGCAGCGAAGGCGGATATTTGTGCACGCGCAGGAAGGAAATCAGGTCCCAGGTCCAGCCCCGTCCCTGCGGCGACCATGGATCGGGATCACCATAGAAATTCCCGCTGCGCAGCAGCACGAAAGCCAGCAGCAGCACGCCGCCGGCCAGCCACAAAAAGCGCTGCCGCCGCGCGGCATCCCAGCGGAACACGGGGCCGAGCGCATAGCCGGCCGCGATCAAGCCCAGCCAGGGCATCAGCGGATAGATGAAGACGATGACGAAATCGGGGCCCAATGGCAGTACCCCGCCCTGGTGCCACGCCAGCCACAGGGGATGGCTGGACTGGACGGCGTCCAGCAGGTTGTGGGGCAGGATCAGCAGCGCGGCGATCAGGGCGATGGCCGGCATGGGCAGCCACACCAGCAGGGCAAGCGCGATCATGCCCATGCCGAGCGCCCAGATCACCTGCAGGAACAGGGCGCTGTAGCCGAACTGCCAGCTGAAACTGATCCAGGTCGCTTCCAGCGCCAGCAGCATGGCGCCGCGCGTGGCCAGGTAGCGCGACAGGGCCGCCGTGTCGGCACGTGTGCCGCGCAGGTAGGCCGAACTGCCGGCCAGCAGCACGAAAGTGGTGGCGCACAGGTGGGTGATCCAGCGCGTGTAGAACCAGGCGGGGGTAGTCTGGTCCAGCTGTTCCGGCCCCCAGTTGGCGGGGCCGAAAAAATCGCGTACATGGTCCAGCGCCATCAGGGCGATCACCAGCCCGCGCAACATGTCGATACTGGCCAGCCGTGCAGTCTTGCCCATGTCTGCCTCCCGTTTTCCAGGATGCCCATTCTGCTGCCGAATTAGCATAAAATCAAGGGCGAAAAAAAAGCCAGACGGCCTCGCCGTCTGGCTTGCGTGCAGCTGCCGGCGCCAGGCCGGCAGTGCCGCTTATTTCGCTGCCGCGGCAGCCGGTGCGACCGGGTTCTTGGTCCACATGATCCAGTAGCGGGCCAGGTCGCCGCGGCCGTCGTTGCCGGTCACGGTTTCCAGCGTCTTCAGGGCTTCGTCCTTGCGGCCGGCCATGGCGTAGGCGTAGCCCAGGCGCAGCTTGGCATCTTCAGGATTTTTCAGCACGCCCTTGGCGATACCCTTGTTCATCAGCTCCAGGCCGTGGTCGAACTGGCCCATGGTGACGTAGGCATAACCGAGGTTGACCAGGCCCACGCCGTCCTTGGACTTGGCGGCCGAGGCTTCGCCGCTGCCGATGTTCTTGGCGTCGTCAGCCGCGCCCTTGTTGGCCTGGTCGCGCATTTTCTTGTGCTTGGCCGCGTCCGCGCCGGTGCCCATCTGGCCGCCGGCAAAGCCCTTGTCCAGTGCGTTCTTCGCTTCCGTGTAGAAGCCGCCCAGCAGCGCCAGTTCGGCCAGGTCGGAATAGTCGTCCGCTTCCATGCGGCCGGGGACCACCACCTGCTTCATGCGCAGCACGTCCAGGTCGAAGCGCTGGTTGTAGTTAGGCTTGCCGCGGGTGCGGTTGAGCAGGTCGAACCAGTAGGCTTCGGTCGGGTAGTACTTGACCAGGTATTCCACCGCCTGCAGGTACAGGGCGTTGTCCTTGCTCTTGATGCCCACGTTGCCCAGCAGGGCCAGCGTGTCCGACGATGGCGCGGTGCCTGCCTTTTCGGCCGCGGCCACGTCCTTCAGCACTTCCGTCTTGACGGTGGCGAAATCGTTCTTGAAGAAGTAGGAGCGCAGCAGCTGCGGACGCATCTTGACCAGGTCGCCCGATTCCGTCTGGTAGCGGTTGATCCAGGTGATGGCCTTGTCGAAGTCCTTGGCCGAATAGTGGACGTTACCGATCGCCTCGATGAAGCTCAGCTTGTCCCTGGCCGACAGGCGGCCCGAATCGATCATCGCTTCCAGTGCCGGCAGCAGCAGGGCGTTGTTCGAGCTGGCCGAGCCGACCTGCACGCGGGTCTGGTTCAGCGCGAACTGCTCGAACGGGGTCAGGTTGGGCAGGGCCGCAGCCTGGTCGATGCGGCTCATCGCTTCGGTGTAGTTCTTGGCCGCCAGCAGGTCCTTCATTTGGGCCGGGTCGATCAGCTTGAAGATCTCGGGACGGACGGTGTCCGGCTTCGGTGCTTCGGGCGCAGGAGCGGCCTTTTCGGCGGCTTGGACGGCCGTCATGCCGAGCATGGCCGGCGCTGCGTTCAGGCCGATGGCGGCCAGGATCAGGCTAATACGAGCGAAACGAAATTGGGACATGGTAAATCCTTCAATCAAAGACGATGGACGCGCGGCGGTTGGCGCCGCGTCATCACGGTAAGGGGTGGGCAAACCGCACATTCTGCCACCGCTAGCGTGGCGGGAGAAGGGCGGTCCGGACAAACCCGCGTATTGTTACATAAATTGCCCGGCGCCCGCCAATTGTGCCGTGCGCGCGGCCTGCTGTTGGCCGCCAGCCGGAGGGCGCGGCAGGGCGCGTCCGTCGGCGCCGAACAGCAGGCAACGGGCCGCCGGCAATACGATGCTGGCGCGGCTGCCGGCATGCAGCGGCGCCGCCTCGGCCGGCTGGCGCACGGCGATCATGTCCGGCGCGCCGGCCAGCGTGGCGTAGACGATGGACTGGTCGCCCAGGTATTCCACATGGCCCACGCCCACTTCGACGGCGTTGATGTGCGCATGCGCAGGCGCGCCCGCGCCTTCGTCCGTCCCCGCTCCGGCGTCCGGCGCGCGCAGGGCCAGGTGCTCGGCGCGCACGCCCAGGGTGACGGCATCGCCGCGCCGCACGGCGTTACCGTCGACGGCCACTTCGACGATGGCGCCGCCCGGCAGCAGCACGCTGGCGTGGCTGGCGCCGGCGGCGAGGATTTCGGCCGGGATGAAATTCATCTTTGGCGTGCCCAGGAAGCCGGCCACGAACAGGTTGCACGGCGCGTTGTACAGCTGCTGCGGCGTGCCCACCTGCTCGATGCGCCCGCCGTTGAAGACGGCGATGCGCTGGCCCAGCGTCATCGCCTCCACCTGGTCGTGGGTGACGTAGATCATGGTGGTGCCCAGCTCCTGGTGCAGGCGACTCAGTTCCACCCGCATCTGCACCCGCAGGCTGGCATCCAGGTTGGACAGCGGTTCGTCGAACAGGAACAGCTGCGGCGTACGTACGATGGCGCGGCCGATCGCCACCCGCTGGCGCTGGCCACCCGACAGTTCCTTGGGCCGGCGCTGCAGCAGCGGCGTGATGCGCAGGATGTCGGCCGCCCGCTCCACGGCGCAGCGCACGGCCGCCGCCGGCTGGCCGGCCAGCTTGAGCGCGAACGCCATGTTCTCATACACCGTCATGTGCGGATACAGGGCGTAGGACTGGAACACCATGGCCAGCTTGCGCTCGGCCGGCGGCACGTCGTTGGCCACCCGTTCACCTATCCTGAGCTGGCCGGCGCTGATCTCTTCCAGTCCGGCGATCATGCGCAGCAAGGTGGACTTGCCGCAGCCGGACGGGCCGACGAATACCATGAATTCGCCGTCGGCCACTTCCAGGTCCACGCCGTGGATCACGGCATGCTTGTCGTAGTGCTTGACGATGCCTTGCAGGCTGACGCTGGCCATGGGCTTAACCTGCCGCCGCCGCGTGCGGCGCCGGCTGTTGCTGCTGCTGCGGACGGGCGCTCATGGGGATCAGTTGCGACAGCACGGCCACCGGAATGGCGCTCAGCATGACCCACACGAAGAAGTGCTGGTAGCCGAGCGCGATCTGGATGTCGCCGCTGACCAGTTTGAACAGCACGAAGCCCAGCTGCATGATGCCGGTCGAGAAGGCGTAGTGCGCCGTCTGGTATTTGCCCGGCGCGACCACCTGCATCATGTACAGGATCAGGCCCACGAAGCCGAAGCCGTAGCCGAACATTTCCAGGCTGAGCGCCGCGCCGATCACGGTCAGGTCGGTCGGCAGCCAGGTGGACAGGAAGTAGAACGCCAGGTTGGGCAGGTTCAGCGCCAGGATCAGCCACAGGATGGCGCGCTTGAGGCTGAGCCAGGAAGTGAAATAGCCGCCCGCGATGCTGCCGACGATGAAGGCCACCGTGCCCACCGTGCCGTACACGGCGCCCACTTCGGCCGTGCTCAGGCCCAGCCCGCCCAGGTTGCGCGCCTCGCGCAGGAACAGGGGGCCGATCGATTGCACCTGCGCCTCGCCGGCGCGGAACAGGATGATGAACAGGATGGAAACCCAGATGCCGGGCTTGCGGAAGTATTCCACGATCACTTCCCACAGCGTGCGGG
>JAZJZQ010000508.1:7784-10275 GCA_040389625.1 Pseudomonadota bacterium | reverse complement strand
CCCAGGCCAAAACGGCTGGCCAGCGCCGGCACGTCCAGCAGGTCGCGCACTTCGCTCTGGCGGCAGCGCTGCTGGGGCAATCGCAGCAGCCATTCCAGCGCCACCAGCAGCGGGTTGACGCTGCGGTCCTTGACGTCGGCGATCTCGAACGGGATGTAGCGTGGGTCGCTGCGCTTGTGCTGGGCGAACACGGCGTGGATGGCGGCCGAGCAGGTGTCGATGTCGGGCACCATCACCACCACGTCGCGCGGGCGCAAGGGCGTGTCGCCGCCGGCCGCGAACATGGCCAGCAGCTGGTCGTGCAGCACTTCCACCTCGCGCTGGACGCTGTGGGCGACGTGGAATTCGATCGAGCGGTCCGTGTCCGGCGGCGCGCAGTGGGGATGCTCGGACAGGGGCAGCAGGTCGCGTACGGCGGCCTGCACCTGGCCCAACAGGGACTCGGCTTCGCCGTCGCTGAACAGGTCGACCCGCAGCGGCGCGCTGCCCTCGTCGCCCTGTGCTTCGGCGGCGGCCGCCGCCTCGGCGTCGAATTCGTCGAGCATGCGGATGAAGTCGCGGCCCTGGCGCCCCCAGCTGGCCAACAGCGGGTGGCTGTGGGCGTGCAGTTCTTCCAGCGGGATCTGGCCCAGGTCCTGGCCGTTGCGCAGCTGCTGGCGGCGGTGGGCCGCGCGCAGCAGGTCACGTCCTTCGATGATGTCGCCCCAGTAGAACTGGCAGGGATTGGGCACGGCCAGCAGCACCTGGGTATGGCGCGCCAGCGAGGCCAGCGCCTGCAGGCTCTGGTACGGCAGCGCCGACACGCCGAACAGCACGATGCGGCGCGGCAGGCGCCCGGCCGGCGCCGCGCCGGCGCCGATGGCGCGCACGAATTCCGTGTGCACGGTGGCCCTGCCCAGTTCACGCTCCTCCGGCGCCACGTCGGCGATCACGGCCCGCCACAACTGGCCCTGCCAGCACTGGTCGGGCGGCAGCGGCACCGTTTCGCCGCGGGCGCTGCGCAGCTGGTCGCGCCCGGCGGCCCAGTCGGCCAGCCAGTCGGCCCGGTACACCTGGTACTGGTCGAACAGGTCGGCCAGCCGCTCGGACAGCTGCAAACGGCGCTCGGCCTCGCCGTCGGCCAGGAAATGGCGCAGCGGCGCGAACACGGGCTGGCCCAGCAGCGTGGGCAGCAAGCGCATCAGGCGCCACGTAAGGGGGCCCTTGTCGAAGGCCGACAGGGCCGGCACCCGCTCGCGTCCCAGCATGCCGCGGTAGGTATCCCACAGGAAGCGGGCCGGCAAGGCCACGCGGGTGGCGGCGCACACGCCCAGTTCCTCGGCCAGGGCGATCTTGAGCCATTCGGCCACACCGTTCGACTGCACCAGGAAGATATCCTGTTCCAGCGGCCCCAGCGGATGGTTGCGCAGCCACTGGAACACGGCCGCGCGCAACTGTTCCATCTGGTTGCCGTGCAAGATCAGCAGGCCGGGGGTGACGCTCGAATGCATGGGACTCCGTTTCGTGGCTGGCGCCGGGTTGGCGCCATGCGCATTATCGCCGCTGGCGCGACTCTGCGCAGCCCCCTGGGCAGGGGATGGCCGATCTTTTTACCGCCGGCGGGGGTGATGACGCAATATTTGGAGAGAATTCCACACTGCAAGATACAGTACCATCAATGCGTTTCCAGCCCTTGGAGTACCGCATGTCGTTTCGCCCCGCAGGATTTTGCCTCGTGTGTGCATTGGGAGCGGCTGCCGCTGCGGTCCAGGCGAGGGGCGTCGAGGAAGTGCCGCCGCCCCACTATTCCATTTCCATCCAGGGCACCGGCATCGCCGGGCGCACGCTGGAGCTCGATGCGCCGCCCTACAGCAAGACGGTGGTCGAATCGCTGGGCGACCTGACGGTGGAACTGACGCCGCGCCAGAACGACGATCCCAACGGCCCGGCCGTGGTGCGCCTGCTGCGCAATTACGAAGGCGCGCGCCTGCTGCTGCACACGGCCAAGGTGGCCGCCCGCAGCCAGGGCAAATGGCAGTTGGCTTATCTGATTTGCAACGACACGGTGACTTTCATGTCGCCCGCGCCGCAAAACCCGCCCGGCTGCCGGCCTTAATTCCCGCGCCGCCCCCTCCGGCGGTCCAGGCCGGGCTCAGCCCGGCGACAGCGCCAGCAATTCCTGCGCCACCAATTCGTTCAGCTGGGCCAGCATGGTGTGCATCTGCGCCACCAGCTGGCGTGCCCGCGCGAGGTCGGGCTGCTGGCGCATCTGCTCCAGCGCCAGGCACAGGTTACCAAAACGCATGGCGCCGACCGCCCGCGCCGAGGACTTGATGCGGTGGCCCAGTTCCGACAGCTGCGCCAGGTCACCGTTGGCCAGCGCCGCGTCCACCTCCACCATGCCGTCCCGGGCCGAGGCCAGGAACAGCATGGCGTACTTGCGCATCTTGTCGGGCTTGTTGCCGAAGGTCTGGCCCAGGGCCACCAGGTCGAACATTTCACCGTCCTCAGC
>JAZJZQ010000508.1:0-7684 GCA_040389625.1 Pseudomonadota bacterium | reverse complement strand
CGCGCGCGCTGGTTCATCCATTTCGACAGCACGTTGAACAGCAGTTGGGGGGCGATCGGCTTGGTCACGAATTCGTCCATGCCGGCCTCGATGCAGCGGCGCTGGTCTTCGCGGCCCGCGTTGGCCGTCATGGCGATCACCAGCGTGGCCTGCAGCCGAGGGTCGGAGCGGATCAGGCGGGTGGCCTCGAAGCCGTCCATGACGGGCATCTGCACGTCCATCAGCACACAGTCATAGCGCTGGCGCAACAGCATGTCGATCGCTTCCTTGCCGTTGTTGGCCACGGCCACGGTGGCGCCCGCATCTTCCAGCAATTCCTGCCCCACTTGCTGGCTGAAGATATTGTCTTCCACCAGCAGGATGGACGCCCCCCGTATGCTGTCGAGCACGTCCGGCTGGACGGCGTCGTGGTCGGGTTCGAGGAAACTGGTGCCCTTGGCCAGGCGCGCCGTGAACCAGAACGTGCTGCCTTCGCCCAGCCGGCTTTCCACGCCCACCGTGCCGCCCATCAGTTCGGCCAGCTGCTTGCTGATGACCAGCCCCAGCCCCGTGCCGCCGTACTTGCGGGTGGTGGAGGTGTCGGCCTGGTGGAAGGACTGGAACAGGTTGCCCATCTGGCTCAGCGTCATGCCTATGCCCTCGTCCTGCACTTCGAAGCGCACCAGCGTCGTGTTGTCGCGATCTTCCACGGGACGGGCCCGGATGTGGATCTTGCCGTTCTCGGAGAACTTGATGGCGTTGTTGGTGAAGTTCAGCAGCACCTGCTCCAGCCGCAGCGGGTCGCCGCGCAGCTGGTGCGACAGGCCGGGCCACACTTCGTACACCAGTTCCAGCCCCTTGCGCGCGGCGCTCTCGCCCAGCTGGCTGGAGAGGTTGCTCAGCAGCGTGTCGAGCGCGAAATCGGCCACTTCCAGTTCCATCTTGCCGGCCTCAATCTTGGAGAAGTCCAGGATGTCGTTGATGATGCCCAGCAAATGCTGGCTGGAATGGAAAATCTTGCCCAGGTAATCGCGCTGCTTGGGGTCGCTCACAGCCTTCAGCGCCAGGTGGGCCATGCCGATGATGCTGTTCATCGGGGTGCGGATCTCATGGCTCATATTGGACAGGAAATCGCTCTTGGCCTGGTTGGCCGCGTCCGCCTGTTCCTTGAGCTTGTGCAATTCCGTCACGTCCGTCGACAAGGCGATGACGGCCGTCTCGGCGCGGTCGATCTCGACCGGCACCTTGACGGTCCACAGGTGGTGCACGCCGCCGTCGCCGTCGGTGTATTGTTCCTCGCCGGCCCGCTTGACGTTGTCGGCAAACACGGCGCGGTCCTCGGCCCAGGCCGCATCGGCGGCGGCGGCCGGCATCAGGTCCCGGTCCAGCTTGCCGATGATGTCCTGCACGGGCACGCCCAGCACCTGCGCCACCTTGGCATTGGCATAGATGTAGCGCCGGTCCTGGCTCTTCATGTAGACCCGGGCATCGATGTTGTTGAGCACGGTATCGAGCAGCAGGCGCTGCTTGATGGCGCTGCGGCGCGACGAATACAGCATGAAGAAATAGCCGTAGATCAACATCGTGCCGGCAAAGCCCGTGCCCAGCGCGATGGTGGGGAAATAGCTGTCGAACACGGTGAGCAGGTCGGCCTTGCGCACCACGAAATGGGCCTTCCACAGGCTGCCGTTGAAGTCGATGGGCAGCACGGACTGGAAATATTCGGCCTGGTGGCCGTCCGGCACCGTGCTCGGCTGCATGGAGCCGTTGTCGTTGAACAGCAAGCGGTCTGTCTTTTCGATCACCAGGCGGCGCTGTTCGACGTCGGTGCTGCCGTCCGCGTACAAGGTCAGGTGGACCTGGCGCACGGCCATCTCGTCGATCGCGCCCTGCACCAGCTTGGGCACGCTGAAGCCTATGCCCACCGTGCCCAGATAGGCGGCGCGCCGGCTGGGCACATCGGTCAGGTCCATGCCGCGCCGGTACACGGGCAGGCGCATGCCCAGGCCGATGTGCGGCGTGGGCAGCTTGACGACGATGGGCTGGCCCGACGCGCCCACCTGGCCGCTGTCGCGCGACAGTTCCATGGCGCGGTCGATGGCGGGATTGGCGGCGATGTCGACGCCCATCTTCTCTTTCGCCAGCGCGGTCGGCTCCAGGTAGGTCAGCACCGCGTAGTGCGGACGCCGGCCGGGCGGCTTGATGTCGAAATTGGGATAGCCTTGCGGCACCAGCGAGCGGTCGGCCCGCACGGACGCCACGAAAGCGTCGCGCTGGCTGTCCGTCACCAGCGGCGCCCACGTCAGCGCCTCGATGGCGGCGAAGTGCTGCGGCAAGTCCAGGCTGTCGACGTACTGGTGAAATTGCAGGCGGCTCAGCTGGTCGGTGGTCTGGAACAGCGCCACCAGGCCCCGCACCAGGTCGGAATACGATTTGACGCGGGCCGAAATGCTGTATTGGGTGCTGCGGGTCAGGTTCTGGAAGCGTTGCTCTGCATCGTCCTCCACCGTTTTCAGCGCGGCCGCGTACAGCGTCATGCCGACCGCCAGCGCCAGTGACGCGCCCACGCCCCAGATCAGCATGCGCGAACTCGTCACTGCCTTTCTCAGGTTAGCCAATGTGCGCATCGTCCATCACTTTATGTCTGAATAAAACCAGGCCACGACAGCCTGCGCGGGACGCCCGATCAAAAGAAATTTGCATCACAGCAGCATACTATTAATGACGCCGGGTAACCATGTTTACCTGCAAAAGCCCGGCCTTGTTATCGGCGTTGCGACATATATCAACAGTCATGCGGCCTGATTTCCACGCTACGCGGAACCGGCAGCGTCCCCTTGCGCTCTAACGTTCAGTTGCAAGGAGATAGTTGTGGATACGAACGCCAGGCGGAAGGCAGCCGCTATATTAACGGGAAGCGCGCCAACGTGCAGCGGCGCGCGCGCAACTGCGGCGGCGCTGGCAGCGCTGGCGGCGCTGGCGTCGATCACCTGCGCCGGCACGGCCCAGGGGCACCAGGCAGACCAGCCCGACCACCGCGAATTCGACGCCGCACTCGACGTCCCCTACCGCGCCAGCGCCGGCGCGCCGCGCACCATCACCATGCACCTCAGCTATCCCGACCAGGGCAGGCGCCACCGGGCGTGGTGGCGGCTGACGTTGCAGACGTCAAACGGCGCCCCGCTGCGCAGCTGGCACGGCAGCGCCACGCTGGGCGCACAGCCGCGCACCATCACGCTGCGCTGGGATGGCCGCCCGGCCGGCGCAGCGGCGGGCCCGGCCAATGCCTCCGATGCCCACTACCGCCTGCGGCTGCACGCCGTGGCCGGCGGCACCGTCATCGACCAGGCGTGGCCCGTCGCGGCCGGCAACGCCCCCATATTGCCGCTGCCGCCGTTCCATCCGATGCGAGCCCACGCGGAGCACGCGACGGGCGCGGCCGCACCACCGCCGGCGTCCCCGGCCACCGTGGCTGCCCCGGCCGCCGACGCGCCGCCGTACACCGTCTATTACGGCAACCTGCACAGCCAGACCAACCACAGCGACGGCGGCGGCGACCTGGCCCACTGCACCGGCGCCCAAGACCCGCAAAGCGCCGCCCTCGGTCCGGCCGACGCCTATGCCTACGCCCAGGCCCACGGCCTCGATTTCCTCATGACGTCGGAACACAACCACATGTACGACGGCTCGGACGGCACCAATGCCAACGCCGATCCGCAGCAAGCGACGGCCCTGTACCGGCGCGGCTTGCAGGAGGCGAGCGACTACAACGGGAGCCACCCTGGCTTTCTCGCCATCTACGGCCAGGAATGGGGCGTGATCGCCAACGGCGGCCACCTGAACATCTTCAACAGCCCGGAACTGCTGGGTTGGGAGCGCAACGGCAGCGGCCAGTTGCTGGCCGACACGGAAACGGCCAGGAGCGACTACGCCGCCCTGTACAGCCTGATGCGCAGCCACGGCTGGCTGGGCCAGTTCAACCATCCGGCGCCCGGCCAGTTCAAGGCTGGCGGCGTGCCATTGGGCTACACGCCCGACGGCGACGAAGTCATGGTGCTGTGCGAAGTGATGAACAGCAGCGCCTTTTCCCGCAGCACGGACGAGAGCGAAAGCCACCGCAGCAACTATGAAGCCGTATGCGACCAGTTGCTGGAGGCCGGCTATCATCTCGCCTTCAGCTCCGACCAGGACAACCACTGCGCCAACTGGGGCGCCTCCTACAGCAACCGCAGCGCCATCCTGTTGCCCAACGACACAGCGCTCGACAGCGCCGGCCTGCTGGCCGCCCTGCGCGCACGCCGCGTGTTCGCCACCATGGACAAGCAGGCGCAAATCCTGTTCACGGCCAACGGCCACCTGATGGGCGAGCGCTTCGCCAACTGCGGCCCGCTGGCGCTGAGCGTGCGCTACGCGGGCGGGCCGGGGCGCAGCGCGGCCGAACTGGCTATCATCGAGGGAGTTCCGGGGCGCAACGGCACCGTCAGCGAGCTGGCGCATACGGCCGATACCACCATCACGCCCGCGCCTGGCGAGCATTTCTATTACGCCAGGCTGACCCAGGACGACGGCAAACTGCTGTGGTCGGCCCCCGTATGGGTCAGCCAGCAGGCTGCACAGCTATCGTGCGCTGCATTGAAATAATTTCCGCTAATCTTTTTCGTTCAGGAAATACCGGACCGGCCATTGCTGTGAGGACAGATTGCCGGCACCGCATTTTGCTTGACTCCAAGGCACACTGGCGTATCTTTCAAGTCACAAGATGACCGCGCCGACCTCACCCGATTGAAGCTACGCCGTGCATATTCCGAAAGTGCTACTGGTCAACGACGACCCTGCCAGCCTGTTTGCGCTGGAAAATTTGCTGGCGGACTCGGCCCGGCAGAACGGCTATCAGCTGTTGACGGCCGGTTCCGGCAAGGAAGCGTTGCGCCAGGTTCTGCGCCATGAGTTCGCCGTCATCCTGCTCGACGTGAGCATGCCGGCCATGGACGGTTTCGAGACGGCCGAGGCGATCCACTCCCATCCCCGCTCGGCCGACGTGCCCATCATCTTCATCACGGCCCATTATGCGGACGAAATGAACCGCCTCAAGGCTTACCAGAAAGGCGCCGTCGACTACCTGTTTACGCCCGTGATCCCGCAAATCCTGCAAACCAAGGTCGAAGTGTTCGTCGAGATGACGAAAAAGAACATCCAGCTGCGCAAGAAATCGGACGAACTGGCGCGCCTGAACCAGGACTTGCGGGTGCAGCGCATGCAGGACCTGGAACGCATCAATCAGGAACTGGAAGCGGAGATCAAGGAACGCAAGCAGGCCGAGCAGCGGGCCCACGAACTGTCCACGCGCGACGTGCTCACCAACCTCGTCAACCGGCGCTCGCTGATCCAGCAGCTGGAACACGCGGTCGCCTCGGCCGACCGCCACGGCACCCAGTTCGCCCTGCTGTTCCTGGACCTGGACAAGTTCAAGGAGGTCAACGACCACTATGGCCACGAAGTGGGCGACGAGCTGCTGCGCCAGGTGGCGGCCCGGCTGACGGCGGCCGTGCGCGTGTCGGACGTGGTGGCGCGGCTCGGTGGCGACGAATTCGTGGTCCTGATCGAAGGCGAACGGGCCGCCGCCAACGCGGCCCGCGTAGCGCGCAAGATCGAACAGGCCGGCGCCCGGCCCTACCTGATCGGCTGCCACCGCATCCTCAGCGCGCCCAGCGTCGGCATCGCCCTCTATCCGCAGGACGGCAACAACGCCGGCACCCTGATGCGCAACGCCGACCTGGCCATGTACCAGGCCAAGCAGGATGCCGGCTGCAGCATCAAGTTCTTCCACGAAGAGCTCAACGCCCGCGAACGCGAACGGGAATTGTGGACGCGCGAACTGGAGCAGGCGCTGGAGCAGGACCAGCTGGAGCTGCGCTACCAGCCGCAGGTGGCGCTGGAGACGGGCCAGGTACATTGCGCGGAAGCGCTGCTGTACTGGCGCCACCCGCGCCTGGGCCTGATCCCCGGCCCGCAGTTCCTGCCCTGCGTGCACGACCGCGCCCTGCTCGACCGGCTCGACGCCTGGGTCATCGCCAACGCCTGCGCCCAGGTGGCCACCTGGCACGACGCGCCGCCGGCCTTCCGGCTGGGCGTGGCATTCAACCTGGCCGCGCCCCAGCTGCACGCGGAACTGGCGAAGCAGCTGCTGCCGGTGCTGCGGCGGCACCGGCTGCAGGCCGGCAGCGTCACGCTGGAACTCAATGAAACGCTGCTGTTTGGCGCCGGCGACGACGCCCTGCCCCTGCTGCGCCAGCTGCAGGCGGCCGGCGTGCGGCTGGCGCTCGACCACTTCGGCAGCGCTCACTCGTCGCTGGCCACCTGCAAGCGGCTGCAGTTCGACGCGCTCAAGATAGACCGCGCCTTCGTGCACGCCATCGGCTGCGAGCGCGGCGGCACCGACATCGTGGCCGCCGTGATCCACCTGGCGCGGGCGCTGGCCATGCAGGTGGTGGCGCTGGGCGTGAACCACGAGAAGCAGCTCGACGAGCTGCGGGCCCAGGGCTGCGACTACTACCAGGGCGAACTGTATTGCCAGCCCATGCCGCCGGCCGACCTGATCACCCATCTGCACCACACCGGCGCCGCCTGCCCGGCACGCACGCCCTGCCCGACCAACGCCACCACCCCCACCAACCCTCCCAAGCCTAGAGGACCACGCCCATGAACAATATGACCGACATGCGCGAAGAGCTCGATATCAAACTGCTGCTGGCCACGCTGATGGCGCTCAAGAAGGGCGACTTCACGGCCCGCATGCCGTCCGACTGGACCGGCATCTCGGGCAAGATCGCCGACACGCTCAACGACCTGATCGAAACCAAGGAGAAGATGGTCAAGGCCGTGACGGAGGTGAGCCGGGTGGTGGGCCGCGAAGGCCGGCTGACCCAGCGCGCCTCCGTACCCAACGTGGTGGGCGGCTGGGCCACCATCATCAGCTCCGTCAACACCCTGATCGACGACCTGGTGCGCCCGACGACGGAAATGGCGCGCGTGATCGGCGCCGTGGCCAAGGGCGACCTGTCGCAGACCATGGCGCTGGAGGTGGACGGCCACCCGCTCAAGGGCCAGTACCTGCGGGCGGCCACCACGGCCAACACCATGGTCGAACAGCTGTCGTCGTTCTCCTCCGAGGTCACACGCGTGGCGCGCGAGGTGGGCACCGAGGGCAAGCTGGGCGGCCAGGCCCAGGTGAAAGGCGTGGCCGGCACCTGGAAGGACTTGACCGACTCGGTCAACTCCATGGCCGGCAACCTCACCTCGCAGGTGCGCAACATCGCCGAAGTGACAACGGCCGTGGCCAACGGCGACCTGTCGAAGAAGATCACGGTGGACGTGCGCGGCGAAATCCTGCAGCTCAAGGACACCATCAACGTGATGGTGGACCAGCTGCGCTCCTTCGCCTCCGAGGTGACGCGGGTGGCGCGCGAGGTGGGCACCGAGGGCAAGCTCGGTGGCCAGGCCTACGTGCCCGGCGTGGGCGGCACCTGGAAGGACTTGACCGACAACGTGAACTTCATGGCTTCCAACCTGACCGGCCAGGTGCGCAACATCGCCGCCGTGACGACAGCCGTGGCCAACGGCGACCTGTCGAAAAAGATCACGGTGGACGTCAAGGGCGAAATCCTGGAACTGAAAAACACCATCAACGTGATGGTGGACCAGCTGT
>JAZJZQ010000507.1:0-3269 GCA_040389625.1 Pseudomonadota bacterium | reverse complement strand
GCACCGTGCGCCAGAACGCCGACAACGCGCGCCAGGCCAACCAGCTGGCGCAGTCGGCCTCGGCAGTGGCCGTCAGGGGCGGCAGCGTGGTGAGCGAAGTGGTGCAGACCATGGGGTCGATCAACGATTCGTCCAGGAAGATTGTCGACATCATCGGCGTGATCGATGGCATCGCCTTCCAGACCAACATCCTGGCCCTGAACGCGGCCGTCGAGGCGGCCCGCGCCGGCGAACAGGGACGCGGCTTCGCCGTGGTGGCGTCGGAAGTGCGCAACCTGGCCCAGCGCAGCGCCGGCGCGGCCAAGGAAATCAAGGAACTGATCGGCGATTCCGTGGAAAAGGTCGGCAGCGGCGCGCGCCTGGTGGACCAGGCCGGGGCGACCATGCAGGAAGTGGTCACCAGTATCCAGCGCGTGGCCGACATCATGGGCGAAATCACGCAGGCCAGCCAGGAGCAGACGGCGGGACTGGACCAGATCAACAGCGACATCGGCCAGATGGACGCCATTACCCAGCAGAACGTGGCACTGGTGGAGCAGGCATCGGCCGCCGCCGCCTCGCTGCAGGACCAGGCCGGCTCGCTGGCCCAGGTGGTGAGCGTGTTCCAGCTGGACGGCATGGCGCCGGTTGCGGCGGCCACTGCCCGGCCTTCCGTCGCCTCGCCACAGGCGTCCGCCACCGCCCCGCGCCCATCGGCAGCCCGGCCCGCGCCGGTGCGGACGCTCAAACCGGCTACCCAGCGTGCGACCAAGCCGGCGCCTGCCGCAGCGCCGGCCCGCGCCAAGGCTGTGGCCAACAGCCCGCAGCTTGAGGACGACTGGGAGGAGTTCTGACGCCTGGCGCCGCCGCGGGGCCGCACACGGGTGTTGGCGTAGGCAAGGGGGCGATGGCGATGGCGGAGAGCGGGTGGCAAATGCCAAATGGCTGACGGCTGACGGCCGATGGCGGATGACAAGTGAAGGCTGGCAAATGGCTGGTGGCAGATGGCAGATGGCAGATGGCAGATGGTAGATGGTAGATCGCAGATGGCAAATGGCTGGTGGCAAATGGCAGCGTGCCGCGCCACCGCCCGGCGCACAGGTAGCTGCGTGGCTTGATCTGGCATAAAGCCGCCCCGCGCGGCCCGGCATACGATGGCCATTTCAGTTGGCGTGCCGGACATGTTGTTCAACTCCCAATCATTCCTGCTGCTGTTCCTGCCGGTCGTGCTGGCCGGCTTTTTCCTGCTGGGGCGCCGTTCGACCGTGGCCGCGGCCTGGTGGCTGGCCGCCGCCTCGCTGTTCTTTTACGGCTACTGGAATCCCCGCCTGCTGCCCTTGCTGCTTGCCTCGGTCGTGCTGAACTACCGGTTTGGCGTCCTGTTGCGAAGCAGGCTGCGCCGACGCTGGCTGGCGGCCGGGGTTGCGGCCAACCTGCTGGCCCTGGGCTGGTTCAAGTACGCCGGCTTTCTCGCCGCGACCGTGCATCTGCCGATACCGGCCATCGTGCTGCCGGTCGGTATCTCATTCTTCACCTTCACCCAGATCGCGTTCCTGGTCGATACCTTCCAGGGCAAGGTCAGCGAGAGCCGCTTCGTGCACTACGTGCTGTTCGTGACCTACTTCCCGCACCTGGTGGCCGGACCGGTGCTGCACCACAAGGAAATGATGCCGCAGTTCGCCGACCCGCGCATCTACCGTCCCCGCGCGCTCGATTTCGCGGTAGGCACCACCATCTTCTTCGCCGGGCTGGCCAAGAAAGTGCTCATCGCCGACAACATCGCGCCCTATGCCAATGCGGTATTCAACCATGGCGGCAGCCCGTCGCTGCTGGTGGCATGGGGCGGCGTGCTGGCCTATGCCTTCCAGCTGTATTTCGATTTCTCCGGTTACTCCGACATGGCGATCGGCCTCTCCCGCCTGTTCGGCGTGCGGTTGCCGCTCAATTTCAATTCTCCGTACCAGGCGGCCAACATCAGCCAGTTCTGGCGTTGCTGGCACATGACCCTGTCGCGCTTCCTGCGCGACTACCTGTATCTTCCGCTGGGCGGCAACCGGCGCGGCAAGGTGCGCCGCTACGCCAACCTGATGACCACCATGCTGCTCGGCGGCCTGTGGCATGGCGCCGGCTGGAACTTCGTGATCTGGGGCGGCCTGCACGGGCTCTACCTCGCCGTTCACCATGCATGGACGGCGCTGCGCTTGCCGCTGGCACGGCGCTGCGCGACGGCGATCACCTTCCTCGCCGTGTGCTACGCGTGGGTATTCTTCCGCGCCACCGACCTGCACGGGGCGCTGGCGATGGTGCGCGGCATGAGTGGCGTCAACGGCATCGCGTTGCCCGACGCCTTTGCCAGCCGGCTCGGTAGCCTGCTGCCGGCCATGGAACGGCTGGGCATCACCTTCTACGGTGGCGGCGGCAGCCAGTTCATCGAAACCTGGAGCGCTGTCGGCGCGGTCGCCGCCATCGTGTTCCTGTGCCCGAATACCCAGCAGATCACGGCGCGCTTCGAACCTGCGCTCGACTGCGGCGCCTGTCGGCCGGCGCGCCTGGCATGGGCGCCCACGCGAGCGTGGGGCGTGGTGATCGGCGTGATCGCGCTGCTGGACCTGCTCTCGCTCAATCGCCCCACCGATTTCCTTTACTTCCAGTTCTGATGCCAGCGCATACCCGCACCTTCCTGCGTACCGTCCTGCTCACGCTGGCCGGTGGCAGCGTCGCCTGCGCCGCTTTCGTCTATGTGGTCGACCCCTACAGCCTGTATGGCGCCGTCAACCGCGCCGGCATGAACTCGGTCAAGCCTGCGCTCACGCGCTACCAGGTTGAGATCAAGGCCACCAATGCCTTGCGCTCCGGCGCGGCTACATTCATCTTTGGCAATTCGCGCGCCGAGATTGGATTCGACCCTGAGACCCTGGGCAACGCGTACAACCTGGCCATCTCCGGCTCCGGCATGGCCACCGCGATCGGCCAGATCGCCTACTTGCTGGCACATGGCGTCAAGCCTGCCGGCGCCATCGTGGGCATGGAATTTCTCGATTATGCGGATGCGCCGTGCTCCGCGCACGCCGTGGCATCTCCCGTGACGGCGGTCCATCCGGCCGACCGCACCTTCTGGCGCTTCGATACGCTTTACTCGTTCGCCTCGCTCAAGGACAGCGTGCGCACGCTGCGCATCCAGCAGGATGCCTACGCCGAGTCGCTCAGCCCGCGCGGCTTCAACCCGCTGCGCGAATACCTTGCCTTCGCCCGGGTCGATGGTTATCACCTGATGTTCCAGCGCCGCGCCG
>JAZJZQ010000506.1:0-4646 GCA_040389625.1 Pseudomonadota bacterium | reverse complement strand
GGTTGACACTGTCCTTGCTCCGGAATTTTTCCCGGACTAACGCTGGCCAGATTTCCAGTCCATTGCCCGCGTGGACTAAGCCGATACGCTTGCCGCCCGCGGCACAGTGGCCGGGACGTTCCCGGCGGCGCAGACCTGCTCCATGCTGCGGTACAGTTGCTCGGGTGAGGTGGGCTTGTGCAGCAGCGGCACGCCGCTGGCGCGCGCCTCGCGCAGGCGGGCCGGCGCCGTGTCGCCCGTGATCAGCAGGGCCGGTATGGCGCGCCCGGCCTGGGCCCGCAGCATGGCGATGGCTTCGGCGCCCGTGCGCTGCTCGCGCAGCCGGTAGTCGCTGATGATGATGTCCGGCGACCAGCGCTGCGCCAGTGCCAGCGCCGGTTCGATGCTGTCGGCCACCCGGCAGTCGCAGCCCCAGCCGGCCAGCAGTTGCTGCATGCTGACGCGCACGATGGCATCGTCGTCGATCACCAGCGCGCGCAGCGGCAAGGCCCGGCGCGCCGGCATTTCCGCCGCGGGCGGCATTGCCAGCGCCGGCCCCGCCAGCGCCGGCATGGGCGCCAGCGGCACGGCCAGCCGGAACACGCTGCCCCGTCCCGGGCGCGACGCCACCGTCAGCTCATGGCCGAGCAGCTGGGCCAGGCCGCGCGCGATCGACAGGCCCAGGCCCAGGCCCTTCTGCCGGTCCCGCTCCGGATTGCCCAGCTGGTGGAATTCGCGGAACACTTCCTCCTGCTGCTCGGGCGCGATGCCGATGCCGCTGTCCCATACCTCCAGCACGGCGCCGGCGCCGCGCCGGCGGCAGGCCACCAGCACGCCGCCCCGTTCCGTGTAGCGCACCGCGTTCGTCACCAGGTTGCGCACGATCAGTTCCAGCAGCGCGCGGTCCGTATGCAGCACCAGTCCGCTGTCGCAGGTGCGGTACACCAGGCCCTTGGCGTTGGCCTGCGGCGCCAGTTCGCTTTCCAGCTTGGCCAGCAGGGGCTGCAGCGCGAACGCCTCGACCTGCGGCTCGATCACGCCCGCTTCGATGCGCGAAAAATCGAGCAGCGTATGCAGCATGCCGGCCGACGCTTCGGACGCGGCGCGCGCGCTGGCCAGCACGGTGCGCTGGCTGTCGTTGAGGGGCGAGCGGGCCAGCACTTCCAGGAACAGGCCCTGGGCATGGATGGGCTGGCGCAGGTCGTGGCTGGCGGCGGCCAGGAAGCGCGACTTGGCCAGGTTGGCTTCCTCGGCCGCATGCAGGGCGTGGCGCGTCTTGTCGGTCTCCACGCGCAATTGGCGTATCAGGCCGATATTGTCGAAGCGCAGCTGGATGGCGGCGCGGGCGGCGCGGGCGCTGTTGCGCGCCTGGCTGAGCAGGCTGAAGCAATACACCACCACGGCCAGGCTCAGGGTCCGGAACGGCAGCGCATCGAGCGACCACGCCTTGAGCGCGAGCGCGCCCAGTTCGCACACGCAGAAGATGGCGAACACGCTCAGCACGGGCGACAGCATCGACATGGCGTTGCCGACGATGCCGGACAACACTGCCACTACCAGGATGCTGTTGGCCGTGGAGGCGGGATCGAAGCCGGTCCAGGCCAGCGCGCCCCAGGCCACGCCGTCGATGGCGGTCAGCACGAGCATCCAGCGTTCGAGCCGGTAGGCACGCCAAGGCCCGATCCGGCCGCGCAGAATGCGGCGCGCGTCCCAGCAGCCGAACAATTTGGAGCCGATGACGGCGGCGCACCACAGGCGCAGTCCCGGCAGGTTGGCCGGGGTGGCGAGCGTGTACAGCAGCAGCGAGGCCACCGCCAGCGTGGGCAGCAGTGAGCTGCCCATATTGCCCAGCAACAGGCGCATCTGTTCGGCCCGGATCAATCCCTCGGCGCGCCGGGCCGCACCCGGCCTAGCCAACCAGCCCCCGGCTGCGGGCCGCGTAGGCCGCCTCGGCCCGGCTCACCACTTGCAGCAGGGCCAGCAAGGCTTGCACGTGGCCGCGCACGGTGTTCTCCGACAGGTTCAGGCGCCGCCCGATCAGCTTGTTGGACATTCCCTGGCACAGCAGGTCGAGCACTTCGCACTGGCGTGGGGTCAGGCGCGGCGCGGTGGGGCGCAGTGCGGACGGCGCCGGCATACCCGGTTCGGCCCGCAACACGGCCGTGATGCCGTCGAGGATGACGGCCGGCGTTTCCCGCTTGGAGATGTAGCGCAGCGCCCCATGTTCGAGCGCGCGCCGCGGCGTGTCCGGGCGCTCGTCGGCCGACAGTACGACGATGGCGCAGTCAGGCCACTTGCGCTGGATCAGGGCCATGCCGTCCATGCCGTTCAGGCCCGGCAGTTGCAAGTCCAGCAGGGTCACCGTGGGGGCGGGCGCATCGTGCTGGCCGTGCACGGCCTGGTCCAGCGTGGCCGCCTCGCGCAGCGGCCGGCCGGGATAGGCGTTCTCCAGCATCATGCGCAGGCCGGCACGGAACAGCGCATGGTCGTCGATCAACAGAAAGGAATGGCTCATGACGTAATTACAACGCAGCACGACCGGCGCTGCAAGTGGCCGGGCGCAATTCGGTCCAAATGGACTATGTTCGCCGCAATGATATCAAATTATCATCGGTGACGATCAGCGAGGCCGCCACCGGCCCGCAGTACCGATCCGGCCCGGCGCGCCGGCCGGCGCCGCCAACTCCAATATCGAAGGGAATCCCATGAAATCGACTTTGCTCGCACTCGTGCTGGCCGGCGCCGCCGCCGGCTCCGCCATGGCCAACGACTACACGGTGACGCTGCTGCAATCGCCCGTGCATCCGAACCAATGGACGGGCAGTTTCAACCTCAGCCTGCCCCAGCCCATGGAAGGCAATTATTTCAGCGACCAGTACACCTTCGAGCCTACGCTCGACGGCAATTTCATGGCCAACGGCGGGGTGGTGAACTTCTTCGGCAGCGAGTCGCAGCATATCCGTTTCACCCAGGTGAGCCTGAACGGCAAGGCACTCGATATCGCCGACAGCAGCTTCGTCAGCGGCGCCCACCTGTTTGACACGGGCTTCAGCGGTCCGCTGGTGCTGACCGTGAAAGGCTTCGCCGGCCCCTCGGCCAGCTATTCGGGCGGCATCAACATCACCACGGCCGTGCCGGAACCGGAAACCTACGGCATGCTGCTGGGCGGCCTGGCGTTGATGGGCGTGGTGGCGCGCCGCCGCCGCGCGCAGTAAGGGACAGGCAGGCAAGGCGCGGGCGGGCGCCGCGTGCCTTGCCCGTTTGGGAAAGGTGCTGGCGGCGCAGGCGGCCAGCTGCCCGTGCCGCCGGTCGATGCCGCCTAGCCGGCGAGGACGTTGAGCACTTCGTAGCAGGCGCCCATGGTGTGGTAGTCGGTCTTGCCGGCTGGGCTTTTCTCGTCGCTCAGTTTGCGGTTGTCCGCGCTGAGCAGGCGATACCAGGCGCCGTGCTGGTGGTCGATCATATGTTCCCAGCTGTAGTGCCAGAGACGCTCGTACCAGTCCCAGTACCCAGGCTCGCCGGTGCGCGCGGCCAGCAGCGCGGCGGCGGCCAGGCTCTCGGCCTGCACCCAGAAGTATTTGTCGCTGTCGCAGATGCTGTCGTCCGGCGCGAAGCCGTAACAGATGCCGCCATGCTCGCCGTCCCAGGCCTTGGCCAGGGCCTGGTCGAACAGGGCGCGGGCGCGCGGGACCAGCCAGTCGGACGGGCCGGCCAGGTGGGCCGCGTGGCGTTCCAGTATCAGCAGCAGCTTGGCCCATTCCGTCAGGTGGCCGGGCTGGTAGCCCCAGGGACGGAAGATGTTGGTCTTGTCGTGGCGGTTGTAGTCGCCGTCGACCGACCAGTCCTCGTGGTAGTGTTCCCAGATCAGTCCATCGGTCAGCGCCGCCTGGCGCACGGTGATGTTGCGGGCCAGCGTTTCTGCCCGATGCAGATAGGCCGGTTCACCCGTCGCCTCGAAGGCGGCGAGCAAGGCTTCGCAGCTGTGCATGTTGGCGTTCTGGCCGCGGTAGGGCGCCAGCTGCGACCAGTCGGCGCTCGCCTCGTCCGCATACAGGCCGTGCTCCGCCTGCCAGAAGCGCTGTTCCATCAACGCGTAGGTCTCCGCGATCCAGGTACGCGCTTCCGCCACGCCGGCCATCACGGCGTGCGAATAGGCCAGCAGCACGAAGGCCAGGCCGTAGCAGTGGTTGGTGCCGTCCGTGACGGTGGCCCTGCCGTCCTGCCAGTCCAGCTCCCAGGCGTAGCCGCCGGTGGCCGCATTGCGATGCGCGTTGCGCAGGAAGGCCAGGCCGTGGCGCACGCGTTCCAGGTAGATCGGTTGCTGGAACTGGCGGAACGCCATCGCGTAATTGAACACGAAGCGCGTGCTGCTGACCAGGTGGCGGCTGTGCGCGTTATAGACGGTGCCATCGTCCTTGCAGTAGTGATAGAAGCCGCCGCTGCCGTCCACGCAGCGCGGTTCGTAGAAGCGCATGGTGTGGCGGATGTGGTCCAGCAGCGTGGCGCGGGCGCGGAAGTCGGGTGTCATCGTCATGGCGAGTGGTTGGTGATGGGTTGAGTAAGTGCGCAAATAAGTGCGGGGTCGGTTCCGGCAATTGGACAAGTCGGTGGTCCATGCCGGCAATGGTATAGCGCCTGCGTCCTTGCGTTTCGGATCAGAGCGCAAT
>JAZJZQ010000505.1:0-7456 GCA_040389625.1 Pseudomonadota bacterium | reverse complement strand
CGGTTGCGTCCGGACGACTTGGCCACATACAGGGCCTTGTCGGCCGCCTCCACCACCAGCGTGGGCGGCGGCGACGGCTGGGCCGGGCCAGGCCCGGCGACGGCCCCGATGCAACTGACCGACACCACGCCGATGCTGACCGTCACTTGCGGCCAGTCGGGCGTGCCGCCGTGGGGCATGCCCAGGTCCGCCACGGCCAGCCGCATGCGCTGGGCCATGTGCTCGGCGTCGGCCAGGCCGGTCTGCGGCAACAGGGCGGCAAACTCTTCGCCGCCGTAGCGCGCCACCACGTCGCCGGCCCGATGCGTGGCGCCGGCCAGCGCCTGGGCCACGGCCCGCAGGCAACTGTCGCCGGCCACGTGGCCACGGCTGTCGTTGTAGGTCTTGAAGAAGTCGACATCGATCATCAGCAGCGCCAGCGGCGCGTGGCCACGCAGGGCGCGCCGCCATTCCTGTTCCAGCTCGGCGTCGAAAGCACGCCGGTTGGTGATGCCCGTCAAGCCGTCGGTGCGGTTGATGCGCCGCAGCCGCTCCATCATCACCAGCAGGCTGCTGTACATCATGCCGCTCTCGGCCAGCAGCACCATCAGCACGAAACTGGCCGCCAGCAAACCGTACACCCGGCCCACGTAGAAGCCGAGGTCGAAGCGGCCATTGTTGAGCATGGCTGACAGCGCCACATCGACCAGCCAGACCCACATCACCACCATCAGCCACAGGTCCAGCAACGAACGGGCGCCGCCGCGCCACAGCAACACCAGCGCCAGCAGGCTCAGGCACCAGACCGTGGCCACCACGCGGATCATGGCCGGCGTGTAATGGTCGGCCACCATGATCGCCGGCAAGATCGATTGGAAGCGCGTCGCCACTGCCGCCAGCGCGCCCACCACGAACAGCACCAGCAGCGCCCCCAGCCCGATCAGCACGCTGGTGCAGCGGGCCGGCAGCACGTCGTCCATCTTGCTGCGCCGGAGCAGCGCATAGGCGATCACGAACAGGGGGAAGCCGCCATGCCACATCATGTACAGCCAGGCGGTCGTCTGCGGTCCCGCCCCCAGCAAGCCGCCCGCCTCGAACACGCCGGGATAGGTCAGCAGATGGACGCAGGCCGTCAGCGCGGTAAACAGATAGCCACCTGCCAGCACGAACAGCGAACGGGAATGGAAGGAGTGGAACTGGCCAAACAGCAAGCTGGCCGTGATCAGGTCGCAGATCACCAGTGCCGATTCATAGGCAGGAATGAAGGCCCAGACCTGCGGCAGGGGCGTGCGTGCAAACGGCACGGCCGCCAGGAAGATGATGACCGACACGATTACCACGCCATAGGCCAGCCGCCGCTCGCGCGGCCCGGCCGGGACTGTGGACAGGAAAACCTGTTCTTCTGGTTGTGGTAGATCCGCCATGTGCTGCACCGTCTTGCCATATCGGCTGTTACCAGCCGGGGCGGCAAATCGCGCATGCGACTTGCATGGGACAAGTGTAACAAGGACGTTGCTGTTTGCGGCAAACCTTTTTTCCCGCGCGGTCAAGCCGCCACAACAATTGCCAGATCAGCTGGGCCGGCCGTGGAAAGCCTTGTTGGCGATCTTCCAGCCGTCGGCTGTCTTCAGCAGCACAAAGTAGTCGGTAAAGGTGGTGGCGCCATGCACCAGCGTGATGCGGGCGCAGGCCGACAGGCCGGCCACGTCGATCCAGTCCACCGTGCGGCGGCGCGCTGCCTCGTCGACAGCCGGCACGCCCTTGAAGCGCTCGCAATAAGTCTCCAGCGGCCAGGACGTGAAGACGCCGTCGCGCATCGATTCGATATGGGCCGTGGGCAGGAAGGCTTGCCGCATATGGGCCGCGTCGTCGCGCGCATGGCCGAGGAAATACTGTTCGATGGGCGCCAGCACTTCAGCCTGTTCTGCGGTCAGGGGGGCAATACGGCCAGATGGGGTCAGGGTCATTGTTGTTATTTGGATGCATTTTGCGGCGTGCGCGGCGAATTAACCACGTCGGATAATCTGCTAAAAATCAAACTCAGGCGCGCTGTCGCAAAGCACATCTTCCTTTCTGTTGTGCAGGTAATGGATCGGGGGAAAATTCTTGCAGCCCACTTCAGATATGGATGGCAGCACTTACCAGATTGCAAGCCATACCCATCCACATATAGGACTTGTCAGCCCGGATTGCCCATCTTGCCCTAATTCTTGGGGATAGATTAATACCTTATCCCAATATCAACTATATGAACTCAAATATAAATTACTTGGCAGCATTGTAAATTGTCATGTTATTTAAAATATTTTCCTAAAATAAGTTTAGATCACAGCAATTTAAATAACTTAGCGGAAATAATCTCACCAACATTAAGCAATGAGCGTTATTGAGAAAATTCAATCAACCCGGCATTTCGATTATAAAAAACATACTTGCGGTCTCTATTCAGATGATAGTATTTAGCTCACAAGTTTTCATTATTAATAATTAAATTGGACAGTACATCAAATACAGACAGCAGGAGATCATTCATAAAATGGCAAGCAATGGACAACGTGGCAAAAATGATAAACATGCCATTTAATACAAAAACGTTATAGTTCTGGTCGACAGGAGAGTACTTGCCGCCCAATTACTTACTCAACGAAAATAAATAACAGAAAGGGAGGTAAATAACAAAAATACTATCGCAGTATATTTTCAATAGCCAGTTGATTATTGGAAACCAAGGTGGTGAAACTAATACTTTAATTTGTCTTTTTTCCTGCTAAATTGAATTGTCGAGTCTGGTTTTTGCGATGTGTTTTTCCGCACCGCAATTTGACGTGGTTGTTGATGGGTAACAAACTAAAAAAAGAGGGAACTAAAATGCACAAGACGATTTTCCAAAAAACAGCCGGCAGCCTGCTGATAGCCGCCGGACTGATCGCCGCACCATTAAGCGCCAGCGCTGGTACATTAACCTACCAGGGCGTGACGTTCACGTTCACGGAAGATTCTGCTACTGAGCTGACGCTGCAAATTGACGCCGCTGGCCGGACGGGCGATTGGGCCACGGCCACCAATATCGGCATGCTGCAAGTGAAGAGCATCGGCTCGTTTACCACCGCCGCCTTGACCGGCGACCCCGGACCAACGGACACAACGCTTGCAAGCGGCTGGACCTTCTCGCCAAATGAACTGACGGCAAATGGCTGCGACGGCGGCAGCACTGGCGATCAACGTGCCTGTTTCTTCGCCCCCACCACGGCCGACCGGATCGCCTTGGGCGACAACATGAAGTTCCACTTCACCTTCACCGGCGGCACCCAGGACTTCAGTGATCCGTCGCTGAAATTGGGCTTCTATGTCGGCGACAGTCCAGACAAGCAAGGCAGCCTGCTGTCGATGAACATCCCGGCCGTTCCTGAGCCGGAAAGCTATGGCATGTTCATCATGGGCCTGGGCATCCTCGCCTTCCTGGCACGTCCGAGGAAAGCTTGACAGCCGCCGCGGGCTGCCCGCCAGCTGACTTCCAACCCGCCGTACCACCACCAGCCCGGGCCTAGCGCCCGGGCTTTTTATTGGACGCGCCGGCAGCGCCGGACAGGATGGCAATTGGCGGCATCCGCATGGCCTCGATTAGAATGCTGTCCATCGTCTCCTCACCCGCCGCAGCCATGCTTACCGTCCCCGTTCCCGCTTCCGCCCCTACCAAGAAACGCGGCCGTCCGCTCAAGGAGGCCGGCGGCAACCTGCGGGCAGAACTGATCAGGGAATCGGCCCGGCTGTTCCGTGAGCGGGGCTACGACAACACGACCGTGCGCGACATCGCCGCCGCCACCGGCATCCAGTCGGGCAGCTGGTTCTACCACTTCAAGACCAAGCAGGACATCCTGGCCGCCATCATGGAAGAGGGCCTGGCGCAGTCGCTGGCGCAGATCGAAGCCATCGCGGCCCAGGGCTTGCCCGCACGCCAGACCCTGCATCAGCTGGTGGAAGTGCATCTGCACACGCTGCTGGCGCCGGACCACCATTTCATTCCCGTGCTGCTGTATGAGGCGCGGGCCCTGGACGCGCCCGCGCGGGCCCGTATCGTGGCCCTGAAGGACCGTTACGAAGCCGTGTGGGATACCGTGATCGCCGCCCTGCACCGCTCGGGCGAGTGGGCCATGCCATCGCAGTTCGACCGCCAGCTGATCTTCGGCGCCCTGAACTGGACCGTGCAGTGGTACAAGGCCGACGGCGGCGCCGACGTGGCCCAGCTGGCGGCGCAAGCCATGCAATTCATCCTGCGCACGCCGGCCGAGCCAGCCTAACTCAGCCTTCGCGCAACACCTTGGGCGTTTGCGCCAGGTGGAAGCCGTCAAACGGCACGCTGGGGTTGCACAGGGCCGGCATTGGCATGCCGGGCCGCACGTTGGGCCGGCCGCCGTCCACCCGCAAGGTGGTGCCCGTGATGAAGGCGGCCGCTTCCGACAGCAGAAACACGATGGCGGCCGAGATTTCCGCCTCCGTGCCAAAGCGCTTGAGCGGCACCGTCTGCGGAAACCCAAGGATGGTCTGCTTCATCGCCGGCGGATAGGCATCCATGCCGGACGAGGCCACGTAGCCGGGCGCCACCGCGTTGACCCGCACGCCGTACTGCGCCCATTCGAAGGCGGCCGTTTCCGTCAAGTTGACCATGCCGGCCCGCGCCGCGCCGGAATGGCCCATGTTGGGCATGCCGCCCCACATGTCGGCCACGATGTTGACCACCGCCCCGCCGCGCTGCTGCATGGCCTGGTTCAGGCACTCGCGCGCCATCAAAAAGCCGCCCGTCAGGTTGGTCTGCAGCACCGCCTCCCAGCCCTTGAGCGAAATATCCTTGAGCGGGGCCGGGAACTGGCCGCCGGCGTTGTTGACCAGGCCGTCGATGCGGCCATGGGCGGCCACGATGGCCGCCACCAGCGCCTGCACGGCAGCCTCGTCGCGGATGTTGCAGGGCCAGGCATGGGCCGCGCCGCCGGCCGCCGCGATCTCCTCGCAGACGCGCGCCAGCTTGTCCGGATCGCGCCCCACCAGGGCCACCGTGGCGCCCAGCGCCGCCAGCTCGTGCGCCGTGCAACGGCCGATGCCGCTGCCGCCGCCCGTCACGATGATGAGCTGATCCTTGAACAGGCCGGGCTTGAAGACGGAACGGTACATGGCGTTTTCCTTGAGTTTTTCTTGAAATTCGGCCTTGCATAATAAAGCAATCGATTGAATTAAAACAAGACACAGCCGCAGAAAGCGGCGGATTCAGGCAAAATGGCGACACTCTTACGAAAGGACCCACCATGATCTATGAAATCGCCGAGCTCTACATCAAGCCTGAATCCCATGCCGCCTTCCAGGCTGCCGTGGCGCAGGCCGTGCCCATCTTCCAGGCGGCCAAGGGTTGCCTGTCGATGCGGCTGGACCGCGACATCGAAGTGCCGGATACCTATCACCTGGTGGTGGGCTGGACCACGCTGGAGAACCACACGGTCGATTTCCGTGGCAGCCAAGGCTTCCAGGACTGGCGCGGCCTGGTGGGCAGCCACTTCGCCCTGCCGCCCAAGGTCGAGCACTTCGAAACCGTCGTCGCCGGCTTCGGCGCCTGATACCCCTTACAGGACGGGATGGTGGAACACCTGGCGCAGGTAGGCCAGGAAAGTCTCGTCCTTGCACAACGTCTTGCCGGGCGCATCGGACAACTTGGCCACCGACTGGCCATTGCAGGCCACCAGCTTCATGACGATATTGAGCGGCGTCAGGCCCACGTCGTTGGTCAGGTCGGTGCCGATGCCAAAGCCGGTCATGATGCGGTCGGCGAAGTGACGGTACAGGGCCAGCGCCTTGTCCAGGTTGAGCGCGTCTGAAAACACCAAACGCTTGGTATTGCTGTCGATGCGCAGGGCCCCGTAGTGGGCCAGCGCCTTTTCGCCCCACACGACCGGATCGCCCGAATCGTGGCGCAGGCCGTCGAACAGCTTGGCGAAATACAGGTCGAAATCGTCGAGGAAGGCGTCCATGCCCACCACGTCCGTCAGCGCGATGCCCAGGTCGCCCCGGTATTCCTGCACCCAATCCTCCAGCGCCGCCTTCTGGAAGTCGCGCAGCCGCACGCCAAAGGCCTGGAACGACTGCATGTATTCATGGGCCATGGTGCCGATCGGCACCAGGCCGAATTTCTTGGCCAGGTAGACGTTGGAGGTGCCCTTGAAATACTGGGGCACGTCCGTCGCCAGCTTGAACACCACCTCGTCCTGCCAGGCGGCCGAGAAACGGCGCCGCAAGCCGAAGTCGGAAAACTCGAACGGGTGGCGCAGCGCCGGCTGCCGGCTGAATGCCTCGAGCTGCGCGATCTTGGCGGCCAACCGCTGGCGCCCCTCCTCCAGCGCGCCGTCCCGCTCGAAACGGCGGAAATACAGCTCGTTGACGATGTAGAGCACGAAGATCTCGAACGCCATCACATGCACCTGCGGCCCGGCCGCGTGGATCACCAGCCGGTCGCCATCCGTGCCGACCTGGATGAACTTGCGCTGGAAGCGGAACACGGTGAGGAAGTCGACGAAGTCGCTCTTCATGTAGCGCAGGGCGCGCAGGAAATCGAGTTCGTCCTCGGTGAAAGCCAGCGTGCACAGATGGTCGAGCTCGCGCTCCACCTCCGCCTTCAGTTCGGCCAGCGGGAACACGGGGGTGTTGCGGCAGACGAATTCGTACTCAGTGTGGGAATTCGGGTGGCCGTGCAACAGCGCCTGCCACATTGTGAATTTATACAGGTCGGTTTCCAGCAGGCTGCGGACGATGGGTGTCATCGGTTTGTTCCAGAAATGAAGAGACTAGCTTGCATCTTACGCCACGCTAGTGTGGTGCTGCACTAACGGCCGGCGTTGAGAAGCAATTCCTGCAGCACATCGCCTGACTGAGCCAGTCGCACGCCGCTTGCCTGCATCGCGCGCAGGAAGTCCTGGTACGCCGATTCGAACCCGGTCACCGGGCTCATGCAGTCGGTCAGCAGCACCAGCTTGCCCAGCTGGTCTGCGCCGAACTGTTGCACGATGTGTTCCGTGGTGGCCTTGACGCAATGGCTGCCGGCCTCGCCGGCAATGTAGACCTGGTCGGCCGCCGCCAGCGTGGCGATGAAGGCCTGGTTGCGCTGGGTGGCCGGGTCGGCCGGGTCCGGCACTTCGGCCTGCACGGCCGAATAGTGCTCGGTCCATGGATTGGCACCCTTGAGCACCTTGGCCACAATGGCCTGGGTGGCATCCTCCCAGCGGTTGTAGGCGGCGCGCACATCGTCGTGCACGTTGTGGCCCCAGCTGCCGATTTCGCAGTGCACGGGCCACACCATCAACTGATAGCGGCCGGCCGCTTCCAGCGCATCCAGGTAGGCCAGCGCGCGCGGCAGCGCGGCCGTCTGGCGCGGCAGGAATTTGCCGGCCCGCACCTCGGCCGCCGCGATCTGGGTAAACGGCGCCACCGGAGCGCCATC
>JAZJZQ010000504.1:0-7543 GCA_040389625.1 Pseudomonadota bacterium | reverse complement strand
TCAGGCCGGTTGCGGGGCGGGGCGGCGCATCAGCCACAGGCCTTCGGCCACGTACAGCACCAGCGCGCCCCAGATGACGGCAAAGCCGGCCAGCCGGGCCGCGGTGAACGCTTCGTGGAAGAACCATACGCCCAGCAGCATCTGAATCGTGGGGCCGATGTATTGCAACAGGCCCAGCACGGACAGCGGAATGCGCCGCGCGCCGGCCGCGAACAGCAGCAAGGGGATGGCCGTGATGGGGCCGGCCGCCACCAGCAGCCAGCGCGTGCCGTCATGCTCGGTGTTGATGAAGGTATTCTGGCCATGCCAGCTGAGCCAGCCCAGGTAGGCCACGGCCAGCGGGAACAGCAGCATGGTTTCCAGCGACAGGCCTTCGAGCGCGGCCAGCGCGGCCGTCTTGCGCAGCAGCCCGTACACGCCGAAGGTGCCGGCCAGCAGCAGCGCGATCCACGGCAGCTGCCCGCCCTGCCACGTGAGCCAGGCCACGCCGCAGCCGGCCAGCGCGATGGCCAGCCACTGGCCGCGCCGCAGCTTCTCTTTCAACACCAGCAAGCCCAGCACCACGTTGACCAGCGGATTGATGAAGTAGCCCAGGCTGGCGTCGATCACGTGGCCATTGTTGACGGCCCAGATATAAATGAACCAGTTGCTACTAAGGAAAATGGCGCTGGCCATGAAGCTGGCCAGCACGCGGGGCCGCTTCAACAGCTGGGGCAGCCAGCCCCACTGGCGGCGCACGGCCAGCACGATGGCCAGGAACAGCAGCGACCACAGCATGCGATGGGCCAGGATTTCCAGCGGCGTCACTTCGCCGATCGCGTGGAAATAGAGGGGAAACAGGCCCCAGCAAAGAAAGGCCAGGGCAGCGTAGACAATTCCGGTATTCATGGTGTGCAGGAGGAGGGCGCGTAGGCACGGTCTGCCATTATCTCCGAATCGGACCTTGCCCGCTGGCGACACATTCGCCTCCGGCAGTTTTCACTTTGTCATTGCCAGCGTACACTGCTGGATTCGCACCGCCTCCGGACAACACAGCATGTCAAAATTTTCTTGCCTTTTGCTAATACCTATCCTATTGTGCAATGCACCAAAACAACAACAGGTGCAATCTTGACCGCGCAACACAAGAAAAGCAATCTCGTCGCCCTGACCCTGGCCGCCATCGGCATCGTCTATGGCGATATCGGTACCAGCCCGCTGTACACCCTCAAGACCATCTTTTCCCCCGAACACGGCCTGAGACTGACCCCGGACAACCTGCTCGGCGTTATCTCGCTGATCTTCTGGGGCCTGACCATCATCGTTTCGCTCAAATACGTCACCCTGGTGCTGCGGGCCGATAACCGCGGCGAGGGCGGCATCATGGCGCTGATGGCGCTGGCCCTCAATTCGGTCAGCAAGTCGCCCAAGCTGCATTACAGGCTGATGCTGTGCGGCGTGTTCGGCGCCGCCCTGTTCTACGGCGACAGCGTGATCACGCCCGCCATTTCCGTGCTGTCGGCGATCGAAGGTCTGGAAGTGGCCACGCCGGCCCTGAAGCCCTACGTGGTGCCGCTCACCATCGCCGTGCTGGTGGCGCTGTACGCGCTGCAGCAGCATGGCACGGCCGGCATCGGCCGCTGGTTCGGCCCGGTGATGATCCTCTGGTTCGCCGCCCTGGCCGTCATGGGCCTGGTCAACATCGTGGCCGCGCCGCAGATCCTGTCCGCGCTCAATCCCTGGTACGCCCTCAAGTTCGTGCTGGCCAACCGCTTCATCGCCTTCGTGGCGCTGGGCGCGGTGGTGCTGGCGTTCACCGGCGCCGAGGCGCTGTATGCCGACATGGGCCACTTCGGCAAGAAGCCGATCCGCATGGCCTGGTTCCTGATCGTGTTCCCGTCGCTGGCGCTGAACTACCTGGGCCAGGGCGGCCTGCTGCTGGCCCATCCGGAAGCCATTTCCAATCCGTTCTACCAGCAGTTGGGCGCCTGGAGCGTCTACCCGCTGGTGGCCATGTCGACCCTGGCCACCGTGATCGCGTCGCAGGCCACCATTTCCGGCACCTTCTCGATGACCAAGCAGGCCATCGCGCTGGGCTTCTTGCCGCGCATGCGCATCCTGCACACCTCGGCCAGCGAAATCGGCCAGATCTACATGCCGATGGTGAACTGGCTGCAACTGGTGGTGGTGCTGCTGGCCGTGATCGGCTTCGGCTCGTCCGACAACCTGGCCGCCGCCTACGGTATCGCCGTCACGGCCACCATGCTGGCCACCACGGTGCTGACCTTCTTCGTGATCCGCTACCGCTGGCAGATCAACCTGATGCTGTGCTGGGCCGCCACCGGCTTCTTCCTGCTGATTGACGTGCTGTTCTTCTCGGCCAACGCGCTCAAGCTGTTCCACGGCGGCTGGTTCCCACTGCTGCTGGGCTCCGTGCTGTTCGTCGTCATGCTGACCTGGCGCGCCGGCCGCGCCCTCGTGTTCCAGAACCTGCAGAAGCACGCCATTCCGCTGGAAGACTTCCTGTCCTCGCTGTTCGTGGCGCCGCCCACGCGCGTGCCGGGCACCGCCATCTTCCTGCGCGGCGAAAGCGACGGCGTGCCGCACGCCATGCTGCACAACCTGTCGCACAACAAGGTGCTGCACGAGCGCGTGGTGTTCTTCACCATCCACATCATCGAAGAGCCGTATGTGCCGGAAGCGGAGCAGATCAAGATCATCGACCTGGGCCACAACTGCTTCCAGCTCAATGTGCACTATGGCTTCAAGGACGAGCCGGACATCCCGCGCGTGCTGTCGCTGTGCGCCAGCCACGGCCTGCCGTTCGAGATGATGGAGACCTCGTTCTTTATCGCCCGCCAGACCGTGATCTCCACCCCCGGCGCCGGCATGGCGCCATGGCGCGAGCACCTGTTCGTGGCCATGTCGCGCAATGCCCGCGGCGCGGCCGACTACTACCAGATTCCAAGCAACCGGGTGATCGAGCTGGGCACCCAGGTCGAGATCTGAGTCAATAAAAATGTAACTGAATGTAGGGCCCGGGGCGGAAGGTACGCAGTCTGCTAAACTTCTGCTCCGATCGGCGCGCGGCAGCGCGCAACCATTCGACCCCACAAGACAAAGGTAATCATGAAATCGATGTTCCAAATTATTGCTGCCGTTGCCTGCGCGCTGACGCTGACGGCATGCGGCGGCGGTTCCGGCACGACGGCCGCCACCACGCCGGTGGTGGTGCAGCCTGCGTTCCAGAAGATCGACGTCCTGGCCGGCACCGGCACGGAAGCGGCCAATACCGACCTGGTGGTGATCAATTACACGGGTTGGCTGTATGACGCCTCCAAGTCCGATTTCAAGGGCGCCAAGGTCGACAGCTCGGTCGACCGCAATGCCCCGCTCGCGTTCGCGCTGGCCACCGGCAAGGTACTGGCGGGCTGGGACCTGGGCATCGTGGGCATGAAGGCAGGCGGCAAACGCACCCTGATACTGCCCGCTTCGCTGGCATACGGCGCCACCGCCAGGGACGCTGCGCCGGCTGTGGGCACCATCACGTACGCCGCCATTCCGGCCAATGCCGCGCTGGTATATGACGTGGAGCTAGTGAGCGTGACCAAGGCGACCACTCCCCAACCGGTAGCGCCGCCGACGACGCTGGTGAGCGTGGATACGGTGGTGGGCACGGGCGCCGAAGCCGTCACGGGCAAGACCCTGACGGTCAAGTACACCGGTTACCTGTATGACGGCACCCGCATCGGCGATTTTCGCGGCGTGGTATTTGACAGCAGCACATCGTACAATTTCGTGCTGGGCGGCAATGTGATCACCGGCTGGAACCAGGGCATACCCGGCATGAAAGTGGGCGGCAAGCGCACGCTGACCATTCCGCCTGGCCTGGCGTATGGCGCGACCGCCACGGCCGCTATTCCTGCCAACTCGACGCTGATTTTCGATATCGAACTGGTGGCCGTGCAGTAAGACTGATGCCGCGCGCGGCGCGGTAACGGCAAAAGGGGCGGCCTGCGGGCCGCCCCTTTTGTTTTCCGCCATGGCCGATCGCGCGAGGCGGTGATGCGCTAACGCTCAGCGCACCATGTCGATATGCATGATGCCGTCCTCGTCATACGGCGCGGTGACGGTTTCAAACCCCAAGCTGGCGTAAAACTTTTCCAGCCGGGCCTGGGCGCCGATGCGGAAGCGATGGCCCGGGTGCAGCTGTTCCGCCAACTGTATCCCCCGTTCCACCAGCTGGCGGCCGATGCCCAGGCCGCGCGCCGCTTCCGTCGTGAGCACGCGGCCCAGCGACATTTCCTGATACTTGGCACCGGGCGCCAGGCAGCGCAGATAGGCCGCCAGCTCGCGCTTGCCGTCCACCGTGCGCCAGCCCAGCAGGTGGTGGGCATCGAGGTCGTAGCCGTCAATGTCGGGATACAGGCATTGCTGCTCCAGCACGAACACTTGCTGGCGCTGGTACAGCACCGCATACAGGTCAGCGCCGGGGATATCGTTGAATGCAAGCCATTGCCAGTCGATCATGTGTGCCTCGTTGATGGGGATAGACGACGATTGTACGGCAGGGCCGCGATTCAGGCAGGATGGGGAGCCGCACGGCCGGCATGGCCGTGCGGGGTGATGCGGAGTGATACGGTGCAGCGGCGTGGCTTATACCAGGGTCAGCGTCACGTCGATGTTGCCGCGGGTGGCGTTCGAATACGGGCAGACGATGTGGGCGGCGGCCACCAGTTTTTCCGCTTCCGCGCGCTCCAGGCCGGGCAACGAAATCTTCAGCTCCACTTCGATGCCGAAGCCGGTCTCGATCGCGCCGATGCCGACCGTGCCTTCCACCGATACGTCGGCCGGCACGGCGATCTTGTCGCGGCCGCCGACGAATTTCAGGGCGCCGATGAAGCAGGCCGAGTAGCCGGCCGCGAACAGCTGCTCCGGGTTGGTGCCCACGGCGCCGGCGCCGCCCAGTTCCTTGGGCGTGGTCAGCTTGACGTCCAGCACGCCGTCGGAGGAGACGGCGCGGCCTTCACGGCCACCGGTGGCTTTGGCGTTGGCACGGTACAGAACTTGTTTGATCGACATGATGGTTTCCTTTGAGTGAGAGTTAAAGTGTTTGCTATTAAATCGTGAACTATTTACTTCCAAAAACAAAGCGCTGCGCATGGTCCCAGGCAAGCCAAAGTGGCTGGCTGGCCGGGGATTGCTTGCCTGTGGCAGCTGTATCGCATCGCCCATGAACACACTATAAATCGTGTGCTATTGAATAGCAAGCGATTTTTATCGGATTTTTCGGCCAGCCGTGCCGCCGCGCTCACAACGCCGTCTCAAACCCTTCCAGCACGTTGACCACATTCACTCCCAGTTCCTTGACGGCATAGCCGCCTTCGAAGATGAAGGCCGTGGGCAGGCCCAGCCAGGCCAGCCGTTCGCCCACGCGCAGGTAGTCGGCGCTGTGCAGGGCAAAGCGCGACAGCGGGTCGCCGGCAAAGGTATCGACCCCCAGCGACACCACCAGCGCGTCGGCGCCGAAGCTGCCCAGGCGGATGCAGGCCGTCTCCAGCGCGGCGAACCAGGCCGCGGCCGTGGTGCCGGCCGGCAGCGGCAGGTTCAGGTTGTAACCGAGTCCGGCGCCTTCGCCCCGTTCGTCCGCGTGGCCCAGGTAGAACGGGTATTCGAAGCGCGGGTCGGCGTGCAGCGAGATGAACAGCACGTCGTCGCGCTGGTAGAAGATGCTTTGCGTGCCGTTGCCGTGGTGGTAGTCCAGGTCCAGGATGGCGACCTTGCGGGCGCCGTCGTCGAGCATGTGCTGGGCCGCCAGCGCGGCGTTGTTGAGGAAACAGTAGCCGCCGTAGAAGTCGGCCCCCGCATGGTGGCCGGGCGGCCGGGTCAGCACGAAGGCGCTGCGCTCGCCCAGGCGCAGCGCGTGGGCCGCGTTGACGGCGCAGTCGGCGCCCGTCTTGGCCGCGCTCCAGGTGCCGGCCGTGAGCGGCGTGCCGCTGTCCATCGAGTACAGGCCCAGCTTGGCGCAGAAGTTGTCCGGCTCCACGTCCGCGCGCAGCGTGCGGATGGGCCAGACGGAGGGGAAGGCGTCCCGGCCGGCGTTGGCCGGGTCGAGCGCCAGCCATTCGCTCCACGCGTTGCGCAGGAAGTGCAGGTAGCGCGGCGTGTGGATGCGCTCCAGCGACATCAGCGGCACGCCGTGCGGCGTGACGATGCGGCCCAGGCCGCGCCGCCCCAGCTCGGCCAGCACGGCGTCGGCCCGGGCCGGCGTCTCGAAGCATGGCACCTGCTGGCCGCGGAAGAATTCGTGGCGGCCCTGGTGCAGGCTGTGCTGTTCGTTGTAGAAGGTGAGCAAGGCGGTTCCGTGGGCGTCAGTCGCAGTCCGGCGTGGAGTGGCACAGGTTGCTGGCGCGGTAGGCCGCCACGTAGTCGTCGAAGTTGCCCGTCGAGGTGCGCTCCATCTCGGCCTGCTCGGCGATCGAGGCGGCCGCCAGGCCGTCGAAATAGGCCGCTGCGTCGGCCGCCGGCGCGGGGCTGCGGAAGTAGGCCGCGTGCTGCCGGCTTTGCGCCAGGCCGAAGGCGCCGAACGAGCCGCCGTGCTGGCGCAGGGCGGCCAGCACGCGGGCCGACGGCGTCAGGTCCGGATCGGCCAGCTTGCGGCCGGCGTCGGCCAGCGCGTCGGCATGTTCGCTGCCGCCATGGCGCCGGTCCAGCAGGGCGGCCACGGGCGCCAGCCGTTCCAGCAGTTGCTGGCCCCATTGCTGCAGGCTGATTTCGCCTTCGCTGTTGTTGAGCATCAGGCCCGGACGGCGGCCTTCCTTGACGGTGCGGGCGAAGTTGTCCGTGTAGCGGGCGCCGTCCTGTTCCGAGATGGCGCCGCTTTCTTCCAGCGCGCAGAACAGCAGGAAGGTGTCGAGGAAGCGGCCCGTGGCCAGGCTGATGCCCACCGGCTGGAACGGGTCCACGTCCATGCAGCGCACTTCGATGTATTGCACGCCGCGCGAGCACAGGGCCTGGATCGGACGCTCGCCGGTGCGGATCACGCGCTTGGGGCGGATGGTGGCGTAGTACTCGTTTTCGATCTGCAGCACATTGGTGCTCAGCTGTACCCATTCGCCGTTCTGCTTGGTGCCCAGCCTGGCGTACGGCTCGTAGGGCTGGTTGACGGCCTTGGTCAGCGCGGCCACGTAGCTGTCCAGGCAGTTCTCGCGCGGGCTCAGGCCGGACTGGGCGTCGTTCTGGTAGCCCAGGTCGCTCATGCGCAGGCTGGTGGCGTAGGGCAGGTAGAGCGTGTCGTCCGACAGCTGCTCCAGCTTGTGCGGACGGCCCCGCAGGAAGCTGCTCGACAGCGCCGGCGAGGCGCCGAACAAATACATCAGCAGCCAGCTGTAGCGGCGGAAGTTGCGGATCGTGGCCAGGTAGGCTTCCGACTGGTAGGCCACGGCCGACTGGCGGGCCGGCTTGCCTTCATGCTCGGCCAGCACGCGCCACAGCTCTTCGCTGAGCGAATAGTTGTAGTGGATGCCGGCGATGCATTGCATGGCCTTGCCGTAGCGCAGCGCCA
>JAZJZQ010000503.1:0-8618 GCA_040389625.1 Pseudomonadota bacterium | reverse complement strand
GATGGCCGGCCGCACCTTCTGCGGGCTGATGGCGGCGCTGGTGCTGCCGTCGCGCTGCACGGCGCCGATCACCACCGACACCGGACGTCCATTGACGGGCACGCCGGTCGCCATCACGGGCGACGGCGGCAGCCCGCCGCCCACGAATTCGCTGGCGCGGCTACCGTTGCAGGTGCCGGCCGTGTCGATGCCGCCGGAACCGTTGAACAGGTTGACCCAATAGCCTTCCGCCTTGCCCAGTGCCGTAGGGCAGGTGCCCGAGGCCGGCGGTACGGGACGGTTGGTGCTGAAGGTGACCATGCCGCTGGCGATCAGGGCCGAGGTGACCACCTGCTCGCCGCGGCCGAACTGGGTCAGGTCCATGAACCAGCCGTTCAGGCTGGAGTTGGGCAGCACCGAGGTGGTGTCGCAGGTGGTGTTGGTGGTGTAGTCGATCAGGTCGCTGTCCAGGTTCCTGGCCGCGTTGGACGACGAGGTATTCAAGTCATCCTTGTAGACATAGAAGCGGTTGACGACGGAACTGTAGGGATACTGCGATTGCAGCGGATGTTCGCGGTCGCCGCTGCCGATGGCCACGTAGACCTTGTCGCCCACGGCCAGCAGGGCCGGCGCGAACAGGAACTTGCGCCCGCTGCCATTGGTGTAGGCCACCCGGTGCGAGCTCCAGTTGCTGCTCTTGAGCGGGGTGCGCGAGGCAGGACTGGCGACAAAGTCGATGCGGTAGATATTGCCGCCCGTGTCGGCCGCGTAGGCGTAGTCGGGCATGCCGTCATTGTCGATGTCGACCATGGCGATGTCGGAGGCCACGGCGCGCGTGGTGGCGAACGAGGCCACCACGGCGCCCGTACTGCCGTCCAGGATGTAGACCATGCCGCCCTTGGTCGCGTCGCAGGCCGGTGCGGCCGTGTCGGCGTCCTCGCAGCCATCGTAGCCGCCGCCCACCACCACCACCGGCGCCGTGGTGGAATAGCCGCGGATGAAGGCCACCGACGGCGTCGACCAGGTCTGGCCGATCTGGCTCATGCCGGTGCTGCAGTTGCTGTCGTCGGCCAGGTTGGGGCAGCCGGCTTTCCACTTCAGGACGGGGCTGGCCGGGTTGCTCACGTCCAGCGCGTAGATCATGCGCCCGCCGCGGCGCATGGTGGGCAGCACCCATACGCTGGAACTGTCCAGGTTCTGGAACACGCCGGTCGAGCCGTCGAAGAAATAATCCTTCTTCTGCGGTGCGGGCACGATGCCGCCCACCAGGTTGGGGTAGGCCACCAGCGGGCTGTTGGTCATCAGGCGGTTCAGGCGCGGGAAGAATTCCGGCGCCACGAACGACCAGCGTTCCGCGCCCGTCGTGGCGTCGACGGCGCGGAAGGTGCCGTCGTTGGCGCCGTAATAGACGGTCACGCCGGCGCCGCCGTAGTTGACGGGCAGCGGCCGCGAGTGGATCACGTCGCCGTGGATAGAAGGCCGGGTGGTGGTGGTCGCCCCCGTGCCCTTCTCATTGTTGACGTCCTCGCCGCGCACGAAGCGCACCAGCTGGTCCGACAGGCCGGAGCTGGCCGTGGAGAAACTGGTCAGGCTGGTGCCGGACGCCGTGTACATGGTGCGGTTGACGGCCCAGGTGGGTGTCGTGTTGGTGCCGGGCGGCTGGTTACCCTTGCGCAGCACTTCGGCCACGGCGCCCTTTTCCACCTGTGGCCCGTCCGGCAAGTCCGAGTAGGGATCGAGGCCGCCCGTGGTGCAGCCGCTGGCCGGGTCCGGGTTCAGCCCCAGCCCGTTCCAGTAGCTGCCGCTGTCGCTGGTCCAGTAGCTGGTCGCGCATGGCGTGATGAAGCCGGTCAGCGGGTTGACGGCCAGCGCGCCGTTGGCGTCGCCCAGGTCGATGCCGGCGCCACTGGGCACCAGCTGGTAGCGCTTGAGATTGCCGAACCAGCGCGGCTTGGCGTCGGCGTCGGGCCGGAACATGCCGATGAAGACCTGGTTCTCGTTCTGCGAACGGTTGGTGGCGTTGACGGGCAGGCTGGTGGAGGCGAAGGTGGAATTGACGGCCAGGATCTCGACCAGGATCTGCTTGAGCGCCAGCACGATGGCTTGCTCGTTGGTGGCGGAAAAATACTTGCCGCCGCCGGCCTTGGCCATGCTCATCAGCAACGACGTGTGGACGGCGTTGGGCTGCTTGTTGTAGACGTCGATGGTATAGGTGGTGACGGAGGGCCGGATGGTGGTGCCGGCCACGGGCACGCCCTTGTCGTGCATGAAGCGGGCCCACTCGTCGGCATTGAACGGGTTGTTGTCGAGCGTGCTGGTGCCGGTAGCCGTGTTGGTGATGACGGTGGTGGTGCCGATCACGCTGTACTGGCTGGTGCCGCTGGCGCACGGCGTGGGGCCGGTGTTGACGCTGGTGCCGCCGATGCTGCAACCCTGGGTATAGCTGGCGCACTGGGTGGCGTAGTCGGCCAGGCCGGCCTGGGCCGCGGTGGCGGTGGCATAGCACTGCAAGGTATTGCCCAGGTTGCTGGTCTGGGTGCTGCTGGTGCTGGTGAAGTTGGGCAGCCCCAGCTGTTTGGTCGAGCCGCCCAGGGCGGCCAGGGCCGCCGTGTTGGCCGCGTCGTCGGCCGTCGGGCCGCGCGCGTCCGGGTTGCCGATGAAGATGATGAAGCTGCGCCCGCACGTCTCGTCGGCCGTCAGGGGCGCGGCGAACTGGGTGTAGGGCACCGTGTAGCCGTCACTGTCGGCCAGGCTGGTGACGATGGCCGTGGGCGAATAGTCGTTGGCGCCGGCGAAATAATTGTAGGAGTCATACATCAGGTTGCCGAACGGGGTGTTGGCGTTGCGCTTCTCGTTGGGCGTGGTGATGTTGTTGTAGATGGTGGTCAGCGAGCTGCTGAAGGCCGTCTTGTTGGCCGCCGTCATCGGTTTGACGGCGTAACGGATGTAGCCACCGTTCTGGTTGGCCGTGCCGCCCGTGACGAACTCCATCAGGCCCAGGTTGACCGTGCCGTCCAGCGTGCTGACCACGGTCTTGATGGCGTTGGCCTCGGACTGCCCCTGCTGGATGCCGCCCGGCCACTGCTGGCTCTGGCGCGACCAGTTGGCCGTGTTGTCGAGCACGATCAGGATGCGCGGGTTGATCGAGGCGCCGGCCGAGGCGCCCGTGAAGATGTCGATGTCTTCGGCCAGCACGGCCGGCGCCAGCGCGGCCAGCGTGAGCGACAGGGCCAGCGACAGGGCCAGCCGCGGCCGGGGAGTCAGGGTCAGGGAAATCATGGTGCACCTCTTCATTCAGGGACAGCTGGTTGCCACATCGTCCTTCGCCACCCGCACGGCGATGCCGCGCGTGAGCTGGACTTGCGCTTCGGTTACCGCGTCGGCGGCCACGGCATGCACTTCCCACACGCTGTCGTCGCACAGCGAATCGCCGGTGATGCTGCCGGCCGTGCCGAAGCTCTGGGCGCTGCCGAGGGCGCAGCCCACGTCTTCCGGCTTGCTCAGGTCGAGCGCCGTGTTCTTGATGGCCTGCGCCTTGACGCACTTGGGGGCCGGTGTGATGGTGACGGTCACGTCGGGCTTGCCGTCGCCGTTGCTGTCGACGCAGCGCGTGTTGGGCGTGCCGTTGCAGGGCGACGGCAAGGCATCGTCGGGCGTCTTGAAGAACTGGGTGTTGCTGATGAGCTCTTCCAGCGTCTGGTCGGCCGCCGCGATCGCTTCGTTGCGATGCTGCATATTGGACACCACTTGCATATTGGTCTTGCCCAGGTTGAAGCTGGTCATGGCCAGCATGGTCACCAGCAACAGCATCACCAGCGCCACGATCAGGGTGAAGCCGCGCTGGCGCGCGGGCATGGGCCGGTATGGGGAACGGCGGGTGGTCATGGCGCTTTCCTTCCGGCGGGGTTGGCCAGCAGCACGGTGGCGTCGAAGGCATGGCGCTTGTAATGGTCGCCGGCGGCCGCCACCACGTTGCGCGTGCCGTCGGCATTGGTGCCCAGCACATAGGCCTTGCTGTCCGTATAGCCGCCGCTCTGTTCGATATTGCGCGCCAGCACATGCACCTTGGCCGACACCACATTGGTCCAGTTGGCGATGGCGCAGTTGACGGCGGCGCAGCCGCCAAAGCCGGCCGGATCGGCCGTGTAGGCATCGGTGGCGCCGTCGCTGTTGGTGTCGAGTCCGTATTCAAGCTGCAGGTTCTCGATGCCCTCGGCCAGCGGCACGATGGTCACCGACAGGGCGCCGCCGTTGTTGACGATTTCGGCCCGCTTGAGGGTGGGGATGCCGTCGCCGCTCTTGTCGTTGTTGGCGATGAAGTAGACGTGGATTTCCAGGTAGCGCACGGCGGCCGCCGTGCCGCTGCCGGCCGTGGGCGTGCAGTCGCGCCGGTGCCGGGTCATGGCCGCCATGGTGGCGCCCAGGGCGTAGAAGTCGGCGCTGCTGCCCGAGCCCAGTTCGCTCAGGTTGCCGCACAGGGAAGCCTGGAAATACGGGGCGCCGGCGCTGTTGACCTCGCAGTTGGGGTCGTCCACCGTGCAGCTGCTGGCATGGCGCACCACCACCATGTCGGTGCCGGTACGCACATCGGGCACGCAGTTGAGCTGGCCGCCGGCCGCGTTGTCGTAACCTTGCACATACAGGGGCAAGGCGCCCTGCAGGTCGGCCAGCACCACCGAGCAGGGGTCGGGCAGGGCGGCCGGCAGGGCCAGCACGGTGGGATCGAACTCGCCGTAGTAGCCGGCGTTGCGCAATTCGTCGCTCAGCAGCTGGACGGTGTAACGCCCGTTCTCGATCTGGCGGTTCGACTTTTCCAGTTCGGACTGGGACTGGCTGTTGGAGACAAACATGGTCGTCATGGCGGCCAGCACGATCAGGCCGATGACAGCCGCCACCATGATTTCCACCAGGGTGAAGCCTTGCTGTTTATGGGAAGGTCGGTACATGGCGCATCTCCTAGGAGCAGGACGGCAAGCCGACGGTAACGTGCACGGCGATGGCACGGCGGTAGTTGTCGTCGCCGTACAGGCCGGTGGCGCAGGTGAGCGCGGGCGCCACTGTCTTGTGCGCGCCTTGCCAGGTGACCGTCACCTGGTAGACTCCGGGCCGGCAGATGCCCTTGGTGGTGTCGGGGGCCTGCACCTGTTCCACGCAGCCGCGCGCGCCCACCATGGCGCCCACCTTGGCGCCGGCCTTCTGTTCGGCCGCCCCTTTCAGGGCGTTACTCCACTCGCACACGTCGCGCGCGGCGCCGGCCGCCTGCGTGCTGCAATCGTCGGGCTGGCTGTCGCCGGTGCCGGCCGGTGCGGCCAGCACATAGCCGGCGGCATTGGCCTGGTTGGCCGCGATGCGCGCCGCCATGTCCTCCAGCAGCACGACGGCCTGGGCCCGCTGGTAAGACTCGATCGTACCGAGCTGCATCTTGCCCTGCAGGGCAGCCACGCCCAGCAGGCCAAAGGCGAGGATGACCAGCGTGACCAGCACTTCGATCATGGTGGTGCCGCCCATGCGGCGCGGGTGGTGCGTGGGGTGCGGGCAATGGCGCGCCATGGTCAGCATCCTCCCGTTTTCAGATAGGGCCGCCCGCTCAGGTCCACCAGCACGCAACGGTGGTCGGGGTTGCCCGTGGTGCTGATGTCGAAGCTGGGCGCGGTGTTGCCGCGCAGGCGGCCGTTGGCATGGAACACGATGCTGGCCGGTCCCGTCACCGTGGCGTGGGCGATGGCGCCGTGCTGTTCCAGCATGCCGCCGGCCGGGCCCGGATTGAAGACGGCCCAGCCCGACTGCCACTGGCCGTCGCCCAGGGGCGCCAGCGTCACGTCCATGCTGCGCTTGATCGCTTCGCTGCGGGTGCGCGTCAGCACCGTGACCAGGTCGGCGGCGATACTCTTGCTGCGCTGGGTGGCCAGCATGTGGTTGAAGGACGGCGCGGCGATGGCGCCCAGGATGGCGATCACGCTCAAGGTGACCAGCACTTCCGGCAGCGTGAAGCCGGCGCCGCGCAGGCGGCGGCGGCGGTGGCGGGGATGGACGGGCTGGGCGTGGCACATGGCATTACCACTTGTTGCTGGGCGACTTCAGGCCCGTGTTGTCGATCGTCAGCGGGCCGTCCGCCTGCTGGTTGGTGCCCACCACCGGGGTGGCGGTGATGGTGAAGGACGGCGGCGGACCGTCCTGGACGTCGATGGTGATCGTGTACTTGGCGGCGATGGCGGCCGGCGTGGGCAAATTGAGCAGGGCCACGGTGCCGGCATAGCTGCGGCTGTCGGCCAGGTATTGTTGTTCGCGCTGGGCCAGGTCGAGCAGGTAGGTCTGCGCGGCGGCCCGGTTCGACTTGACGATCTGGCTGGTGTAAGCCGGATAGGCGACCGCGGCCAGGATGGCGATGACGACCATCGCCACCAGCAATTCGATCAAGGTGAAGCCGCGCGCAAGCCGGCGGCCGCTCCCATTCCATTTCTGCTCGTGCATCGCCCGCTCCCGGTGGCTCGCCGCGCGCAAGAGGTGGCGGCGAAATTAGAGTCCTTGCACTAAAGGTTAGACCTGCAGTCTGACATTTCCCTGAGGAATTACTGACAAAAGGCTGACAACGCGACTTTTTTGTCAAAAGTGGTGAGCGATTATCAATAACAATACAACTGTCTTCATGGCTGGCGACGCCCGCCGGCCGGCCGGGCAGCACGTCCAGGCAGCAGCGGGCACGTTTGTGCGCCATGGCCGCTTTGGGGACAAGTGATGCGGGTTTCGGGCCAGAGGCGGGTCGAGGCCCCCACAGGCCAGTGCTGCCGGGGCACAATCGCTGCACGCAAACGTATCCTTGGAGCCCCGATGAAACCCGCCCAACCGCAACACCCCCAGCCCGGCCGCGCAGTGCCGTCGGTCCGCCATCTGCCCGTCAGCCTGTTCGGCGCCGTCATGAGCGTGGCCGGCCTGGCGCTGGCCTGGCGCCTGGCCAGCAAGACGTATGGGGCCGACATTGCCGTCTCCAACAGCATCGGCCTGCTCGCCCTGGCCATCTTCGCCGTGCTGGCCCTGTCCTACCTGGGCAAGCTGGTCAAGTATCCCGAGCTGGTCAGGCACGAATTCACCCATCCCGTGATCGGCAGCTTCTTCGGCACGGTCGGCATCAGCATCCTGCTGCTGTCGAGCGTGATCGGCAGCTACAGCGCCACGGCCCAGCTGGTGGTGTGGTCCATCGGCACGGCCATCACGCTGGCGCTGAGCGTGTTCATGATTTCCCGCCTGCTCAATGGCAACGCCACCGCCACCAACGTGGCGCCGGCCTGGCTGATTGGCGGCGTGGGCAGTCTCGACATCGTGGTGACGGGCGGCGCACTGACGGCCGACTGGACCCATGAAGTGAACCTCCTGGCCGCGGCCATCGGCAGCGTCAGCGCCCTGGTGTTCTTCGTGCTGATCTTCTCGCGGCTGGTGCATCACGAACCGCTGGCCGCGCCCATGCGCCCGTCCAAGATGATACTGACGGCGCCGTTCGCGGTCGGCTTCATCGCCTACGTCAACCTGGTGCACCGGGTCGACATGTTCGCCGCGCTGCTGTTCTACTTCGCCCTGTTCCTGTTCGTGGTGGTCGGCTACCGCCTGGCCGTGAAACCGGCGCCGTTCTCCCCCTCGTGGTGGGCGATCGGCTTTCCGTTGGCGGCCCTGTCCAATGCCGCGCTGCTGTACTCGAACGCCGTGGGCGGCCAGGGCCTGGGCGTGATCGCCGTCCTGCTGCTGTTCCTGCTGACGGTAGCCATCGCCGTGCTGAGCGTGCGCACCCTGCACGCGCTGGCCACCGGCCGCATGCTGACGGCCTGAGGGGCAAGCCATGCCTGCGTCACTGAAGCTGGACCAGAACCTGGACGACTACGAGGACTTCTACGAGATGCTGAGCGAGTCGCATGAGGACCTGGACGACGGCCAGAGCAAAATGCTGAGCGAGCAGCTGATCCTGCTGCTGTCCAACCACATCGGCGACCTGGCGGTGTTGCGCCAGGCGTTCGCGCTGGCGCGCGTCCAGGTCGAACTAGCGCTGCCGCGCTGACGGCCGGCGCAACGGTGAAACTGCCGGCGGCAACGGCATAGTATGATGGGAGATCACCCTTCGCCGCCTGCTTCATGAACGAAACCCAATTCGACCGCCTGCACGACAAGATCGACGCCCACACCAGGGAAGTGGACCGCTTTCACGGTGAGGTGGCGGATCTGTCCAGGCAGGTTGCCAATTGCGACCGGCTGGTCAAGCTGGCCAATGCCAGCCTGGGCCAGATCGACGAACGCATCGCCGAAGCGGTCAAGGTCAACGCCCAGGCCCGGCAGATTGCCGATGCGGCCGCTGCCGAGGCAGGCCTGGCGGCGAGTACCGCCACCACCACCGCCATTGGCGGGCTGATAGGCGCCATGCAGGCGGCCACGGCGGCGGCGCAGGACACCAGCACGTCGCTGAACGTGCTGCGCTACAAGACCGGCGGCTGGATTGCGTTCTACGCCGCCATCACCGTGCTGTGCTGCCTGGCCACCGGTTATGTCACCAGCCGGGTCTTGCGTGGCAACGCCCTCACGCCGGAGCAGGCCAATTACGTCGAGCTGGGCAAGGCCCATGAAGCCTTGCTGCGCAACGCCACCGACCGGGAACTGAA
>JAZJZQ010000502.1:0-3056 GCA_040389625.1 Pseudomonadota bacterium | reverse complement strand
CAGCGTTTAAGTGCGTTGCATGGCGGCAGTCTCTCACGTACTATCGGTAACGGGGGCGGCCATGGCCGCCCCTGGCGTGCTGCTCCCGCTCCCAACCTGAGGCGACGATCGCAGATGACTCCTCCCGCTTTCCGACCTGGCGTTGGCCGGTTGCTGCAGGCCTTGTTGCGTCCGGCCGTGCTGGCCGGCGCCATCCTGGCCGGCGGGACGGCCCTGACCGCCGGCCTGTGGCGCGACGCCCGCGCCGATGCGGAGCGGGACGCCCAGGTCGAATTCGACTTTCGCGCGCGCGAGCTGGTCAACAGCATCGCGCGCCGCTTCGACGCCTACGTGCAAGTGCTGTACGGCGCGCAGGGCCTGTTCGCCAGCTCCGACGAGGTGAGCCGGGCCGAATTCCACCGCTACCTGGACGGCCAGGGCTTGAGCCTGCACCTGCCCGGCATCCACGGCGTAGGCTATATGCGGCTGGTGGCCGGGTCGCAGCGGGCGGCCCACGTGGCGGCCGTGCGCAGCGAGGGTTTTCCCGACTACAGTCTGTTTCCGCCCGGCGAGCGCGCGCTGTACACGCCGGTGGTCTACCTGGAACCGTTCAGCGGCAACAACCTGCTGGCCTTCGGCTACGACACCTGGTCCGAACCGGTGCGGCGGGCGGCGCTGGTGCAGGCGCGCGACTCGGGCCAGCCGGCCATGAGCGGACGCATCCGCCTGCTGCAGGAGGGGGCCGGCACCGGCCAGTCCGGCTTCCTCGTGATGTTGCCCGATTACCACAACCACCTGCCGCACGCCACGCCGGCCCAGCGCCAGGCCGCGATCCGGGGCTGGGTCTACGCGCCGTTCCGCATGGTGGAGGTGATGGGGGAGCTGGACCGGGACCTGGGCCTGGAAGTGGAAATCTACGATGGCGAGGCGGTGGCGCCGGCCGCCCTGATGTACGCCAACGGGGCCGGCCATGCCCCCTGGCGGTACAGCGCCGTGCGGCCGATGCGGCTGGCCAGCCACCGCTGGACCTTGCGCATCGGCGCCGCCGCGCCCGTGGCGGACGGCAGCGGCAAGGCGGCGCTGGTGGGCGGCGCCGGCGCCGCCCTGACCGTGCTGCTGGCCGCGCTGGCCTGGCTGCTGGCGCGCAGCCGGGCCCGGGCCAGTGAGGCGCTGGCCCAGGCCCACCGCCTGGCCAGCGAGCTGCAGGACGGCGAGTCGGCCCAGAAGCAGCTGGCCGAACGGGCCCAGCGCAGCCAGACCATGTTGCGCAGCATCCTCGATTCCACCGTGGACGGCATCCTGGTCGACAGCCTGGAGGGCCAGGTGCTCGATTCGAACCGGCGTTTTCGCGAACTGTGGAACTTGCCCGAGCAGTTGGACTGGCAGGCCGACGGCGCCGTGCTGCTGGAACACATGGCGGCCCAGCTGGCCGACAACGTCCCCCTGCGCCACGCGGGTGCGCCGCCGGGCGGCCAGCTGTACGACCAGCGCGGCCCGCACAGCACGCTGCTGCGCACCCGTGATGGGCGCGTGCTCGAGCAAGTGACGCGCAGCCTGGTGCTGGGCGACGAGGCGGCACGGCTGTGGTCGTTTCGCGACGTGACCGAGCGCATCCACACCGAGCAGCGCGAACAGACCCGGCGCCAGGTGCTGGAACTGCTGGCCACGGGGGCGCCGCTGCAAACCATCCTCGAGAGCGTCGTGCTGGGGGTGGAGACGGACCATCCCGGCATGTTGTGCAGCATCCTGCTGCTGGACGAGGCGGGCGAGCACTTGCTGGTGGGGGCCGCGCCCAGCCTGCCGGCTTTCTTCAACGCGGCCGTGCACGGCATGTCCATCCACAGCGCCGAGGGCAGCTGCTGCCGCGCGGCCCAGACCGGCCAGCGGGTGATCGTGGAAGACATCCGGCGCGACCCGTCCTGGGCCGGCCATGCGGCGCTGGCCGCGCGCGCCGGGCTGGGCGCCTGCTGGTCCGACCCCATCCTGGGCGCCAACGGCAAGGTGCTGGGCACGTTCGCCATCTACCACCGCGAACCGCACCGGCCCAGCCTGGCCAACATCGCCCTGATCGAACAGGCTTCGCGCCTGGCCGGGATCGCGATCGAGCAAGCCCGCGCGGCCCAGGCCCTGCGCGCCGGCGAGGCCCGCTTCCGCAGCCTGTACGACAACGCGCCCGTGGCCTTGTGGGAGCAGGACTGGTCGGCCGTGCGCACGGCCTTGTCGGAGCTGGCGCTGGGCGGATCGGAGGAGCCGGCGCGCTACCTGCTGGCCCACCCGGGCGAGCTGCGCCGGCTGGCCGGCCTGGTGCGCATCCTGGACGCCAACGGCGCCGCCCTGGCCCAGGTGGGCGCGCTACCGGGCGGCAAGAACCTGGCCTCGCTCAGCCTGGCCCAACTGTTCGACGGCGACGCCATGCCGGCTTTCGCGCGGGCCGTGGCGGCGCTGGCCGGGGGCCAGCAACTGTTCGCCTGCGAGGGCAGTTTCCAGCGACTGGACGGCAAGGCGCGTCTCAACGAGCTGACCTTGCTGGTGATGCCGGGCCATACGCTGAGCCTGGATTTCATCATCGTCTCGACGGTCGACATCACGGAGCGGCGCCGCATGAACGACGAGCTGCTGATGCTGGCCACCACCGACTTCCTGACGGGCTTGCCGAACCGGCGCGAATTCATGCGCCGGCTGGACGAGGAGCAAGCCCGTTTGCAGCGCGACGTGGGCGGCTGCGCGGCCGTGTTGATGCTGGACCTGGACTTGTTCAAGCACGTCAACGATGAATACGGCCACGCCACGGGCGACGCCGTGCTGCGCCACCTGGCCGGGCTGATGCGCGACAGCCAGCGCAAGATCGACATGCTGGGGCGGGTGGGCGGCGAGGAGTTCGCCATCCTGTTGCCCGGCGCCGACCTGGACGCGGCCGGCGCCTTCGCCGAGCGGCTGCGCCAACGCATCGCCGACACCCCGCTGCAACTCGATGGCCAGGCGCTGCCGGTGACGGTCAGCGTGGGCATCGCCGCCCTCAGCGCGGCCGACAGCAATGCCGACCAGGCCCTGATCCGGGCCGACCAGGCCCTGTACCG
>JAZJZQ010000501.1:0-14606 GCA_040389625.1 Pseudomonadota bacterium | reverse complement strand
GGCGGCTGCTCGTCGCGCAGCAGCAAATACAGCATCTCGACCCAGCGGACGCGCCCGACCAGCTGGCCGTACACGTCGTAGCCGCGGCACAGGGCGCTGCGGGTGGCGAAGGGATTGTCCGGCTCCGGCGTCTCGTGCCAGATGCGGGTGTGGATCAGGTCGGCCGCGTCGGGCGTAGGGGCGTGCGCGCTCATAGCAGGCTCATGCCGCCGTCGACGACGATTTCCTCGCCCACCATGTACGACGAGTCGCTGCTGGCCAGGAACAGGGCGGCCTTGGCCACCTCGTCGGCGCTGCCGAAGCGGCCGCTGGGCGACTTGGCCGCGATGGCCAGCTTCTTGGCGGCAGCCACGGCGTCGGGCAGGCCCAGGCGGTCGAACATGGGGGTGTCGATGGGACCGGGGCTGATGGCGTTGACGCGGATGCCGCGTGCTATCAGTTCCAGTCCCAGCGACTTGACGAGCGAGCGCAGGGCCGCCTTGGCCGCCCCGTACACGCTGAAGTTGGGCGAGCCGAGGCGGTTGGTGATGGAGGTGGTCACGATCACGCTGGCCGGCCCGTCGAACAGGGGCAGGGCTTTCTGGATGGTGAAGAACACGCCCTTCAGGTTGATGCCGATCTGGGCGTCGAAGCTGGCCTCGTCCACCTGCTCGATGGGCGCCGGACTGGCCACGCCGGCATTGATGAACAACACGTCGAGGCGGCCGTAGCGCTGCTTGACGGCGGCCATGACGGCGTCGATTTCTTCCAGGCTGCCGGCATCGCTGCGCAGCAGCAGGGCCTGGCCGGCCAGCGCGGCGCCGGCCTGTTCCAGTCCGTCCGGGTTGCGGCCGGTGACGGCCAGCCTGGCGCCGTGGGCCTGGAACAGGCGGGCGCTGGCCAGGCCGATGCCGCTGGTGCCGCCCGTGATCAAGACCACCTTGCCGGCCAGCTTGCCGTGCGCCGGCGCGTTTGCCGCGTGGCCGCTCTCGGCCAGGAACAGTTCCGCCTTACCCATCGCTTATACCCCTTCCTGCAGCACGCGCAGGCGGCTGTTCATGGGCGGCACTTCCTCCGGATCGATGTGGACGTCGAGCAGGGTGGGGCCGGGGTAGTTGCAGATGGCCTTGATGTCGAGCGCCGCCATGTCGGCCGGCGAGTGGATGGTGTGGGCCCGGCCGCCCAGCGCGCGGGCCAGCATGGCGAAGTCGGTCGGCGGCAAGGCAAAGCCGATCTGCTCGGCCCCGCCCAGGCGCTGGCCGTGCTTGACCATGCCCAGGGCGCGGTCGTTCAGCACGACGAAGATCACGCACAGCTGCTCGGCCACGGCCACCGAAATTTCCTGACCGCTCATCAGCATGCTGCCATCGCCGGTGATGCAGACCACGGGCGCGTTCTGGTTGCCGGCCGCCGTGCCCACAGCCGCGCCGATGGCCCAGGCCATGGGCGCGAAGTGGGTGGTCAGGCGCAGCCAGCCGCCCTGGCTGGCACGCTGGTCCTGCTCGTGCCGGCGCTCGCCGCCCAGGCGGCGGTCGCGCGGCTGCAGGTAGTGGGTGGCCCAGGCCACGCTGTTGCCGGCATCGGCCAGGAAACGGGTGGCGGGCGGGAACAGGCGGCCCAGGTCGTACATCAGGCGTTGCGGCTTGATGGGCGTGGCTTCGCTGTGGAAGGCGGCCGGCGCATCAAGCACGCTTTCCGCATCCCACGTCAGCGCGCTCAGCTCACGGGCGGCACGGCGCCGTTCGACCGACACGTCGGCCTGCTGGCGGCAGGTGTGGATGCGCTCGACCAGGCAGTCGAAGATGGAGCGCAGGTTGCCCCGCATGTGGAAGCGGGCCATGGGCGTGCGGGCCAGGTGCTCTTCCGATTCGTCGATGTGGACCAGGCGCTCGTTGAGCAGGCTGTCGTTCCAGCCGCCCGTGTTCCATTCGCCCATGCTGGCGCCCACGGCCAGGATCAGGTCGACGGACGGGTCGCGCAGGGCCGCCTCGGCCGAGGAATGGCCGGCGAAGCCGAACACGCCCCGGTACAGCGGGTGCTGGGGGCTGACCAGCCCCTTGCCGTCGGGCGTGGTGACGAAGGTGGCGCCTTTCAGGGCCGCGAACTGCAGGATGGGGTGGATGGCATCGCCGCAGCCGCCGCCGATCAGCAACACCACGTTGCGGCAGGCGGCCATCATGGTGCGCAGCGTTTCCACGGCCGCGCTGTCGACCAGGGCGGACGGGCGCAGCAGCGACGGCAGGTGGTAGGCTGGCGCGCTTTGCATGCTGGGGGTGCGGAACACGTCGACCGGCACGCTCAGGTGCACGGGACCGCGCGGCGCGCGGGTTGCATGCTGCAGTGCGGTAAGCAATTTCCACTCCAATTGCAGCGGATGGGAAACGAGGGAATTGTAACGTGTGCAGGGGCGCAGCATGCCCATGACATCGATGCCGGTGCAGGTCGATTCCTGCAAGGTGTGCTTGCCGAACGAGGGCAGGGCCGGCTGGCCCGTGATGACCAGCATCGGCACGTCGTTGGCGTAGGCGGTGGCGACGGCCGTGATCAGATTGGTGGCGCCGGGACCGGAGGTGGCCACGCACACGCCGATCTTGCCCGTCTCGCGGGCATAGCCGTCGGCCATGAAGGCGGCGCCCGCTTCGTGGCGCGCCACGATGTGGCTCAACCGGCCGCCGCGCCTTTGGTTACGGGCGATGGCGTTGTACAGCGGCTCGATGGCGCCGCCGGGGATGCCGAACACATAATCGATTTCCAGCTGTTCCAGGTAGGCCACCAGCAGGTCGGCCATGTCCATGACCTCGGGTTCGCGCGGGGGCGGGACGGACAGGGTGCGGGGGATGGATGCGACTTCTTGTTGCTCAAACTCAACTGCGTCAAACATGTAAAGCTCCTCAGGATAGGCGATATCGGCTATCTGGGGAGCCGACACATAATAGCAATACAGCAACTACATTTGTTTGTAAGTAACGAATGATTCCGGGACGCAATGATAGCGTAAAAACAAAGGAAATGTGACATTCCGTGAGAATTTAGGAGAATTATTCTAAGGAAATTTGGCCCAAAGGCGGTTTTTCATAGTGCAATGCAGCATGAGCACCGTTGTGGCGAAATTGCAACTAGCTGGTGACGGCAGGCGGTGGCGCCGGGATGCGGGAAAGGGTGGGGCGGGAAGGTGGTGACCGGCGGGGTGGGTAGGCCGGCCAGGTGCATCCGGCAAGCTGTCTCGTTGGCCTGTCTGGTTCTGTCTCGTTTTGTCTCGTCTTGTCCGGCCCCGAATTTCCTGGGCGAACAAGACAAAACGAGACAAAACGCGACAGCTCTGGCAGGTCAAACGAGACACGTTGCCGCAAGCAGTCCGGCGGGCATACCGCCCCCGCCGCTGCCTGTGCCGGAGTCAGACGCGCACGATGGCCGCTTCGTGCTGGCGGATCAGGGCCGCGAACTGGGCGGCCGGGATGGCCGGGCTCAGGTGGTAGCCTTGCAGCAGGTCGCAATGGCGGGCCTGCAGGAAGTGCAGCTGGGCCACCGTTTCCACGCCCTCGGCCACCACTTCCAGCCGCAAGCTGTGGGCCAGGGCGATGATGGCGGTGACGATGGCCGCGTCGTCCGCGTCCTGCGGCACGTCGCGCACGAAGGAGCGGTCGATCTTGATGATGTCGACCGGGAAGCGCTTGAGGTAGGACAGCGACGAGTAGCCGGTGCCGAAGTCGTCGATCGACAGCCGCACGCCCAGCGAGCGCAGGCGGTGCAGGGCGGTCAGCGTGTCCTGGGCGTTTTCCATCAGCGTGCTTTCCGTGATCTCCAGTTCCAGCAGGTGGGGCGCCAGGCCGGTATCGGCCAGCACCGCTTCCACCGTGCGCGAGAAATCCTTTTGCAGCAGCTGGCGCACCGACAGGTTGACGGCCACCCGCAGTGGCGGCAAGCCTTCGTTGTGCCAGGCCTTGAGCTGGGCGCAGGCCGTGCGCAGCACCCAGTCGCCCAGCGCGATGATGATGCCCGTTTCCTCGGCCAGCGGGATGAACTCGGCCGGCGATACCATGCCGCGGGTCGGATGGTGCCAGCGCACCAGCGCTTCCATGGCCACGATCTGGCCGGTGGCGAAGCTCGACTGGGGCTGGTAGTACACCTCCAGCTGGTTCAGTTCCAGCGCCCGCCGCAGGTCGCTCTCGAGCCGCACGTGCTCGGAGATGGACTGCTCCATCGACGCCTCGTAGAACTGGAAGCCGGTGTTGGTCTTCTTGGCGCGGTACATGGCGCTGTCGGCATGCTTGACCAGGGTGGCCACGTCGGTGCCGTCGTGCGGATACATGGCGATGCCCACGCTGCTGGTGACGAAGATGTCGTGGCCGTCGATCTGGAACGGGGTGGCCAGCATGCGGCAGATGTTGTGGGCCGCCGTGGCGGCCGCACCGGGGCCATCGAGGTCGCTCAGCACGACGGTGAATTCGTCGCCGCCCAGGCGCGCCACCGTGTCCACGTTGCGCACGCTGTGGCGCACGCGCTGGGCCACGGCCTGCAGCAGGCGGTCGCCCACGTCGTGGCCCAGGTTGTCGTTGACGTACTTGAAGCGGTCCAGGTCCATGAACAGCACGGCCACCTGGCTGTCGGCCGCGGCGGCCGCCTCGATGCTCTGGCCCAGCAGCTCGAAGAACAGGGTGCGGTTGGGCAGGCCCGTCAGCAAGTCGTTGTAGGCCAGGTGGCGGATGCGCTTCTCGGCCCGGTTGCCTTCGATGATGCGGCGCACGCGCTGCGACAGCACGGCATAGTGGATGGGCTTGGGGATGTAGTCGCTGGCGCCGGCCGCGAACGCGCGCTCGACGGAGGAATTGTCCTGCAGGGCCGTGATCATCAGCACCGGAATGCCGCTGCCGCCGGGCAGTTCCTGCAGGCGGGCGCAGGCCGTAAAGCCGTCCATCACGGGCATCACGGCGTCCATCAGGATCACGTCGGGCTGGAAGCGCTTGAGCATGGCCAGCGCCTGGGCGCCGTCGGCCGCCTCCTCGACCCGGAAGCCGTCGCGCTGCAAGGTGTAGCGCAGCGTGCTGCGGGTGCTGCGGTCGTCGTCCACCACCAGCACCTGCGGCATGTCTTCGCCGCCCAGTGCGCCGTCGGCGGCGGCGCCGCCCAGCTGCTGGTGCAGGAAGGTGGCCACGTCGTGATAGCTGGCGCGCAGGCGCGGCAGCAGCGGCGCGATCTCGGCCACCTTATGGGCGATGGCCAGCTGTTCGGCCTGCGCGGCCAGCTGGGCAAGTTCGGTGGCGCCCAGGTTGCCGGACGAACCCTTGAGGGCGTGGGCGCGGGCCCGCGCCGTCTCGATGTCGCCGCCGTGGACCGCCTGTTCCAGTTCGTCCAGGCTGGCCGGCGCGTCTTCCAGGAAGGGGGTGAGGGCGTGCGGCAGGGTGGCGCCCAGGATGTCGCGCAGCTTGTCGAACACGTCGCGGTCGACGGGGCTGGCCGGCGCCGTGCCGCGCTCGCGCTCTTCCTCCGGCGCGGCGGCCGGCGCGGCCGGCTGGCCATGGGGCGCGGCGTCGCTGCCGTGCGGCAGCCATTTCTCCAGCTTGTGGCGCAGCTCGATCAGGGTGATGGGCTTGGCCAGGTAGTCGTCCATGCCGGCGGCCAGGCACTTTTCGGCGTCGCCGCGCTGGGTGTTGGCCGTCATGGCCACCAGCGGGGTGCGCCGGCCCAGCGCTTCCTCGGCCAGCCGGATATGGGCCGTGGCCTCGTAGCCGTCCATCTCCGGCATGCTGCAATCCATCAGGATCAGGTCGTACTGGCCGCGCTCGGCCGCCTGCACGGCCTCGCGGCCGTTGGCGGCGAATTCGCACACGCAGCCGTTCATGGCCAGCATGCCGGCCGCCACCATCTGGTTGGTGCGGTTGTCCTCGGCCACCAGCACGCGGAACTGGCGCGCCGGCGGCGGGCCGGCCGGGACCAGCTGTTGCGGTTCGGGCGCGGGGCGGCCGGCCAGCAGGGTGCGCAGGGCGGCCAGCAGCCGTTCCTGGCGCAGCGGCTTGCCCAGCGTGGCGTGGCCGCTAATGGTGGTGCCGCCGGCGGCCGGGCCGAAGCGGTCCAGCACCAGCAGTTGCGTGCCCAGGCCGGCCGCGTCGATGCGGCCCGCCAGGTCGGCGCCGTCGTCGTCGGTGGCCGTCATGTCGAGGATGGCGGCGCGGTAGGGCTGGCCGGCGGCGGCTGCCGCCTTCAGTTCGCTCAGCGCGGCGCCGCCGGAACCGGTGGCCTGGCAGCGCACGCCGTGCCGTTCCAGCGCCTGGCGCAGGAAGGTGCGTACCAGCTCGCTGCCGTCGACCACCAGCACGGGGACGCCGGCCAGGGTGGCGTCGGCCGGTGCGGCCGGCTGGGCGGCGGCGGGCCGGCAGCGCACGGTGAACACGAAGGTGGTGCCGGCGCCTGGCACGCTGGTGACGCCGATTTCGCCGCCCAGCAAGCCCACCAGCTGCTTGCAGATGGCCAGGCCCAGGCCCGTGCCGCCGTAGCGGCGCGTGGTCGACGGGTCGGGCTGCACATACGATTCGAACAGGTGGCGCTGGGCTTCCAGGCTCATGCCGATGCCGCTGTCGCGCACCTCGAAGCGCAGGCCGGCGTCGTCGCCCACAGCGGCCGGGGTGACGCTGAGTGCCACTTCGCCCTGTTCCGTGAACTTGACGGCGTTGCCCAGCAGGTTGATGAGAATCTGGCGCAGGCGCAGGGCGTCGCCCGTGATGCGGGCCGGCACGGCCATATCGAGCAGGTAGGCGATTTCCACCCCTTTCTGCTGGGCCGGCCGGGCTACCAGCTCCACCACTTCTTCGAGCAGCGTGCGCAGCTCGAAGTCCACTTCTTCCAGCGCCAGCTTGCCGGCCTCCATCTTCGAGTAGTCGAGAATGTTGTTGATCAGGTCGATCAGGGTGCGCGAGGAATTCCAGGCCACGTCCACGCATTCCTGCTGGCGCTGGTTGAGCCGCATTTCCTTGAGCATGTCGAGCATGCCGACCACGCCGTTGAGCGGGGTGCGCACTTCATGGCTGACGGTGGCGGCAAACTGGGCCTTCATCTGGGCCATGTTGACGGCCGCGTCGCGCGAGTCCATCAGTTCGGCCTCGCGCTGCTCGAGCACGTTCATCATCTTGTTGAAGGCCTGGCCCATCTCGATCAGGTCGCGCGGGCCGGCCGGCTTGGCGCGCATGCCCGATTCGCCCGCCTCGGCGCGCCGCATCAGGGTCGACAGGGCGTTGAGCGGGTTGATCATGTGGCGCGTGAGCAGGCGCACCAGCAACAGCAGGATCACGGCGAACGACAGACTGATGGCCAGGTTGCCCAGCAACAGCGACAGGGTCAACCGTTGCAGCGTGTCCTTGCCGAACTGGACGTGCACATAGCCGAGCAACTGGGGCTGGCGCTCCTGCAGCTCGAACGGCGAAGCCTCGGCCTGGCCGCCGAACACGGGGGCGGCGAACAGCCACGCATCCGCGCTTTCGCTCACCAGGCCGGCATGGGCCAGGCTGGCGCCGCGCCCGGCCGCCGCGTCCAGCGTGGCCTCGCCCTGCACCTTGGACAACAGCACCTTGTGTTTGGCATCGCTGATCTGCACCCCCACCACGTCGGGGAAGGCGAGGGTGGAAGTGACCACGTCGCGCGCGTTTTCCGGCGAGTGGAACAGCAGCGCCAGCGTGCTCTGGCGGGCCAGGTTTTCCGCCACCCGCTGACCCTGGCCGATGAAGTGCTCGCGCATGCGCGAGCGCGCCTCCCACGAGTTCATGAACGACGAGAACAGGGCCAGCACCAGGATGGCGGCCGAGACGATGACGGTCAGTTGATGCTGGAATCCGGTGCGGCGTAAGTAGTGACGAAACATGTTTACCGTGCTCAGGAGTCTAAGGGGATGCTAACGCTTCACGGCTGGGGATAGACGAAGTCGAAACTGCGTTGCTGGCGCGAACCGAGATTGAGGCCGATGTGGCTGGCCGTGCGCACGTTGATGGCCGTCTGCAGTTCGCGCAGCGGCGTCAGGCTGCGCCGCTTGTTGTCGCCGGCGATCACGCCCAGCGCGGAACTGGCCAGCGTGCGGCCCAGCTCCACGTTGTTGGGCACCATGGCGAACAGCGCGCCCTTCTTCACGTGCAGTACGTTGCTCGAGAACAGGGGCACGCCACTGTTCCACGATTCGCGCAGCACCAGCGGCAGGATGGTGCCTTCCTCCACGGTGGTGGTGTCGTGCGGCAGCCAGACGGCGTCGTGGCGGTTGTCGGCGGCGGCGATCAGCTGCGGGTAGAGCTGGGCCGCGCGGGCCAGGTCGCCGGCCACGTGGGTGGACAGTTCCAGGCCCTGGCTGCGGGCCGCTTCGCGCGCCAGCTTGATCAGCCACTCCGATTTTTGCGGGTTGTAGACGACGATCACGCGCTTGAGCTCGGGCAGCAGCACGCGCAGCCGGGCGAACAGCAGGGCCGGGTCAGGCGTCATGCTGATGCCGGCCACGTTGTCGGCTTCCGACAGCAGCAGCACGCCGCCGGCCAGCACCGTGATTTCCTTGTCCAGCCCGGCCGTCGCGTTCAAGCCCTGGCGGCCCAGCGCGATCACGACCCGGGTGCCGTTGTGCTTGAGGGTGGCGTTCAGTTCGGCCGTGTCGACCCGCGGGTCGACCGGATAGCTGCGCACGCGCAGCTTGGTGCGCTCCTCGATGCCCTGGATCATGCTGACGAAGGCCGAGCGGAACGGTTCTTCCACGTTCGGATACAGCACGGCGATGGTGCCGCCCTTGCCGATCGACGCTTGCAGTTCGGGCCGGCGCAACTGGTCTTCCAGCTGGGCCAGGGTGACGGGACGGTAGGCGGCCGGCACGGCCACGGTGCCCGATTCGATGCGGTCCATCAGCGCCCCCACGTCGGAGCGGGAAGCGCCGGGCAGGTCGATGATGGAGGGCGGCTCGGCGCGCTGGGCGCTGGCGGCGCCCGGGCTGCATGCGGCGGCCAGCGCCAGCAGCAAAGCGGTGCCGGCACGCACCAGGCGGCCGGCGAAAAGGTTCTGATTATTCATTAAGCAGTCGGTAGCCGCCCCGTGGACACCCGGGGCAAAAGTACGCCGTAGTATATATGCTGAACCAAGTTAACCTAAAGGAAATTTGTTTCCAGAAAACATAGAGTATGAGTTCAGGTCACGGTTCGGGGAATATTGCATCAAAACTACGTTGTTGACTAGTGGAAAGATTCAATCCCATGTGGCTGGCGCTGCGCGTGTTGAGGGCCGTGCGCACGGCCCGCAACGGCGCCACCCCGCGCCGGGCCGTGTCGCCGTTCAGGCGGGCCAGGGCCAGCGTGGCCAGGTCGCGTCCCAATTCGAAGTTGTTGGGATAGAGGGCGAACAGGGCGCCTTTGCGCACATGCACGATGCTGCTGGAGAAAATGGCGATGTTGCGATTCCACGACTCGCGCAGCACCATGGGCAGGATCACGCCCTCGTCCACGGTGAGCGCGTCCGGCGGCAGCCACAGGGCGTCGCGCCGGCCGTCGGCGGTGGCGAAGGCCGACTCGTAACGGTGCGCCACGCCGGCCAGGTCGGTCGCCTCTAGCGCCAGCAGCTCCAGGCCCTGGGCACGGGCCGCCTCGCGGGCCAGCCGCAGCAGCGCTTCATTGGTTTGTGGGTTATAGACAACGATGATGCGCCGTATTCCCGGCAGCAAGCCTTTCAGGTGGGAAAACAGCAGGGCCGGATCCGGGGTGAGGCTGATGCCGTTCAGCTTGTCGGCCTCGGGCACCGAGCTGACGCCACCGACCACCATGCCCAGCGGCAGATCGAGGCTGCTGGCCGTCTTCAAGCCCTGGCGGCCCAGGGCGATGACGATACGGCAACCGCTGTTCTTCAACGCGGCCTGCAGTTCGGCCGGGTCGGCGCCGGCGGCCACCGGATAACCGTGCACCCGCAGCTGGGCCTGGTCTTCTATGCCTTCCACGATTTCCGTGAAGACCTTGCGGTATGGTTCGCCGATGTCGGGGTAAAGCACAGCCAGCGTGCCGGCACCCGGGCGCGGGCGGCGCGCCGGGTCGGCGGCCTGGGCCAGCTGGTCGGCGCGGGACGCGTGGGCCGCGCCGCTGTCGGGCGCCGCGTTGGGATCGGCGCGCACCGGGACGGCTGCCAGCGCCAACAGGGCGGCCAGCAGCCAGCCGGCCGCGCGCACGGCCGGAGCGGGCAGGCTGCCGCCCCCAGGCGCATGGCCCGCGTAGCTCAACGCTGCCAAGCGCAACGGAAATGGAACTGGAAAGTATGCATCGTGTACTTTGGCCTGGTTGGCCCGCCCGGCGAGCCTGTTTATTTTGGACAAGCAATTGCTGCTGTAGCAAGTGTATCCTTGCCGCCCCATTTTGCGCGAGAACTTGACCGCCGTGAAGGGATGATTTTGTGGCAATTATGCCACTTGGCAAAAAAAGAGCCGCCCATGGCAGCCGGGAAGGCGGGGCGGACGGGGCTGGGACGCGAGTCAGGCGGGCGTCCGGTCCAGCAAGCGGTCCGTCACGGCGGCCGCGGCCCAGATGGCGAACAGGGTGATCCAGGCTGTCAGCGCGAACACGGCCGCGCCAGACACGCCGGCCCCCACGGCGCAACCGCCGGCCAGCATGCCGCCCAGGCCCATGCAGGCGGCGCCGGCCAGGTAGCGCCGCATGCTCAGGCCATCGCGGAAGCCTTCCAGCTTCAGTTCGCGCCCCGTCAGCCCGCCCAGGAAGGCGCCGGCCGCCACGCCGGGCACCAGGCCGATGTCGAAATTCCACGGCTTGCCGGGCGGCGACAGCACCAGCATCAGCATGTCGGCCGCCGGTCCCGTGAAACTGAGGCTCTTGACGGGCACCAGCTCGAAGGCCTGGGCCGACACTTGATAGTTGAACAGCCAGGCGCAGGCCACCATGGCGCCGCAGGCCATGCCGGCCGCGGCTGGCCGCAGGCCCAGGCGGGCGCGCCAGGCGAAGGCCAGGCCGCCGCCCAGCCAGGCCAGGCCGAACGCCAGTCCCGCGCCGTGGCCGGCGTGGCACCACAGCAGCAGGTCACGCGCGTCGCCGCCGTCGATAGTCCACCAGTTGCTGATGGCCAGGCGCAGCGGCGCCAGCACGCCGCCCAGCGCGGCCTGGGCCACGACGGCGAACACCAGGCCCGACAGCAGGGCCCGCAGGTTGCCCGTGCCGGCCAGGATCAACAGGCGGCTGGCGCAGCCTCGGGCCAGTATCATGCCGCAGCCGAACAGCAGGCCACCGGCCAGCGCGCCGGACAAGGTGCCGCGCGTGGCCAGCTGGCGGGCGCTGCTCACGTCGAGCAGGCCGGCCATGATGAACAGCTGGGTCAGTGAGACGGCCGCGCCGAAGGCCAGCAGCCACACGGCCAGCTTGCCGCCCAATTGGCCATGGCAAGTCTCGATCACGGCCGAGCGCAGGCAAAAGCGCGAACGCTGTGCCAGATAGCCGAAGCACAGCCCGATCAGCAGGCCGCCCAGGGCCAGGGTCTGGGATTCGCCCACCGATTCCATCAGCGTCAGCAAGTTCATGGCAGCCTTCTCCGTATCGTTGCGCATCGGAACAATTAAAGCATATATGCCTCTATAGGCATATATGCAAATGGTGCTATATTGATGTTAAATAGCAAGCCGCGACGGCCCCGTAACGCCGGCCCGGGCCGCGGCGCAACAGGGAGACTGTATGGGTGTTTCGATCAAGGGAAGGGCCAGGCTGCTGGCGTTGACGCTGCTGCTGCCGCCGCTGCTGTTACTGCCGCTGGGACAGGCAGGGGCCGTGCCCGCGCCCGTCTCCGCTGCGGCCCCGGCTGCGCTCCCCATAATGGCCGCCGCGCCGGCCACGGCTCCGCCGCCTCCATCCACACCGTTGCGGCTGCAGGCCATTCCCGTCTCGCCCCACGTTTATTATTTCCAGGGCCAATCCGGGGTAGCCGGGGCCGACAACCAGGGGTTCATGTCCAACGCCGGCTTTGTCGTCACGGCCGACGGCGTGCTCGTGTTCGACACGCTGGGCAGTCCGGCCCTGGGCGAGGCCATGTTGCAGGCCATCGCCAGGGTGACGCGCCAGCCTGTGCGGCGCGTGATCGTCAGCCACTACCACGCCGACCATTTCTACGGCCTGCAGGCGTTCAAGGCGCGCGGGGCGCAAGTGTGGGCCCACGAAAATGGCAAGCTGTACCTGGCCTCGGACCTGGCGCGCGAACGGCTGGAACAGCGCCGCAGCGCGCTGGCGCCGTGGGTCAACGAGCAGACCCGGCTGGTGCCGGCCGACCGCTGGCTCAGTTTCGGGCCCAGTGGCGAACTGGCGTTCGAGATGGGCGGCCTGCACCTGCGTATCATCGACAGTAGCGGCGCCCATTCGGAAGGCGACATCATGCTGGCCGTGGACGAGGACCGCATGCTGTTCGCGGGCGACCTGTTCTTCACGGGCCGCATCCCCTTCGTGGGCGACGCCGACAGCAAGGTGTGGCTGACGGCGCTCGAGCGCATGCTGGCCCTGCGCCCGCAAGTGGTGGTGCCCGGCCATGGCGCCATGTCGCGCGCGCCGCTGGCCGACATCGCCCTGACCCGCGATTACTTGTTGTTTCTGCGCGACAAGATGGGCGCGGCCGTGGCCGACATGGTGCCGTTCGAGCAAGCCTATGCGCAAACGGACTGGGGCCGCTTCGCGCAGTATCCCGCCTTTGCCGCCGCCAACCGGCTGAACGCCTACGGCACTTATATTTTGATGGAGCGGGAAAGCCTGCAGGCCAGATAGGGGGCAGGGCGGGGCCGGTCCCCGCACTTGCGTTTACCGGGCAAATCTGGTTATATGCGTATATAGGCATATAGTGAATTGTAAGATGAAAGAGAATTTAGGCCGGGAAGCCATGGGTGCCGTGTTCGAGGAAGTGTCGAACTACTTCTTCCTGCTGTCGGAACCGACGCGGCTCAAGATCCTGCACGCGTTGTGCGGCGGCGAGCGTGCCGTGGGCGAGATCGTCACCGAGATCGAATCGACCCAGGCCAACGTGTCGCGCCAGCTGAACATGCTGTACCGGGCCAGGATACTGGGCCGGCGCAAGGAAGGTACGCAAGTCTATTACCGGATAGATGACCAGGCTACGATCGACCTGTGCCGCACCGTCTGCGGACAAATGGCCAGCCGGATCGAAAGTCGCGCGTCCGCGGAGAAGGTGGCGGGCACGTTCATGGTCGGCGACGCGTAAGGGCAGGCCGCGCAGGCGGCGGCCGCCTTGTAATCTATATATGCCTAAATGATTATATAACTATATTGTTGTATCGAGGAGAGAGACCAGGTCATGGCAAACGTACCCAAGCAGCGGGGGCGCATCCTGCGCGCGCCCGAGCATTTCGTCGACGGCAAACTGGCTGCCGACATCACGGCCGAGGGATGGAACGAGCAGCGGCGCGGCTTCCTGCGCCGCAGCTTCCTGGCCGCCGCCGGGGCCCTGGCTGGCGGCCCCGCGCTGGCCCAGGCGGGCGGCGATCCCGACATCCTCAACCTGCCCGAGCATGCGCGCACGCTGGGCAAGCCGGTGGCCAGCAATCCCTACGGCATGCCGTCCAAATACGAAACCAATCTGCTGCGGCGCGAATCGCCCGGCCTGACGCGGGTGGGCGCCGCCTCCGTCGCCTTCACCCCGCTGCAGGGGCTGTTCGGCATCATCACCCCCAGCGGCCTGCATTTCGAACGCCACCACCAGGGCTGGTATGACATCGACCCGGCACACCACCGGCTGATGATCAACGGCATGGTCAAGACGCCCAAGGTCTACACCATGGACGAGCTCATGCGCATGCCGTCCGTGTCGCGCATGCACTTCATCGAGTGCGGCGCCAACACGGCCATGGAGTGGGGGAACGTGGCCGTGCCCACCGTGCAGTACTCGCACGGCATGCTCAGCTGCAGCGAATTTACAGGCGTGCCACTGTCCGTGCTGCTGGAAGACTGCGGGTACGACAAGAAAAATGCGCGCGTCGTACTGGCCGAAGGCGGCGACGGCTCGGCCATGACGCGCACCATCGCGCTCGACCGGGCGCTCGACGATGTGCTGGTGGCGTGGGGCATGAACGGCGAAATGCTGCGGCCCGAGAACGGTTATCCGTTGCGCCTGGTGGTGCCGGGCGTGCAAGGTGTGTCGTGGGTCAAGTGGCTGCGCCGGATCGAGGTGGGCGACCAGCCCTATGCCACCAAGGACGAGGCAGTCCACTACATCGATGCCATGCCGGACGGGAACTTCCGCCAGTACACCTCCATCCAGGAATGCAAGTCCGTCATCACCACGCCGTCGGCCGGGCAAACCCTGCTCGACCAGGGCTTTTACAACATTACGGGCCTGGCGTGGTCGGGACGGGGCCGGATCAAGCGGGTCGACGTGTCCGTGGACGGCGGGCGCAACTGGCGCACGGCGCGTCTCGAATCGCCCGTGCTGCCCAAGTGCCTGACGCGCTTTAACATCGACTGGGCATGGGACGGCACGCCCTCCGTGCTGCAGTCGCGCGCGATCGACGAGACGGGTTATGTGCAGCCCAAGATCAACGAGCTGCGCGCCGTGCGCGGCACCAAGTCCATCTACCACAACAATGCGATCCAGTCCTGGCAGGTCGCGCAATCCGGCGAGGTGTCCAATGTCCAGGT
>JAZJZQ010000500.1:0-2546 GCA_040389625.1 Pseudomonadota bacterium | reverse complement strand
GAGGACGCGGTGCGGCGCGACTTCACCATCAACGCCATGTACTACAACCCGGCCACCGAACAGGTGCTGGACTACCACGGCGGCATCGAGGACATCCGCAGCAAGACGCTGCGCATCATCGGCCAGCCCGAGGCGCGCTACCGCGAAGACCCGGTGCGCATGCTGCGCGTGGTGCGCTTCGCGGCCAAGCTGCAGTTCCACATCGAGCCGACCACCGCCGCGCCGATCCGCATGATGGCGCCGCTGATCGACAACGTGCCGGCGGCCCGCGTGTTCGACGAGATGCTCAAGCTGCTCATGAGCGGCCAGGCCCTGGCCTGCCTGCAGCAACTGCGCAAGGAAGGCCTGCACCACGGCCTGCTGCCGCTGCTGGACGTGGTGCTGGAGCAGCCGCTGGGCGTGAAGTTCGTCACCCTGGCGCTGGACTCGACGGACGCCCGCATCCACGCCGGCAAGACCGTCTCGCCCGGCTTCCTGTTCGCCTCGCTGCTGTGGCACCAGGTGCTGGAAAAGTGGACCGCCTACCGCGCGGCCGGCGAATTCCCCATCCCCGCGCTGCACCTGGCGGCCGACGACGTGCTCGAGTCGCAGACGGAAAAGCTGGCCTTGCAGCGCAAGATCGGTTCCGACATGCGCGACATCTGGGCCATGCAGCCGCGCTTCGAGCGCCGCACCGGCAAGACCCCGTCCAAGCTGCTGGAACACCCGCGCTTCCGCGCCGGCTACGACTTCCTGCTGCTGCGCTGCGCCTCGGGCGAGATCGAATCGGACCTCGGCGAATGGTGGACCGCGTTCTACGAGGGTGACGAAACCATCCGCGAAGAACTGGTCAGCAACGCCAACCGCGGCCCGGCCGCCGGTGCCGCCGGCGCCAAGCGCAAGCGTCCGCCGCGCCGCGGCCCACGCAACCGCGCCGGCCAGGAAGGCGGCCGGGAAGAAGGCGTGGCACGCGAAACGGAAGGCGGCGGCGAGTAAGGCCGGCCATCATGGCAGGTGGTGCGAGCCCCGCTCGCACCGGCATCCGCATCCGCATCCCATCACTCTCTAGCATGACATCCGCATGAACATCACCGCCTACATCGGCATCGGCGCCAACCTGGGCGACGCGCGCGCCAACGTGGCCGACGCCATCGAGCGCCTGCGCCGCCTGCCCGGCTGCACCCTGCTGGGCGTGTCGGGCCAGTACCGCACCGCGCCCATCGACTCCAGCGGCGACGACTACATCAACGCCGTGGCCAGCATGACCACCACGCTGGACGCGGAAGCGCTGCTGCAGGCCCTGCACGGCATCGAGCAGGCGCACGGGCGCGAGCGCCCCTACCGCAACGCCCCGCGCACGCTGGACCTGGACTTGCTGCTGTACGGCGACCGGCAGATCGCCAGCCCCACGCTGACCGTGCCCCATCCGCGCATGGCGGAACGGGCCTTCGTGCTGGTGCCGCTGCTGGAACTGGCGCCGGACGTCGTCATCCCCGGCCGCGGCCCGGCGCGCGACTACGCGGCGGCGGTGGCGGACCAGGGCATCAGTCTTCTAAGCTGAGGGGCATATGCAGATTCCCGTCATCGTGCAGACCGTCGGCCTGCTGATCCTGTCCAACGTCTTCATGACGGTGGCCTGGTACGGCCACCTGAAAAACCTGGCCAGCAAGGCCTGGTGGGTGGCGGCGCTGCTCAGCTGGGCCATCGCCCTGTTCGAATACCTGCTGCAGGTGCCGGCCAACCGCATCGGCTACAGCCAGTACAGCCTGGCCCAGCTCAAGATCATGCAGGAAGCGATCACGCTGACCGTGTTCGTGCCGTTCGCCATGTTCTTCATGGGCCAGCCGTTCAAGCTCGATTACATCTGGGCCGGCCTGTGCCTGGTGGGCGCGGTCTATTTCATCTTCCGCAGCTGACGTGGCGCCGCACTGATTTCCCCATTTTTCGGCGCGCCCTGCGCGCCCGCCGGCAAAGGTCTACACTAGCGCCGATGCCTTTTTTTTACTATCGAGGATACCCATGTCTGGATATTTGCAAGGAACCGAAATGACGGCGAGCCAAAAACCCGCCGCCACGCCCGCGCCGTCCAAGCCGGTCGTTACCAAGGCCGTCACCATCCCCTCGCTCAACGCGCTGCGCGCGGCCGGCGAGAAGATCACCATGCTGACCTGCTACGACGCCAGCTTCGCCGCGCTGATGGACCGCTGCGGCGTGGAAGTGCTGCTGATCGGCGACTCGCTGGGCATGGTCTGCAACGGCCACACCTCCACCCTGCCCGTCACGGTGGACGAAATCGCCTACCACACGGCGTCCGTGGCGCGCGGCAGCAAGTCGGCCATGGTGCTGGCCGATATGCCCTTCGGCAGCTACGCCACGCCGGAAGCGGCCTTCCACAACGCCGTCAAGCTGATGCAGGCCGGCGCCCACATGGTCAAGCTGGAAGGCGGCGCCTGGCTGGCCGATACCGTGCGCTTCCTGACGGAGCGCTCGGTGCCCGTGTGCGCCCACCTGGGCCTGACGCCGCAATCGGTGCACCAGCTGGGTGGCTACAAGGTGCAGGGCAAGAC
>JAZJZQ010000499.1:0-1522 GCA_040389625.1 Pseudomonadota bacterium | reverse complement strand
CGGCCACCACGGGCGGCCAGGGCTACGTGGCCAAGACGCCGATGCTGCGGGCCGAATACCACTTCTAAGCGTCATCCAGCCCGTCAGCCGGGCTGAACCAAAGTAGGCAGAAAAAAATGGGGGACGTAACACCGAATTCAAAAAACGGTGTTACGTCCCCAATAATTTGAAAACCGTGTTACGTCCCCATTTTTTGGGGATGCCGGTCAGGACATCAGGCTCAGCTTGACGAATACGCACAGCAGCGTCCACACGAGGGCGCCGACGGCGTAGGCCTGGGAGCAGATTTCCTGCGCTTCCATGTCGTTGCTGATCTTGAGGATGGTGGTGCTGCCCTGGAACAGCAGCATCAACGCGGCCAGCAGGCCCACCACGAGGATGGCTACCGTCAGCAGCAGGCTGGGAATGGCCAGCGCCAGCGCCGACAGCCACATGGGCACGGCCGAAATGGCCGCCAGCAGCAGCGTGTCGCGGAATTCGACGCGCACCTGGTGCGCCTCGGCGATGGTCTTGATGGCCTGCGCCATCAGCGGTACGGTGCACAGCTCGGCCACCAGGAACAGGACGGCGATCATCTGGAAACGCTGGGCCGAGGCCGTCATCCAGTAGACCTCGGGATGGTGGCTGCCAGCGTAGATCAACATGGCAGGCGGGATCAGCGACAGCGGCAGCACCAGCGACAGCAGGGTCTTCCAGATTGCGGGGTGGACCTGGCTTAGTTTGTCCCAGGCGCCGTGGGCGGAAAACGGCATCTTCAAAAAGTCTAACGTGCTCATATCGCATCTCCTCGAGTTGATTGGCTTGTGACCGGCAGGGGACTATGGCCATGCCCCTGTTGAGGAAACTATATCACTTTGTGAGGTATTTGAAAGCCGTTCCCGGGCGCCGAACCCACGTCAAATCAAGTTTGACGCACACGCGCGGGCAGGGCAACCGGCGTCAGATCAAGCCGGCCACGCATTTGCGGCGCGCTTGCCGCCCAATTGCCGCCTAACTTCCGCTCATGCCAGCTGGCGCCGCAGGACGGGCGCCGTCGCCGCAGCGCGCGGCCGGTGCGCGGCTGCGCCCGGCAACTTGAAGATGCTTACCAGCTCGGCCAGCCGGCTGGCCTGGTCCTGCATCGAGGCCGCCGCCGCGGCGGCCTGTTCCACCAGCGCCGCGTTCTGCTGGGTCACGCCATCGATGTCCATGATGGCCGCGTTGACCTGCTCGATGCCCGAGGTCTGCTCCTGGCTGGCCGCCATGATTTCGCCCATGATGTCGGTCACATGCTTGACGCTGTCGACAATGGCCGTCATCGTCACGCCGGCGTCGGCCACCAGCGTGCTGCCCAGCCGGACCTGGGTCACGGAATCGTTGATCAGGGCCTTGATTTCGTGGGCGGCCGAGGCGCTGCGCTGGGCCAGGCTGCGCACTTCCGAGGCGACGACGGCAAAGCCGCGCCCCTGTTCGCCGGCGCGGGCCGCTTCCACGGCCGCGTTCAGGGCCAGGATGTTGGTCTGGAAGGCGATGCCATCGATTA
>JAZJZQ010000498.1:0-1653 GCA_040389625.1 Pseudomonadota bacterium | reverse complement strand
CCTGGCCGGCCATGTCGCGCAGGCTGCTGCGCTGGCCCAGGCTGTCGGTCAGGGTGGTTTCCAGCTGGTACAGCGAGGCGCCGGAGAAGGCGGGATGGGCGGCGGCGGCCGGTGAGGCAGGTCCCGCGGTCGCGGGCAGGGCTGCGGCCAGCAACAGCGCGCAGGCCAGCGTGCCGCGCAGCGCGCCGGTCAGCGCGCCGCGGGTGAAATTTGAACGGATTGTCATGATGAATTCCTAGAGTTCAGGGAGCCGCGTCGCGCGCACAGCGGAAGCCCAGGTTGGCGCCGTCCTGCTGGCTTTCCATGGCCGCCAGCAGGGCCAGGCGCATCAGCACCGCGTAGTTGCGGCGGTCGGCCAGCGAGACGGCGGCGCCGCCGCAGTAGTCGAGCGTCTTCTGTTCGCCCTTGGCGCGGCTGTCGGCGTTGACGAACAGGCCGTTGAAGTCGTCCACCCATTCCCACACCAGGCCGTGCATGTCGTACAGGCCGTAGTAGTTGGGTGCGCCGGCCGCCACCGATTGCAGCGGGCCATGGCCGGGCGAGGCGTACCAGTCCAGGATACGGGCCAGCCAGGCCGGATCGTCGCGGGCGTCAGGCCGGCGCTCGTCGGCCGCTGCCGCGAATTCCCATTCATACCAGCGCGGCAGGCGGGCCTGCTCGCTGGCGCAAAACGCCGCTGCTGCGTACCAGCTGACGCGGATCACGGGTGCGTCCAGCGCCAGCGGCGCCGGATCGTCGGGGGTGGTCCAGCCTTGCAGATAGGTGGGCGCAGCGAATAGGGCCGGCGCCTGGCCGCGTTCCCATTCCGGATGCTGGCGCACAAACGCGCGGAACTCGCCGTTGGTGACGGGGCGGGTACGCATCTGGAACGGGGCCACGGTGGCGTCGGACGCCACGCCATCTGCCGGTAGCACGCTGCGCAGCTGGCCGCCGGGCAGCGGGCGGTAGTCGCCGCCGCTGGCCCCGGCGGCACGTGGCAGTGCCGGCAGCGCCGCCAGGCAGAATGCCAGGCCGGCTGCGACAAGATGGCGTGGCGAGGCGGCCATGGTTACTTGGCCTTGCGCATGTCGCGCACCTGCGCCGGCGTGATCACCGGCTTGCCCTTGTTGAGCTCAACGTTGACGTAGTTGATGACGGCTGCCACGTCCTCGTCGTTCAAGTCCTGGGCCGGCATCACGCCGTTGTAATGGTCGCCGTTGACCACCAGTTCGCCGCTGCGGCCGTTGATGACGATGTGCGCCATCTCATAGGGACGTTGCTGGAAGAAGTCCGAATTGGCCAGGGGCGGGAACACGCCGGCTACACCCTTGCCGTCGGCCTGGTGGCAGGCGGCGCAGGTGGCTTCGAACACCTGCTTGCCGCGTACCTGCTGGGCCGCGTGGGCCGAGCCGGTCACCACCACCGGTGCTGCCGGCGCAGGCGCGGCAGCCTTGGCGACGCCCGGCAATGGCGTCTTGATGCCCTTGCTATAGATGGCCGGCTGCTCAGGGCCGGTCACGGCCAGCAGGCCGATGGCGCCCTTGTTGAAGGCGCGCGAGAGCGAGTGGTCGACCAGCGTCAGGTTGCCTGGCACGCGCGGCACGAATTCGACGATGGTCGAGCCGCCGGCCGGCACCATGGTGGTCTGCACGTTTTCCTGGTAATGCTTGCCGC
>JAZJZQ010000497.1:0-1659 GCA_040389625.1 Pseudomonadota bacterium | reverse complement strand
GGCTCGACGCAAACGCCGGGCACAAAAGCACGTTCCCGCAAAGCCGTGAAGAACCCAAAAAAACGGCGCCGCGGCGGACGCCGCCCGGGGCGGACATCCGGCGCGGCGCCGGCTTGCTACTTGCGGTAGCTGATTAGCAGCGTTCGAACACCACGGCGATACCCTGGCCGCCGCCGATGCACATCGTCACCAGCGCATAACGGCCGCCGGTGCGCTGCAGTTCGTAGATCGCCTTGGTGGCGATGAAGGCGCCCGAGCAGCCCACCGGATGGCCCAGCGCGATCGCGCCGCCGTTCGGGTTGGTCTTGGCCGGGTCCAGTTCCAGCACCTTGGTCACGGCCAGCGCCTGCGATGCGAACGCTTCGTTCGATTCGACCACGTCCATCTGGTCCATCTTCAGGCCGGCCTTGGCCAGGGCCTTGCGGCTGGCGGGGATAGGACCTTCGCCCATCACGTCGTTCGGCACACCGGCGACGGCGTAGCTGACGATGCGGGCGATCGGAGTCTGGCCGCGCTGGGCTGCCAGGGCGGCGTCGGCCAGCACCATGAAGGCGGCGCCGTCGTTGATGCCCGAGGCGTTACCGGCGGTGACGGTGCCGTCCTTCTTGAAGGCCGGCTTCATCTTGGCCAGCGATTCGAGCGTGGTGGCAGGCTTCAGGTGCTCGTCGGCGTCGAACACCACTTCGCCCTTGCGGGTCTGGCGCACGATAGGCACGATCTGCGAAGCGAAGCGGCCTTCGGCCTGGGCCAGCGCGGCGCGGCGCTGCGATTCCAGCGCGAACGCGTCCTGCTCTTCGCGCGAGATGCCGTACTTGGTGGCCAGGTTCTCGGCCGTGATGCCCATGTGGCCCACGCCGAACGGATCGGTCAGGATCGAGGTCATCATGTCGATGGCCTTGGTGTCGCCCATGCGCGCGCCGCTGCGCAGCGCCGGCAGCATGTAGCCGCCGCGCGACATCACTTCCACGCCGCCGCCGATGCCGTATTCAAAGTCGCCCAGCATCACGCCCTGGGCCGCCGTCACGATGGCCTGCAGGCCGGACGAGCACAGGCGGCTGACCTGCATGGCGATGGAATCCATCGGCATGCCGGCCTGCACCGAGGCCACGCGCGACACGTAGCCGTAGCGGCCATCGGTGGGGATGCAGGTGCCGACGACGGCGTTGCCGATGGCCGCAGCCTCGACGCCGGAGCGGGCAATGGTTTCCTTCATCACGATACCCGCCAGTTCGGCCGGCTCCATCTCCGACAGCGAACCGCCGAAGGCGCCGATGGGGGAACGGGCGGCGCTCAAAACAACTACGTCTTTAATCATGATAATTCCTTAAAAGCGGGGATCGAAAGGCTGGATGCACGCGGGCGCCGCAGCGCCACGCCGGCCATATTATGCCGCAGTGCGTCATTTCCGACAGGAAGTCTGGGGCTTTCGCGCGCCGATGTCAATTTTGCGGCCCCGGTTCGGGCCCGCCGGCCGCCCATTGCCGATGCGGCGCCGCAACAGTCGCCCTATGCGCGGGCCGGGATCAGGCCGGCGATGTCCGGTTCGCTGCAACCGGCGGCGCGCAGGATGGCCGCGCCATGCTCGCCGCGCCGGGGTACCGCGCCCGGCACGTGCCCCGCCGCCGAAAACCGCGGCGCCGGCGCCGCCTGCAGTATGCC
>JAZJZQ010000496.1:0-4191 GCA_040389625.1 Pseudomonadota bacterium | reverse complement strand
GCGCATATGGCCCGGCAGCTGAACGGACTACGTTGGCTGATGTTCGCCACCGTCGCCGCCAACGCCGTCATCCTCGTCAAACTGTTTGCCTGACGCGAGCAGCCGCCATTAACGATGGCGCAACAGTGCTGAAGTGCCCTGGCAACCGTTACGGCATCTGCCGGACCCGGGGCGTGGAAGGCGGCCTCGGCAACGGAAACCAGCGCAACCCCAACTGCTTGGTCAGGACGCCTCTTCCGGCGCCTGGGTCACGCGGACGAACACGGGCGCCACCAGCAGGCCCAGCTCGAACAGCAGGCACATGGGCAACGCCAGCGAGAACTGGCTGACGATGTCGGGTGGGGTGACGATGGCGGCCACCACGAAGGCGCCCACGATGGCATAAGGCCGCACTTCCTTGAGCTTGGCCACGCTCACCAACCCCATGCGTACCAGGATCACGACCACCACGGGGACCTCGAAGGTGGCGCCGAAGGCCAGGCACATCGACATGACGAAATCGAGGTAATTCTCGATATCGGGCGTGACGGCGATCGAATGGGGCGAGAATTCGCTGATGAACTTGAACACGCGGCCGAACACGAAGAAGTAGCAGAACGCCACGCCCATCATGAACAGCAGCGAGGACGAGATGACGAGCGGCGCGATCAGCCGTTTTTCATGGGCGTACAGCCCGGGCGCGATGAAGGCCCACAGCTGGTACAGCACCCACGGCAGGGCCAGGATGAAGGCGATCACCAGCGTCACCTTCATCGGCACCAGGAACGGCGAGATGACGCCGGTGGCGATCATCTTCGAACCCACCGGCAGCGAGGCGATCATGGGCATGGCAATGATGTCGTAGATGCGCGAGGGGCCGGGCCATACCAGCAGCCCGACGCACACCAGCACGATGCCGATCGAGGCCTTGACCAGGCGGTCGCGCAGTTCGATCAGGTGGGAGATAAAGGTCTCTTCGCCCGGCTCAGGTTTAGTCATTTAATAAAACGAGGAGGAGGATTTGCCGCGCGGGCGGAAACGGGCCACGCGCGCCGCGCCCGACGTCACGTGCTGCTTGCCGCCGTGGCGCTGCTTGTACCAGCCGGGAATGGCCGAATTGCGCACCAGCTTCTTGCGGCGGAACTCGCGCGCCTTGCGCGCCAGGTCGTCCGGGGTGGCGCTGATGAGGGGCTGGGACGTCGTCAGCGACGGCGTGTCGTGCCAGGCGTGCTCGACTTCGGCCAGGTTGTCCGAGATCGAGCTTTCCACGTCCTGCTTGATGTTCTGGGCCGCCTGCTGCACTTCCTTCTGCAGGTTCTTCAATTCCTCCATCTCGATCTCGCGCGAGACTTCGGACTTGACTTCGTTCAGGTAGCGCTGGGCCCGGCCGTACAGCGACCCGGCCATGCGCGCCACCTTCGGCAGCTTTTCAGGACCGATGACGACCAGGGCGACAACGCCGATGATGGCTAGTTTGGAAAGACCGAGATCGATCATAAGGCTCAGGCTATAGCGGACGGGGCCATGGCCCCGCGCCGCTTACAGCTTGTTCTTCTCTTTCGCGTCGACGTCGATGGTGGGCGGGGCGGCCGGAGCGGCCGGCTTGTCTTCCTCGCCGCGTACGCCATCCTTGAAGCCCTTGACGGCCTTGCCGATGTCCGAACCCATGTTGCCCAGTTTTTTGGTACCGAACACCAGCATCACGACCACCAGCACGATCAGCCAGTGCCAAATACTCATAGAACCCATCTTATTCCCCTTGCAGGGCGCGTACGCCCAAAGAACTCAGTTATACCCAATACACACAGTATAAGCGAAGCGCGTGCTGTCATGTAATTGTCACATGGACTAGCCCGGCCTCGTCCTTAAGACTTAGCGGCCCCGTCGCCACCGCTTAATGCAGGCGGCGCCATGGGTGCGGCCCGCCTACCAGGTGCAGGTGCAGATGGTACACCTCCTGGCCGCCGTCCGGGCCGCTGTTGATGACGGTCTTGTAGCCGCCGGCCGGCGTGCCGTCCGCATCGTAGCTGACGGCGCAGCCGAATTCCTCGGCCAGGCGCGGCACCAGCGCCAGCATCTTGCCCAGCAGGGCGGCCTGGCCGGCCGTGCAGTCGGACAGGGTGGCGAAGTGCTGCTTGGGGATCAGCAGCAGATGCACCGGCGCGGCCGGATGGATATCCTTAAATGCCAGCAACTCCTCGTCCTCGTAGACGATGGTCGATGGGATCTGCTTTGCTGCAATCTTGCAAAAAATACAGTTGTCCACAAACGCTCCTTGTCAGTCGTGTTTTTGCGATTCGGCCGCATCGCGCAGCTCGTCCTTGCGGGCCGCCTTTTCCTCGATGCCGGACACGCCTTCGCGCCGCGCCAGCTCGTCGAGCACCTGCTGCGGGCTCAGGTCGAACTGGGCCAGCATCACCAGCGTATGGAACCACAGGTCGGCGCACTCGTACAGCACCTTGGACGCATCGCCGGCCACGCGGGCGTCCTTGGCCGCCATCACGGTTTCGGTGGCTTCCTCGCCGATTTTTTTCAGGATCGCGTCGTCGCCCTTGGCGAACAGGCGCGACACGTAGGAAGTGGCGGGGTCGCCGCCGTTGGCCAGCTTGCGCGACTCGATGATTTCCGCCAGGCGGTCCAGGATAGCACTCATGTTGGTTTGGTACTTTTCGGTTTGGCCACGGCCTTCGGTGCAGGCCTGGCGGGTTCGGGATAAATGATGGCCGGGTCTTTCAGCACCGGCTCGGCGACCTGCCAGTCGCCTTCCAGGGCGTCGCCCTCGAATTTCTGGAAGAAGCAGGAATGGCGCCCCGTGTGGCAGGCGATGCCGCCGGCCTGCTCGATCTTGAGCAGCACCACGTCCTCGTCGCAATCGAGCCGGATTTCCAGCACCTTCTGCACGTGGCCGGACTCCTCGCCCTTGTGCCACAGCTTCTTGCGCGAACGGCTCCAGTAGACGGCCTCGCCCAGCTCCACCGTGCGCGCCAGCGCCTCACGGTTCATCCAGGCGAACATCAGCACGTCGTTGCTGCCCGCTTCCTGGGCGATCACGGGCACCAGCCCGTTCTCGTCCCATTGCACTTTCTTCAGCCATTTGGCCTTGGCGAGGCCGTTGTTGGGTGGGGTAGCCATCATCGTTCCTCCGCTCATGCCAGCCGCATGGGAATGCCCTGGGCCGCCATGAACTGCTTGGCTTCCTGCACCGTGTGCTGGCCGTAGTGGAAGATGCTGGCCGCCAGCACGGCGTCGGCGCGGCCCAGCTTGACGCCGTCGGCCAGGTCCTGCAGGCCGCCCACGCCGCCCGAGGCGATCACGGGAATGCCGATGGCGTCGGACACGCCGCGCGTGAGCGCCAGGTCGAAGCCGGACTTGGTGCCGTCGCGGTCCATGCTGGTGAGCAGGATCTCGCCCGCGCCCAGCTGCTCCATCTTCTGCGCCCACTCGATGGCGTCCAGGCCGGTGGCCTTGCGCCCGCCGTGGGTGAACACTTCCCATTTGCCCGGCGCCACCTGCTTGGCGTCGATCGCCACCACGATGCACTGCGAACCGTGCTTTTGCGAGGCGTCGTACACCAGCTGCGGATTGGCCACGGCCGAGGAATTCATGCTGACCTTGTCGGCGCCCGCGTTGAGCAGGCGGCGCACGTCGGCCACTTCGCGCACGCCGCCGCCCACCGTCAGCGGAATGAACACCTGCGACGCCACCGCTTCGATGATGTGCAGGATCAGGCCGCGGTTGTCGCTGGTGGCCGTGATGTCGAGGAAGGTCAGTTCGTCGGCGCCCTGTTCGTCATAGCGGCGCGCGATCTCGACCGGGTCGCCCGCGTCGCGCAGCTCGGTGAAGTTGACGCCCTTGACGACGCGGCCATCGGTCACGTCCAGGCAGGGAATGATACGTTTTGCAAGCATGTTGGAACCCGTCGGCCCGCAGGCCATAATCAAAGAAACTGGGGACGCTTATTCGGCGCCGCCGTCGGTCAGCTCGTCCGCGCGCAGCTGGGCCGCGTTCAGGTCCAGCGTGCCTTCGTAGATGGATCGGCCGCAGATCACCCCTTCGATGCCTTCGTCCTGCACCGCGCACAACGCTTCCACGTCGCCGAGGTTGTGCAGGCCGCCGGAGGCGATCACGGGAATCTTGACGGCCTGGGCCAGGCGCACGGTCGCTTCGATGTTGACGCCGCCCATCATGCCGTCGCGGCCGATGTCGGTGTAG
>JAZJZQ010000495.1:1579-1963 GCA_040389625.1 Pseudomonadota bacterium | reverse complement strand
CGCACGAACGGCACCATGATCTCGACGTTGGTCAGGCCCATGTCGTTGCGCACGCGCTTCATGGCCAGGCATTCCATCTCGAAGGACTCGGCGAAGTCCGGCGACAGGTAGCGCGCGGCGCCGCGGAAGCCCAGCATCGGGTTTTCCTCGTCCGGCTCGTAGCGCGAACCGCCGATCAGCTTCTTGTACTCGTTCGACTTGAAGTCGGACAGGCGCACGATGACCGGTTTCGGCCAGAACGCGGCGGCGATGGTGGCGATACCTTCGGCCAGCTTGTCGATGTAGAAGGCCTTGGGCGACGCGTGGCCACGGGCCACCGATTCCACGGCTTTCTTCAGGTCGGCGTCGATGTTCGGGTATTCCAGGATCGCCTTCGGGTGCACG
>JAZJZQ010000495.1:0-1564 GCA_040389625.1 Pseudomonadota bacterium | reverse complement strand
TTCCGTTTCCAGCAGGCCGTCGTAGATCTTGCCCTCGTCGCCTTCGGCGCAGGACACGGTGACGAAGGTGCCGTCCTTCAGCACTTCGGTCGCGTCGCCGCAACCAACGACTGCCGGCACGCCAAGTTCACGGGCGATGATGGCCGCGTGGCAGGTACGGCCGCCACGGTTGGTGACGATGGCCGAAGCGCGCTTCATCACCGGTTCCCAGTTCGGGTCGGTCATGTCGGCCACCAGCACGTCGCCCGGCTGCACGCGTTCCATTTCCGACGGATCGGTAATGACGCGCACGGGACCGGCGCCGATCTTCTGGCCGATGGCGCGGCCCGAGGTCAGCACGGTGCCGCTCGATTTGAGCTTGAAGCGCTGCTGCGCGTCGGTCGCCTTGTGCTGCGACTTGACCGTCTCGGGACGGGCCTGCAGGATGTACAGCTTGCCGTCGCGGCCGTCCTTGCCCCACTCGATGTCCATCGCGCGGCCATAGTGGTTCTCGATGATGACGGCGTACTTGGCCAGCTCCACCACTTCGCTGTCGTTCAGCGAATAGCGGTTGCGCTGCTCGACCGGCACGTCCACGGTGCGCACGGAGCGGCCAGCCTTGGCTTCTTCCGTGAACTCCATCTTGATCAGCTTGGAGCCGATGTTGCGGCGGATGACGGGCGACTTGCCCTTTTCCAGCATCGGCTTGTGGACGTAGAACTCGTCCGGATTGACGGCGCCCTGCACCACCGTCTCGCCCAGGCCATAGCTGGAGGTGACGAACACCACGTCCTTGAAGCCGGACTCGGTATCGATGGTAAACATCACGCCGGCCGCGCCCAGGTCGGAACGCACCATGCGCTGCACGCCGGCCGACAATGCCACTTCGGCGTGGGTGAAGCCCTTGTGCACGCGATACGAGATGGCGCGGTCGTTGTACAGCGACGCGAACACGTGCTTCATCGCGTCCAGCACGTTTTCGATGCCGACCACGTTCAGGAAGGTCTCCTGCTGGCCCGCGAACGAAGCGTCCGGCAAGTCTTCCGCGGTGGCGGAAGAACGCACGGCGAACGACATTTCGGTCGACGAGTCGGCCACCAGGCGGTGGTAGAACTCCTCGATTTCCTTGGCCAGGCGGGGCTGGAACGGCGTGTCGATGATCCATTGGCGGATCTCGGCGCCGGCCTGGGCCAGCGCGCGCACGTCGTCGATGTTCAGATGCTCGAGGCGATCGGCGATACGGTCGGCCAGGGGCTGGCCGCCGTCCACGCTGTACGACAGGAAGTCACGGAATGCCTGGGCCGTGGTGGCAAAGCCGCCCGGCACACGCACGCCGGCTTCGGCCAGCTGGCTGATCATCTCGCCCAAAGAGGCGTTCTTGCCGCCGACCGATTCCACATCCGTCATGCGCAAGTGCTCGAATGAAGCGACGTACACCGCTTCGCCGGGATTACCCTGTTGTTGCTCCTTCAATGCTACGTTGGACAAACTGGTCATAATGACACCCTTACTTGAGATAGAAATCTTCACGCGAGGCGCCGACATTCAATCTTGTTATTCTTAGCGTCGTGCAGCACAATCTTAC
>JAZJZQ010000494.1:5351-6674 GCA_040389625.1 Pseudomonadota bacterium | reverse complement strand
GCCACCTGTCGCGCGTGCTGTCGCGCCTGGCCGACTACATCGAACGGCGCAACGCGCTGGTGCAGAAGGTCAAGCTGGCCTTCACCTATCCGGCCATCGTGACGGTGGTGGCGTTTTCCATCGTGATCTTCCTGCTGACCTATGTGGTGCCGCAGATCGTGTCCGTGTTCGCCAACACCAAGCAGAAGCTGCCGTTCCTGACCATCGTCATGCTGGCCGTGTCGGACTTCGTGCGCCATTACGGCGTGCTGGTGGCCGTGCTGCTGGTGGGCGCCTGGTTCGCGTGGCGCCGCGCGCTGGAGAACCCGGTGCTCAAGCGGCGCTGGCACGGCTGGCTGCTGACGGCGCCCCTGTACGGCAAGTTCGAGCGCAGCCTGAACACGGCGCGCTTTGCCAGCACGCTGGCCATTACCACCGGCTCGGGCGTGCCCATCCTGCGGGCGCTGCAGACCAGCCGCGACACGCTGTCCAACGTGGCCATGCAGGAGCTGGTGGACGAGGCCAGCGACAACGTGCGCGAAGGCGTGAGCCTGGCGCGGGCGCTGTCGGCCCAGCAGCATTTCCCGCCCATGCTGATCCACATGATACGGGCCGGCGAGATCACCGGCGAGCTGCCGGCCATGCTGGACCGTGCGGCCAGCTCCCAGGAACAGGACCTGGAGCGGCGCACGCTGACCATCGCCGGCCTGCTGGAACCGGCCCTGATCCTGGCCATGGGCGTGGTGGTGCTGCTGATCGTGCTGGCGGTGCTGATGCCCATTATCGAAATCAATCAGCTGGTGCGCTGAACAAGGAACCCATGAAGCGTCTGCCTTTCATTCTCACCGTGGCCGCCGTGGCGGCCCTGTCCGCCTCGCTCGCCTACTGGGGCCTGCAGCTGTTCAAGCCGCAGCAGCGCCCGATCGCGGCCGCGCCCGCGGCGCAGGCGCCGGAGCCCAGCCTGGAGGCGGCCAAGGGCCTGTTCGGCGGCCAGACCGCCGTGGCCGTGGCCAGCAACTACCAGCTCAAGGGCGTGGTGGCGGCCGGCGATGGCCGCGACAGCGCCGCCATCGTGGCCGTGGACGGCAAGCCGGCCGTGGCGCTGGCCGTGGGGCGCGACGTGGCGCCCGGCGTGACGGTCAAGGAAGTCCATCCCAAATACGTGCTGCTGTCCGAAGGGGGCGTGGTCAAGCGCATCGACCTGGCCAGCGACGCGGGCGTGCAGGGCAATCCCAACCTGGCGCCGCCGTCCATCGTGCCGCCGCCCGGCCCGCAACCGGCCGCGCCGCCGCCGGTCGTGATGCCGCAACCGCAGTTGCAGCAATCGCCGCCGCAACCGCCGGC